>DAISWS010000007.1:0-15687 GCA_036826275.1 Vulcanimicrobiaceae bacterium
GGCAACGATATATTGCAGGCGGCGGTCGAACTCGGCGGCACGATTAGCGGCGAGCACGGAATCGGCTTCGAAAAGCGCGGAACGCTCACACGCATTTTCTCGACCGACGATCTGGCGACGATGGCGCGCGTGCGCGAGGTCTTCGATCCTCGGCGCATGCTCAATCCGGAAAAGATTTTTCCCGCAGGCGTCGGCTGCGCAGAAATCCAGCGATGACGCTCGACGACCTGCGCGCACTCGTTGCGGAATGCAATCGCGACGGGCGTACCGTTGAAATTGCCGGCGGCGGCACCCTGCGCGGATTTGGTGCGCTCCCGCCAAAAGCGGACGTGACCGTGGATATGACCGCATTCGCGGAATTGCTCACGCATGAATTTCACGATCTTACGTGCGCTACGCAGAGCGGCATACGCGTCGGGGCGTTTGCCGATCAGCTCGCCAAACGTGGACAATTCATACCAATCGACGTTCCCCTGCGGCGTAAAGCAACGGCCGGCGGCGCGCTGGCGTCCGGATGGCTCGGCCCACGGCGGCACGTGTATGGACGAGCGCGCGATTTCGTCATCGGCTCCCAAGTCGTGCTAGCCGACGGAACGCTGGCAAACGCGGGCGGCATGGTCGTCAAAAACGTCAGCGGTTACGACATGAGCAAGCTCTACATCGGATCGTTCGGCACGCTGGGCATCATCACGCAACTGAACTTCAAGACGCTGCCGCTCCCGAAGCGGCGGCGCGCACTCATCGCAAAACTTCCCGAACACACGCGGGCGCGCGCAGCGGCGCAAGTTGCCGCCTCCGCGATAACGCCAACCGCCGCATTTTGCGTAGAGGGATACCGCAAGACGATCGACGGCGAAGACGGCGTCGACGGGCGGATGTATCTCTTGATCGAAGGCTCCGAAGCGCTCGTCGAGCGCGCAACGCGCGAGCTGCGTTCGATGCTGGGCCGCGCGGGCGTTCCCGAGACGGTAATCATCGATGCAGGCGCATGGGAGTCGTTCGAACGCGTGCTGGACGCATCCATCGCGAACGTCGGCGAGCGCTCGATTACGTATCGCGCCCTCGGGCTTCCTGGCGATGTCATAGAACGCGCGACGGCGCTGCGCGACGCCGCGAATCGTCACGAACTTTTTACCGACGTTTTGTCCGACGTGATGAACGGTGACGTTTTCCTGCGCGTCAGGGAGCGCGACAGCCGGGCATTCGCCGAGAAAATCGAGGCGTGTGATGACGCGATCCGTTCGATCAGTCCGTCCAGCGTGATCGCCGCGGGCGACGCGCCGATCCGCACCGCGCTGAACGCGTGGGGAGCGCAGCCGCAGGCGATCTCGAAAATGCGCGCCCTCAAAGCGCAGTTCGATCCGCATGGCACGCTCAACCGCGGGCGCTTTACCGGCGGAATTTAACCCAAGACGTGCTGCGCAGGGACATCGGCTGGGCTATCAATCGCGTGCTGTTCAGTCCGAAACGGCTCGCGTTTTTGTTCGGCGGCGGAATGGACGACGCGCTCGAGCTGCGGCGCTTTCTCGTAAGCGTCGTGCCGCTCGCGCGTTCCGCGTTGCAGCACCTCGAGGTTTTCGCCGATCGCATCCCCGACGCGGAATTGCGCGCGCAGGCGCGGTTCGGATTACGCGCCAAAGCCTATCATGTCGCCGGAGCTTGCATTCTTTCGACGCTGTTGCCGAGTGCGGCGCGCGAGCATTACGTCGAAATCGTCGCACCGCTCGAGGCTATCTACGATTTTCTCGATGGGCTCTGCGACCGCCATCCGCTCACCACGCCGGACGCGTTCCGGCATCTGCACCTCGCGCTCGCCGACGCGCTCGACCCGTCCCGTCCGCCGGCCGACTACTACGCGTACGGGCCGCCGGGCGATGACGGCGACTATCTGGCCACGCTCGTTCGTCGCGTGCGGCGCGCGCTCTCACGCCTGGCCGACCACGAGCTGCTGCTGCCGCATTTCGAAGAAGCGGTTGCGCTCTATACCGATACGCAAACGTACAAACATTTGCCGCCGGGTGAGCGAGAACGCGCGTGCATCGATTGGCATGCGCGGCATGCACGGCGCTTCGCCGATCTCACGTGGTGGGAAGCCGGCGCGGCCGCCGGTTCGCAATTTCAGGTCTACGGGCCGCTCTACGCGGCATTCTGCAGCAACTTCGAGCAAATCGATGCAACGTACGAGGCGTATTTCCCCGCATTCTCCGCGCTCCACGTGTTGCTCGATTCGTTCATCGATCAACAGGAAGACCGCGAGCACGCGGAGCTGAATTGGATCGCCTGTTACGGCTCGTTCGACGCGTTTGCCGCGCGCGCACACAGCCTTGCCGGGCGCGCGCGTACGGCATTCGCGAATCTTTCAATGCCGCGCGCGCATACGTTTGCGCTTCGCATCATGGCGCTCTTTTATCTTACCCACCCGAAAGTCTACGAACAGCGGCTGAATCAGGAAGCAACGACGCTGCTCGGCGCGCTCGCGTAGCGCATATCGCCCAAGCGGCGCCCAGCGAGCCAAAATGCCGCCGCGCACAGCACCGGCAACGCGCTGACGTCGAGTAACGCTCCCGCCGCGCCGATGCGCGCGACGCCGAAACCGACGGCCGTTACCAGCGCCGATCCGGCTCCGAAGGCGACGCCGTTCATCAATCCGAGCGCCATGCCGAGATTGCGCGGAAGCATGCGCTGCACGATGGCAACGCTCGGCGCGCTTTGGACGTTGAGCAATACGCCGGCGAACAGCAGGAACGCGAGCCCTGCGCTGCCGCCGAACGCGAAAAACCCATAGAGCACAGGCGCGGTGACGAAGAGGCTGGCAACCGCTATGGGCACCGCGCCGTACTTGTCGCCGAGCCAGCCGCCCAGATACAAGCCGATGACGCCGACGGCCAAAAACAACGTTACGATGACGCCGGCCTGCGCGATCGATCCGCCGCGTGCAACGACGAGATTCGGCAAGTAGGTCATAAACGATGCACCGACCAGATACTTGAGCGCCGTTCCCGCGACGAGCAAACCCACGCCGGCGTGGTCCACGCGCGACGACTCGAGTGCGGTCGCCGCTCGATGCTCGGCTTGCGCGCGCTGCGCGTGCGCGTCGAGGCCGCGCATGAGTACGAACAGCGCGGCTGCGGCTGCCGCGCCGGGCAGGATCATCGCGAGCGAACCGCGCGTGCCGTAGCTTTGCAAGAGGTGCGCGATGACGACCGGACCGAACGCGTAGCCCGCCGCGCCGCCGATCTGAAAGATCGATATGCCGCCGGATTTGCGGCTTCCGCTCAGCAGCGCCGCATATTTTCCGGCTTCGGGATGCATGACCGCGGACCCGATGCCGCCCGCGATCACCAGCGCCGATAAAACGGCAATACCGGACGATAGCCCGATCAGCGATACCGCCAACGCCGTGAGTCCCACCGAAACCGGAAGAAACCACCAGCGTCCGGCGCGATCCGAGTATGCGCCGAACAGCGGCTGCACGACCGAGCTCGTCAAGTACCAGAGAAAACCAATGGCGCCTTGATAGAGCGGCGAAAGACGGTGCGCGCTGACGATCGTGAAGATCAGCAGCGGCACCATCCCCGAATAGAAATCGCTTGCGCCGTGCGCGAAGCCCATAGCGAGCAAGCCGCGCCGTTGCGTCTTGGAAAAACGCATTACGGCGCTCTTACCGTCGGGCTTGCGTCAACTCCTGGGAGCCGCGGCTATACCGCGTCACCTCGCCTTGCGTGAACGCGGCCGGACGCAGGAACGACTTCACAAAGCCGTCCTGATGTTTTGCCATCATGTCGTAGTACGCCGGCGCGTCGTCGAGCGTACCATGGTGTGTGATGATGAACGACGGATCGATCTCGCCGCGCCGGATGCGCTCCAGCAACGGACGCATGTAGCGGTGCGTGTGCGTCTGCCCGGTGCGCAGTTGCAGTCCTTTTTCGAAGATCGCGCCGAACGGCATTTTGTCGATGAAACCGCCGTAGACGCCCGGCACGGAAAGCGTTCCGCCCTTGCCGCACGCCTGAACCGCCAAGCGCAGGACGTGTGCGCGGTCCAGCTCGAAACGCAATGCTTGTTTCGCCTTGTCGAACAGCGCGTCTGGCGTGCGCCCGTGCGCCTCCATTCCGACACAATCGATGCAGGCGTCGGGGCCGCGTCCGCCCGTCATCTCAAAGAGTGCATCCAAGACGTTCACTTCGTCGAAATGAATCGTTAGCGCTCCGCCTTCTTGCGCCATCGTCAAACGCTCGGGAATGCGATCGATCGCGATGACTTCTTCGGCGCCCAACAGATACGCGCTGCGGATTGCAAACTGACCGACAGGTCCGCATCCCCACACGGCGATGACGTCGCCTGGTTTGATGTCGCAGTTCTCAGCCGCCATGAATCCCGTTGGAAAGATGTCCGTGAGAAAGAGGGCGCGTTCGTCGTCCACGTCGTCCGGTATGGCAAGACATCCCACGTCCGCGAACGGAACGCGCACGTATTCGGCTTGTCCTCCGGCGTAACCGCCGAAGAGATGAGAATAACCGAATAGCGCCGCGCACGAGTATCCGTACAGGCGTTCCGCCAATGCGGCATTCGGATTCGAATTGTCGCATAGCGACCACTGTTCGCGCATGCACGGCTCGCAGGCGCCGCACGCGATGTTGAACGGCACGGCTACGCGGTCGCCGCGGCGCACCTTGGTCACTTGCGGTCCGGTTTCTTCAACGATGCCGATGAACTCGTGTCCGAGAATATCGCCCGGTTTCATCGTCGGCATGAAGCCGTTATACAGATGCAAATCCGAGCCGCAGATCGCCGTCGCGGTCACGCGAATGAGCGCGTCGTGGGGGTTGACGATTTGGGGATCCTCGACATTTTCGACGCGCACGTTGTGCGTGCCGTTCCAAACCACTGCCTTCATGACGCGTACCGCCTTCCGGTCGGAATTTCACCGGCTTCGAGCAGCGCTTTGGCACGACGAAGCACGTCTTTGATGTCGTATTTACCGAGCCCGCGCATGCTCAGATGCATTTCCGTTCCGCGGCCCCCCGGCGCGTCACGAACTTCGAGGCGATCGATCATGCCGAGCCGGCGCTTGGATCCAAGCGCCGCGAGCAGACGTTCGCGCGATTCCACGAACTCTTCGACGCGATCGCGCTGGACCGCGACCGTCAACGCCTGAGCGATCGGATGGCGCATTCGCGCACGCGCGTTGCGCGTCACATACGTAAGCGTCAAACCGGCCGCCGCGCCGGCGGCAAATAACGATAACGCCGTATTACGCTGATTCATGCGCCAAGCTTTCCCGGCGCGTGGGTAGACGAATCGCATGAGATTTTCAAAACGCACGCAAGCTGCGGCGGCTATGCTTGCCGGAGCGGCAGCCGTCCTTGCCGTTTCCCGTTTGCGCCGCTCGCGCGGAATGCACGGGCAGACGGCGTTTATTACGGGCGGCTCGCGCGGACTCGGACTCGCGCTCGCGCTCGAATGCGCGCGCCGCGGCGCAGACGTCGCAATTTGCGCGCGCGAACGTGAAACGCTCGACGCCGCAGCCGAGCGCATCCGCGCATGCGGCGTTCGCACACTCGCCGTATCGTGCGACATACGTAATGCGGCCGAAGTACGTGCGGCGCTCGCGCGGACGTATGCCGAATTCGGCCGTCTCGACGTTCTGGTCAACAATGCCGGCACGATTCAAGTCGGCCCGATGGAATCGATGACGCGGGCGGACTACGAAGATTCGCTGCGCACGCACTTCTGGGCGATGTACGATGCAGTCGAAGCGGCGATTCCGCTCATGGAACGCGGCGGCGGCGGCCGCATCGTCAACATCACGTCGATCGGCGGCAAAGTCAGCGTTCCGCACTTGCTTGCGTACTGCGTCGGGAAATTCGCAGCCGTCGGCTATTCCGAGGGACTTCGCGCCGCGCTTGCCCGCAAGAAGATCGCCGTGACCACCGTGGTCCCGGGTCTGATGCGCACGGGCAGCCCACGCAACGCCTGGTTCAAGGGACAGCACCGCAAGGAGTACGCGTGGTTCTCGCTCTCCGGCGCATTGCCCATGGTATCGGTCTCTGCCGCTTCCGCCGCCAGGACGATCGTGAGCGGCTCGCTGCGCGGCGATCCGGAAGTCATCGTCTCACTGCAAGCCAAAGCACTGGTTCGCATGGAAGGCATTTCTCCGAGCCTCACACTTCGCGCGCTCGAAGTGGCGGAGATGCTTCTGCCCGGCCCGGGCGGCATCGAGATTCAGCAAGTGCGCGGATCCGAAAGCGAGTCCGGCGTGACGGAATCGCCGCTCACGGCACTCGGCAAGAAGGCCGAGCGCGACTTCAATCAGCAGTAGTCCGAATGGTCGTAGGTGTAAGCGGCGCCGGAGGGTTCATCGGTACGCATCTCTGCGCGGCGCTGCGCGCACGCCGCGATGAGGTCATCGAAACCTCTCTAAGAGATCCGCAGCAAGCGGCATCGCATGCGGCGCGCTGCGACGCGTTTATCAACCTATCGGGCGAACCGCTGGCGCAACGTTGGAACGAGCGCGTCAAACGGGAAGTCTTGGAGAGCCGCACGGCGGCACCGGCGCGCTTTTTCGAAGCGCTCGCCGAACTCGGGCGCAAACCCGCCGTGTACGTTTCGGCATCCGCAATCGGTTATTACGGCACGAGCGAGACGGAAACGTTCACGGAGACGAGCGCTCCCGGAGACGATTTTCTCGCGCGCGTCTGCGTCGAATGGGAGCGCACTGCGCAGCGGGCCGGCGATCTCGGTATGCGCGTTGCGTGCGTACGCGCCGGTTTGGTGCTCGGCCGTGACGGCGGCGCGCTCGCGAAACTGCTGCCGGTTTTTAGAGCCGGAACCGGTGGGCGCACGGGCAGCGGCCGCCAGTGGTATTCGTGGATCCATATCGACGACGCGGTCGGCGTGTATCTGCTCGCCCTCGACGGGCTGAGCGGCGCGATAAACGCAACCGCCCCGAATCCCGTGCGTAACGCAGCGTTCGCCGAGGCGCTCGCACACGTACTCCGCCGTCCCGCGGCACTTCCCGCGCCGGCGTTCGCAATCAAACTCGCACTCGGCGAGGGAGCGACGATCGTACTCGACGGCCAGCGCGTTCTTCCGGAGCGTGCGCTTTCGCAAGGCTACGCGTTCGCCTTTTCGTCGATCGACGCCGCACTGGCCGACCTGCTGCGGTGAACGCGACGCCGCTGTTGCACAGCGAACGGCTCGACTTGGAGCCGGTTCGCGCGTCGCATGCGCAAGAGGCGTGGCCGCTGGTCGACGACGAGCGTATGTGGCGCTATTTTCCGGAAAAGCGCCCGTCGTCGCTCGACGCCTTGCGCCGCCTGTATCAAAAGTGGGAATGCGGATCGCGCCAGGCGGGCGAGATCTGGCACAACTGGATGTGCCGCGAACGCGTATCCGGAACGCTGGCCGGCGGCATGCAGTCGACCATCATCGAACGCGGGCGCTGCGCGCTGATTGCGTACGCAATCTACCCCGCATTTCAGCGGCGCGGCTACGCACGCGAAGCTTCGCTCGCCGTCATCGAGTACGTGCGAAACGCCTACACCGTGGAACGCATCTGCGCCGAAATGGATATACGCAACGAAGCGTCATACCGTCTTGCCGAATCGCTCGGATTCGTGCGCGTCGGCGAGGAGAGCGGCGAATACCGTTACGAACGCGCCGTTCAGTAAATGTCGTAGACGTCGGAGGTGACGCCCGGACGCACGAGCGTCTGCGCGTGGTGCGGAGAGCACCCCATCTCGTGCTTATTCGATCGGCGCACGTGCACATTGATGACCGTTTGCTGGTTCGCGGAAATCATGATGACCGCCGGACATGCTCCGAGCTCGCCGCGCTGCATCACGTCGATTCGCGCAAGCCCCGGTGCCACCGATAAAAACGTGGCTTGACCGCTTGTGCCGGTGATGGCCTGCGAGTCGCCGTCACGTCCCGTTACTTGCACCGTCCAGCCCGAGAGCGGCTTGCCGGTCTTTGCGTCCATCACATGCACGTAGACGATGCCGGTGTTCGCATCCGCGGACGCGTTCGTAAACGCACACAGCAGTGCGCAAACCGAGAAGACCGCGAAACGCAACGCGCGCATTGTGATGATGCCGGCTCCTATGCGATGAATTCTTCGACGGAAAATTCGAGAGCTTCGAGATACTTTTCTGCGTCCATGGCGGCCTTGCACCCCGAGCCCGCCGCCGTGATCGCTTGCTTATAGCGGATGTCGTGCACATCCCCCGCGACGAAAACGCCTTCGACGTCCGTGGAAGTTCCGTCGGGAGAAACGATGTACCCGGCCTTGTCCAGCGCCAAATGTCCGCGGAAGACGGCGGTATTCGGATCGTGCCCGATAGCGATGAACAGCGCGTCCGCCTCGAAGTCGTAGCGCCGGCCGTCGATCACGTTGGACAGGCGCAGAACGCGCAGGTGGCCGTCACCGACGGCCTCCTCGACCACCGTGTTCCAGATGAAGTCGATCTTGTTGTGCGCGAGCGCACGGTCGGCCATGATTTTGCTCGCGCGCAGTCCTTCACGCCGGTGAATGACGGTCACTTTACTGCCGAAGCGCGTAAGGAACAGCGCTTCTTCCATCGCCGAATCGCCGCCGCCCACGACGACGATGTGTTTCTCACGAAAGAATGCGCCGTCGCACGTTGCGCACGTCGAGATGCCGCGGCCGCGTAAACGCTCTTCGCCGGGAATGCCGAGCCAGCGCGCGCTCGCGCCCGTTGCAACGATGACGCTGCTTGCTTCGTACTCCGCACCGTCCGTGCGGACGACGAGCGGACGTTTGCTGAAATCAACACTCGTCACATCGATGTTTTCGATGCGCGCGCCGAAGCGCTCGGCTTGCTCGCGGAACTTGATCATCAAATCCGGACCCATGATGCCGTCGGGAAAACCCGGGAAGTTTTCCACCTCGGTCGTAAGCATCAACTGCCCGCCGTACATTCCGCCGGCAAGAACCAACGGACGGAGATTCGCGCGCGCGGCATAAATGGCCGCCGTAAGCCCGGCGGGACCGGATCCAATGATGATGAGGCGTTCCATACCGGACCCTTCGACCGCCCGGTGGAACCCTCCGGTTGCGAGGAACCTGCATGGCGCTTGAAGACGAATTCTCGGACGTTCTCACCAAGGCGATGCGCGGCAGCAGTACCGGCGTTACGGCGCTTGCCAAGGCCACCGGGCTATCAGGCGAAGCCATACGCGGCTGGGCCGCGGGCCACGGCGCACCGGGCGACGATGAAGCTCGCGCGCTTGCTGCGGTACTGCGCCTCGATCCGGGAAAGTTTGCCGACGCCGCCGCGCGCCGCTGGCATCCCGACGAGGTGCGTTTGCCGGACGTGCGCCATCATCCGCAAGATCCGCACCCCAGCAACGGCTACATCTTCTTCCTGGACGGCGGCAAGCGCGCGGCGCTGGTCGATCCAGCGGGCATTCCCGGGAACCTTCTCGCGATTCTGCGCGACGGCAAATATCATTTGGAATACATTCTCATCACGCACAAGCACCGCGATCATTGCGATGCGACCGAAGACGTCGCCGCGCAGTTTCCGCGCGCAAAAGTCGTCATGCACGCCGCCGACATCGCGGCCATTGGACGGCTCGCGGACACCGCGCTGCGCGTGAAGGACGGCGACGAGCTGGAATTCGGAGACGTGCGCATCCGCATGCTGCACACGCCGGGCCATACCGACGGTTCGTCGAGTTATTTGTTCAAATCGACGGTGTTCACGGGCGATACGCTTTTTGCGGGCAGCGTGGGCGGCGCGTACGGTGATGCAAGCACGTACGCCGACATTCTGAACAGCGTGCGTTCAAAGATCTTCACGCTGCCGGACGATACCGTCGTGATGCCCGGACATGGTCCGCCAAGCAAAGTCGCGTGGGAGAAAGAACACAATCCGTTTTTCCCGCACGGCGGTTAGTGGGGGCGTTCGACAGCGGGTTTGTTGCTGCACTCTCGCGTCGTGATGATGATCCGCAGCGCCAGCGCGGATTCGAGCCAGCCGATCCGGTTTTGCTCGAGATCGACCGCTTCGAACATGCGCCCGTAGACGCTTTGCTCCAGGCCGGAAAGCCCGTTCTTCTCGAAAAATTCCGGATTGTAGAGTTGCGCCGGAAGCGGCGAAAGCTCGCCGTTGACGAGTTCGTTGTTGCCGCCTTGGGTTTTCGGATTTTGGTAGGAAGTATCGTTTCGGTTTTGCACGCTGAGCGGTTGTAAAGAGCCCCTGGCGGCCAGCTCGGGCTTATCGATTTGGAATAACTGCTGCAGCGGATTGCCGCGTCCCGCAAGATCACCCAACTGACGCGAATCGAGCATTCCCTCGTACATGTTCAGCAGCGCTTGCTGCTGCTGCAGAACGTCTTGCAGTAATCCCTTCAGGCGAATCGCTTGCCGGTCGGAAGAGCTCTGCGGATCGGTCGGGAAGCGCGTCGGATCGCTCAGTTCGTGCTTGATAATTTCGATGTTATGTTGAAGCGCCCCGATGATTCGCTCCAAGCGGTTCGTGTCCAGCACGCTTCCCGCGCTCTCTTGGCCCGGTTGCGCCGGTCCGTTCAGGTTGCCGGGACCGTTTTGCATGACCGATCCGATCGATTCCACGTTCCTCGCCATGTTGAGAATCAGCGGTTTGCTTGCCGCGATCGCTTGATCGTTCGCAAGCACGGCTTGGATCGAGTTTCCGATGTTCGTGTGGAGCGCGCTGCAAATCGGATAGACCGTTTCGTGCACGATCGTCGGCGGCGAAACCGATGGTGACGGGAGCGGCGCAGAGGTCGATATGAGCGCGGTCAATAGGAGTATCATGGCGCACCTCCTGCCGCAAGTATACTACGGATTGCCGATGCAGCTGTGACCGACGTCCACCACGTTCTTTGCGACGGGCGTCTCGAGATTGGCAATGGCGCCCTGCTCCAGATAGACGATGCGGTAGAAGCGCCCGAAGACGCTGTTGGTTAGCATGCTGAAGTCGTCTTGCGAGAGCGCCGGATCGTATTTTTGCCCCGGCGTTTGCGTGAGCGGCCCGGCGTTGAAGATGTCGTTCGAGCCCATATCCTTATCGCTCGCCTTCGTCGATCCGCCTGGACTGTCGGTGCCGAACAATATCTGCATCGGATCGCCGCGGCCGGCTACCGTTTCCATGTTGCGCGTGTCGACGAGGCCATTGAGCACGCTGAGCGTCTGCTGCTGCTGCTTGGCCACTGCCTCGAGCTGCGCTTTCATCTCGAGCGCTTTGCGGTCGGCGTCGTTCTTCGCGACGGCCGGGAAACGTGACGGATCGTTCAACTGATCTTCGAGCAATTTGAGATTGTGCGTGAGCGCACCGATGACTTGCTCCAGATGCTGCACATCGAGCTGCATTCTCGGCGTATCGTGATCGATGCTCGCAGGCGAATACAGATTGCCGAACCCAATGGTCGACACGTTGCTGGATGAAATGAAATCGTGCGCCATGCTGACGAGCATGAGTTTACTCGCACGAATTGCCTGATCGTTGGCAAGGACCGCCTCGACGGCGTGCCGGATGTTTTCACGGAACAGCGTGCAAAGCGGCGTGACGCGTTCGTGCACGATCGTGCGCGGCGTGGGCAACGGCTCGGGCGTCGCGGCGACGGAAACGGCTAGTGCAAAGACGAGATGCAGCACGAACACCTCCGATGGGTTCGCCCCAGGATCCGCTACTTCAACGCGCCGTCAGACGCGCCTGTGACTGCGCTGCGCCGCTACAAGGCGATATGTACGGGGGACGCGCCGTCCGTAAGGATCGTGACGCGTACGTGCTGCGGCGCACCGTCGTCAGTGCGCACGGCTTGAAATTCGATGACTCCGGTCCCCCGCTCGTTCAAGTGCATGTCATACCGGAACGGCGAGCACAAATTTTGCGTGCAGAAAGAGGCGACCCAGCCTCGCGGCAACCCGTCGGCGCGCAAATGCAAGAGTGCCTCGGACGGACCGCGCACCGTGAGCTTGTATTTCGCGGCCGCCGGATCCGTCGTCGGCAGCGAGGGTCCGCGCCATGGGGCGAGCGCGAGCGTGATAAGTGCGAGCGGAAGCATCATGTACGTAGTTTATATCCCGCGTGCGCCATGCGCAACGCGATGGCGAGTGAGAGCACCATAAGGCCGGCGATAACGCTCATCGACAGCCAGAGCGGCAGATAGCTCTGCCCGGTATAACTGTGGCGGAACGCGTCGACCGTATAAAACATCGGATTGACGAGCTCCCAGTTGCGGATCTGCGGCGGCAGTTGCGTTGCGGACGTGAAAACGCCGCCGACGAACGCAAGGGGCGTGATCGCGAACGTGGTCAAGACCGCGAGGTGATCGAACTTCTCCGCCATCAGCCCGAAGATGATCCCAAGCGCCGAAAATAGCGTGGAGACCATGATCATTGCGCCGAAGTACAGCGCCCAATTCGACGGCAGCGTGTGAACGAAGAAATAGCCGAGCGCCATGATGATGTTGGCGATGAGCAGCGCGCGTGCGACGCTGCCGAGGATGTAGCCGAAGACCATTTCGGAAGCGGCCATCGGAGCAACGAGCAGTTCCTGGATCGAGTTCATGAAGCGGCCCTGAAACACCGAACTGCTGCACTCGGCGTACGACGAATCGATGACCTGCAGCATGATGAGGCCGGGAATCAGAAACTCCGAATAGGAAACGCCTTGCACGTTCTTGATGCGGCTTCCGAGCGCCAGACCGAAGATCGTCACGTAAAGGACCGTCGTGATGATCGGCGGCCAGATCACCTGGTTGATGATCTTCAGGCTGCGCACCATCTCACGTTTGATGAGCGTGAACATCGCCACGCTGTTGAAACCGCTTTGCGCTGCAATCACGAGCGCGTGAGCTCCAAAAACACGTCCTGCAAGCGTTTCCCTTCGCGGTCGAGCAGCTCGCGCGTGCCTTCCAGCGCAACGAGTTTGCCGCCGCGGATAATCCCGATGTTCCGGCAGAGCGCTTCCGCTTCTTCCAAATAGTGCGTGGTGAGAAAAACCGTCATTCCGCTTCCGTTCAGTTCGCGCAGCAGATCCCAGAGCTCTAAACGCAATTCGACGTCGACGCCGGCCGTCGGCTCGTCCAGAATGAGCAGTTTGGGCGAATGAATCAACGCACGCGCGAGCGTGAGGCGCCGTTTCATACCGCCGGAGAGCTTCATGTAGTCTTGTTTGGCCTTTGATGCCAAGCCGAATCGATCGAGCAGCAAGTCCGCGCGGTCCGCTACCTCTTTCGGCCGCAGGCCGAAGTAGCCGGCTTGGTAGACGAGGATGTCGCGAATCGAGAGATAGCGGTCGAAGTTGTACTCTTGCGGCGCCAAGCCGACGAGCCGGCGCGCTGCTCGCCAATCGCTCACGGTATCGTGTCCGGAAATGCGGATGGAGCCGGACGTGAGGCGCGCAAGGCCGACGATCGCATTGATCGTCGTCGTTTTGCCGGCGCCGTTCGGGCCCAAAAAACCGAAGAAATCGCCCGCGTGCACGCGCAGCGATACGTCGTCGACGGCGGTAAAATTTCCGTACCGCTTGACGATGTGCGAAATTTCCAGGGCCGCTATTTGGCCGTTCGGCATTACGGAATGATCGTTTTTAATCGCTTATACCGGTGGCGTCGAAGTGTGGAAATGAGTTCTGCACTCTCCGGAATCCCACAATCGGCCAATTGGGTTGCAACTTTCTTCACGTCGAAGGCAACGCGGCGCTGTTTGACCTCCCAGCCACCGCTCTGCTGCGTCAGAATCGCATAGCTCGCGCGGGGATCGCCGTCCTTGGGCAAGCCGGCCGACGCGACGTTGACGAGCATTTTTCCGCGCCACATGCGCACGTACGGCAAATGCAGATGCCCGAACGCGATCACGGCCGCTTTCTCGTCACCGATGACCCGCTCCAGCGTCGCGTCGTCCGCATCCGGCCACACGTGCTCGTCGTCGCTCAGCGGATTGGCATGCACCACGAGCAGTTGATTCTCGTCTTCGCCGAAGCGCAGCGAAAACGGCAATTCCGCTAGCCATGCGACCCACTTTTCGCCGATCTCCTTGCGCGTCCAGTTCAATTGTTTGCGTTCGGCATCGCCGAGACCGCCCAGATCGCCGTCGCCCGCGCACATGAAACGGTCCGTGTTACCGCGCACGCACTGCGCCTTGATGTCTTGCAGCCGCTGCAGCACGCGTTTGGGTTTGGGGCCGTCCACGCACAAATCGCCCGCAGCGACAATCGTGTCGGCACCGCCTTGGGCCTGCAGATCCGCCAGACACGCGTCCAGCGCGACCAGATTGCCGTGAATATCCGAAAGAACCGCGATGCGCACGACGCGCCTGCCTTAGAGACGCTTCAGATCGAGCGCGAGCATCGACGGTGCAATGCCGACGCGGCCGAAATCGTGCAAGTCGATCGCCTCGACGACGATGCCGCCGCGCCGAAGCATGTCGATGACGCTGGGGTAGCGCACGTTGGCAAGGACGTGGTGCTCGCCCAGATTGAGCACGCCGGCGCCGCGCTCGTGTCCGAGCGGTGCGACGAACGTCTTGAAGCCTTCGAAGGCGGCGTGGTCGATGCTGTTTTCGGGCGCAAGAACGACCGTGTCGGCGGATAGCGCACTCGCCAGCGCCCGCAACGGTGCCGAGGGATCGCGCAGCTCCACTTCACGAACCGCAAAACCGTGCGCTTTGGCGATCTGCGTAAAGCCGCCGCGGCCGAGCGAATTGCTGCGTTTGCTTACGCCGATGAATGCCGTGCTGCCGCACAGCAGCACGTCCGATCCGTCGAGTAGACCCGGAGCGGCGATGTGCCCCGCAATCGGAATATCGCGCAGGGCGAGTTCCGCTTCCAGCCCTGCCGCTTCCGGGCGACGCGAAATCGACGCGGCGCGCATGATTACCGCGCCGTTTTCGAACACCACGGCGGAATCGGCCACGGCGCACGCGTACGGATCGGCGCTCTCCGGTTCGATCAGCGTGACTTCGCAGTCGAAATAGCGCAGCGTCTTTGCGAGAATCTCTTGCTCCGCGCGAGCGCGCGGATAGATGGCGTTGAACTCGCCGGAAAGCGGCCGCGCGTTTTCGATGGCGGGCGTCGGCGCAACGAGCATTGCGGCGCGCAACGCGCCGGTCGGATGGGCCGCCAAGCGCGGTCCGTAACTTACTGTTTCGGTCATATCCTTGTATCTTTAGTTGTCGAAGGCGCGCAGCGCCGCCTCGTAGAGTGCGTGCTGGCCCGCGGCATACGCCTGCCGCGTCAGAGAGCCGCGGCGGCCCGCCAGTGCGTCGGCGCGCCGCGCCAAATCGATAATCCGCGCGGAACGTTCGACGTCGGCGTCCGGACCACTTTGGTCCGTGCGTTGAAGGAGGGCGGCGATTCGCCTGCCCTCGACGCTGCCTGTTTGCGTTGCAACCGGCAGAGCGGTAAACGGCGCCGGATCGGGCGCTTCCTGGAAGAACCCCGACATGTCGGTCGCAAGCAGTTCGCCGAGCGAAAGCGGCTGCAGTCCGAGCATTTCTTCCTCCGTTTTCAAGATGCTGACGGTCGAGAGATGCGTTTCACCCAGATAATGCCGCTTCGCATAGGGTGACACGACGACGGCATATGCGCGGTGTTCGCTGACGTGGTCGAGGTGACATCCCAGTCCGGGACCGCGCTCACCGTCAGCAACACCGGTCAGTGCGTCCCGGCCGAACAGGTGTCCGCGCTGTTCGAG
>DAISWS010000007.1:15697-26914 GCA_036826275.1 Vulcanimicrobiaceae bacterium
GCATATGCGCGGTGTTCGCTGACGTTGTCGCGCGAGCTTTGCGCGTCGTCCGGCGTGATGAAGATGGCCGTCGAGTTCCATGCCGGCTGGTGCGTCAGAAAATCGACGACCATGCCGAGCGCGCGATCGCCGTCGGCAACTTCCTCCGGAAGCGGCGGAATATCGGGGCCTGCACCGCCGTGATCGTCGGGCAGCCAGATATACGTGAAGTCCGGGACGGCGTTTTGCCGTTCCATCTGCGTGTAATCGCGGACGAATTCTTTCGCGCGGCGCACGTCGCGGATTCGTAAATTCCAACCCGGATAGTTGAGATCGATATGGCCGCTTAGCGCCGCAAGCGCCGGCACGTCGAGCGAGTACAAGCCGCCCAGGCCGCTGGTCGGCGCCGAGTCGTCGGCGATGCCGCGGTATTCCGGATCGTCCGCGCGCGGATCGAGATTGCGTCCTTCGTCGTAGCCGGACAGACGCACGAGATCGCCGTAGTCGCGGTAGCTCAATCCCACGCGCGCAAGACCGTTGAACACGTACCCGTCGCGCGGATAGTCTTCGGGATCCTCGTTCTTGTTGACCAGCGGCGTGCGGCCGTTTTTGACGAGCAGCGTTTTTTCCGAATATGCGGTTGCAATGCCGCCCGTCGCGAACTGATGTCCCGCGTCGGATTCATCGGCATCTGCGTAGAAATTCGTCGCAAGGCCGTACTCGCGCGCGAGCGCGTGCAGATTCGGCGTCACCGCCTGCCCGAACGAGACCAGCGAGGCATCGCCGTTGCCGTACGGACGTCCTCGATCGTCGGTGAGATCGCCGAGCATCGAATCGTACGTTTTATTTTCTTCGAGAATGAAGACGACATGACGGATCGCGCTGCTGCGTAAGCCCGAACGCAGGGGCGGCACGACCGCACTGCGCTCTGCACGCTGCGGAATGCGCAGATACTTTAATGCGGACATCGTCGTCTTGTGCAGCGGCAGTTTGTGCATATCGATGCGCTGGAGCGTCGCCCACAGCACGTTGCTGTCTTGTTCCGCTTGAAAAATTTGCCCGTTGGAACCCGTGCGGTATGGCGGGCCGCCTTCGAAACGCGGCTCTTGGCCGATGCCTTTGGCATTGGCAACGTACACATAGCGTCCATTCGGCGAAATTCCGAGTGCCGACGGATACCAGCCGGTCGGAACCAGGCCGAGCCGGTGCAATTTGCGCGGATTGCTCGAGTCCAGAACGGCAACCGCGTTCATCCCAGCGAGCGCAACGTACAAACGCTTTCCGTCCGGACTGCGCACGATCGCATCCGGTTGCGTTCCATACGGCGCCCTATCGAACAGACGCAACTGGATCCCCGCAATCACGCGCGGCGAGCCCAGCAAATCGACGACGGCAATACGATCGACGTTCGTCATGCACACGTACGCATAGCGCCCGTCTTTTGAAATCGTCATGGCAGACGGATGCGCGCCGCCGACGTTTTCCACGCCGTCCGGTGCGGCGTCCATACGCGTGGACGACGTGCCCTGCGGGGCGACGTCTCCATCTGCGGTAAGCGGAACGCTGCTGAGTGCGGATGCGTACTCGGGCGCGAACGGTACGTTTGTGAATTGCGGGTAGCGCGCCGGTTGCGGAAGATCGCCGTACAGCATTAAACCCGGATCCGTGACGTAGAGCCGGTGCCCCGCAACGCCGGCCGCCCACGGAAAATACCCGACGGGCGCGGTGTGCATCGCCGCGCGCGTGCGCAAATCCACCGCGGTCACGCTGTTTGCGAGGTTGTTGACCACATACGCGATGCGATGGTTCGCCGAGAGCGCGATCCAGCCGGGAAACGAATGATTTTGATTCGCGTATGCCGGATTCGCCTGCGCCGGCATTGCCAGATTGTCCGGCTCCTCGTGCAGCGTTCCGAGCGGATCGAGATGCAGAAAGTGCAGCGTATTGCTTGGTCCGCCGGCGGCAAGCACGAGCGTTTGCGCCGGATCGGCCGGATCTTTGAGAGCCGCTACGCCGAGAAAGAAGCGCTCGTCCGCTCCGCGATAGACGTCGGTGACCCGCATCGTCGAGGTGTCCACGACAGTCAGCGTATAACCGCCGCGCACGCCGGGTACGAGCGCGCTCAGCGCGTCCTGTTCGCGTTCGTCATCGTTGCTGACGATGGCGTACTTTCCGTCGGGCGTCACGGCCAAGCCCAGTGCGTTCATGCCGACGACGACGCTCTTACCTACCGGAGAAACGATCCGCCCGTTCGGCAGAATCACGTTGTAGGGCCGCGCGGGATTCGGCGCGCCCGCCGGGCGTGAGCCGGCAGGGGCGGTGTAGACGGTAGGCAGGGGAGCGGCGCCGATGAGCGTGCACGCAAGCGCCGCGGCAGTAAAACCTCGCAAGTTCACGTCCCAGCCGTTACGGACGCGTACCGGGCCACCCCTGCCGGGGGATAGCCGTCAGACCGAGGCGAGCAGTTCGATCCAGTGATTCCAGAGGCCGGTATCGCCCTTTTCGGGATCGTCCGCGGTCACTTTGGCGGCATGGATGAGATCCGCGACCTGCGGTTTCCCCTGCGCATCGACGTTCTTCTCCATGAATTCAGCGGCAGCAGCCAGCGCGTCTTGCGGCTCGAGCGGGGCGGCCGTTATCGTGTCCAGGAAACGCTGATACAGCGCCGGCAGGCGCGAATGGTCACCGTCCATCTGCATGTTGCGGGCGACGTCCTCAACGGTCGCATCACCCATGCGCGCGGCGTTTTCGAGAAGCAATTTTCGCGTAGCTTCGTACGTCTGCTGTTTCGACACGAACTCCATACGTGCCGTATACCCGCCTACGGTGTCAGCTTGCTCAGCGCTGCACCCAGACGGCGGACGCCTTCTGTCGCCTGCCCGACGGATAAATGGCCGAATGAAAGGCGTAGCGCCGGCGGCCCTTGCCGGGCGGGATAAAAGTGATCGGAAGGCATCACGAGGACCCCTTGGCGCGCGCACGCGTCGAACGCAGACTGCGTAGAAATGCGCGGCGGCAGGGGAAGCCAGACGTTCAAACCCGCAGCGGGCGGGCGCACGTCCGCCCACGGCACGTATTGCGCGAGAGCCTCGATGAACGCATTGCGCCGTTCGAGATACAACGTGCGCGCGGAACGCAGGTGGCGTGCGTACGCGGGGCCGTTCATGAACCGCCACAACGCGCGCTGCGTGAGCGTGGACGTAAAGACGTCGGTGCGCGCTTTCGCGAGCTCGAGAGCATCCGCGAGCGCGCCTTTGCAGTACATATAGCCGATGCGCAGCGCCGGAAAAATCGACTTCGAGAGCGATTCCATGACGATCACGCGTCCGTCGGTATCGAATGCGGCAAGCGGCGGCGGCGCGGCCGCATCGTACGTGAGCTGCCAACCGGTCTGATCTTCGAGCACCACGGCGTCGTAGCGGCGCGCAAGCGCGACGATCTGTTTGGCGCGGCGTTGCGGCAGAACGGCGCCTGTAGGATTTTGCGCGATCGGATTGATGTAGAACAGACGCGGGCGGTACTCGCTGAAAACGCGCTCGACGTCGTCGACGCGAACGCCGTCCACGTCGCTTGCGATTTCGACGTAGGTGACGCCGCGAGCATCGAACACGCCCAGCGTCCCGGAGTACGTCGGGCTTTCGGCGGCGACGACGCTGCGCGATTCGAGCAGGACGGCCGCGACGAGATCGGCGGCCTGCTGCGCGCCCGAACACACGATGATGTCGTCGGCGGTTGCGGTGCACCCGCGCGATCGCAGCAGCGCGGCCAGCGTTTCGCAGAGATCCGGATCGCCGCTTGCCGCGCGGTATTGCATGAGCTGCGGCGGATCTTCGAGCAGCGTGCGGTGAAAAGCGCGCGCGAAGTCGGCGAGCGGAAACGTCTCGGGTGCGGGATGTCCGGCGGCAAGCGAGATGGCCCCGGGCGCATCCACTCGGGTGAGTTGTTCGACCACGCCTTCCATGCGTTCGGCGCGCGCCAAACGCCCCAAGTCGGGCTCCCAACGACGCGCGAAGGGTTCGTTCGTTACAGCCGCTTGGGCGACGAACGTGCCTTTCCCGACGCGTGAGGTGGTGCGGCCGCGCGCGGTCAGCAGTTCGTATGCTTGTGAAACCGTCACGAGCGCGCAGTCGAGCTCGCGTGCGAGATCGCGCATCGCCGGCAGACGATCGCCGGTCTCGAGACGATCGCCTTCTATTGCTTCAACGATCTGGTCCGCGATCTGCACGTAGAGCGGACGCGGATCCGTGGACTCGAGGCGTATCCCGAGGCGGGCGGCGTTACCTTGTGTCGAGCCGGTAGCCAATACCGCGCACGCTCGCAATCTCCACCGGAGCTCCGACCTCGGTGAGCTTTTTGCGCAATGCGGCGATGTGCACGTCTACGACGCGCGTCGGTACGCCCGACGTATCGTTCCACACGTGCTCGAGAATCTGCGCGCGCGTGAGAAGACGCCCTTCGGCCTCCGCCAGAAACCACAGCAGACGGAACTCGAGCGCCGTCAGCGAGACGTTCCTGCCGTCGTTGTTGAGCGTATGGAAATCGCGCACGAGTTTTGCCGTGCCGACCTGCAGCACGCCCGCATCTTCTTTTTTCTCGAGATATTTCTCACGCCGCCGCAAGAATGACGCGACGCGCGCGACCAGCTCGTTGCCGGAAAACGGCTTGGTAATATAGTCGTCGGCTCCGAGGCCGAGGCCGAGCAAAACATCCTGCTCGCGCGAATGGCCGCTGACCATCAGCACGAAGGCGTTATTGGAATTCGAGAGCGACGTGCAGACGTCCAAACCCGAGATATCCGGTAAGCCGATGTCGAGTATCACGACGTCGGGCTTATAGGACTCGGCCAATTCCAAACCCTCGGCGCCCGAGCCGGTGACCTTGACTTCGTAGTCGGCCCGCTCCAGCACCGTTTGTTCGAGTTTGGCGATGTCTTCGTCGTCCTCGATGACGAGGATCTTAGCCTGCGGCATAACGCTCCTTTTAAACTCCGCGCTTGGGCCCATTTATGTCGCCGCGGTAATGTCTTCTCCTTCGGACAGTACGAACTGCCGACGGGCAACTCCCTCGTCAACCGCTGCCGCCGCCACCGCTTTGGCCACCGCTTCGACCACGCGGCTATCAAAAACGCTCGGGACGATGTACTCCGGGCTGCGTTCGTCCTCCGTGATCATCGAGGCGATGGCGTGGGCGGCCGCCAGCTTCATTTTCTCGGTAATCCGGCTGGCACGCGCATCGAGCGCGCCGCGGAAAATGCCGGGAAACGCGAGCAGATTGTTCACTTGGTTGGGAAAATCGGAGCGCCCCGTCGCGATGACCGCCACGTGTCCCGCCGCCGCATCGGGCATTATTTCCGGCGTGGGGTTGGCCATGGCGAAGACGATGGGGTCCCGCCCCATCAAGCCGATATCCTCGACCTGCAGAATGCCCGGAGCCGAGACGCCGATGAAGACGTCCGCCCCGCGCAGCACGTCGTGCAGGCTGCCCCGGCGGTTCTCGCGGTTCGTGTGTTCGGCTAGCCACCGCCAATGCGAGTTCTCGTACCGGTCGTCGCGGTTGATGGCACCCGCGCGGTCCACGGGGATGACGTCGCGAACGCCGGCGCCGAGCAGCATCTTGATCGTTGCCGTTCCGGCCGCACCGCTGCCGGCGACGACGATCTGCAAGTCTTGCAATTGCTTGCCGACGACTTTGGCGGCGTTGATAAGCGCGGAAAGGATGACGACGGCCGTTCCGTGCTGATCGTCGTGCATGACAGGAATGTCGAGCGCATCGATCAGACGACGTTCGACTTCGAAGCAGCGCGGCGCCGAGATGTCTTCCAAATTGATGCCACCGAAGACGGGCGCAATGCGCACGACCGTCTCGACGATTTCATCAACGTCCTTCGTGTCCAAACAAATCGGAAAGGCATCGATATTCGCGAACTGCTTGAACAGCATCGCTTTACCTTCCATGACCGGCAACGCCCCCAGCGGCCCGATGTCGCCCAATCCGAGCACGGCCGTTCCGTCCGATACGACCGCCACGGAGTTGCGCTTGATCGTGAGATTGAAAGCCTTGGACGGATCGGCCGCAATCGCCATCGAGACGCGCGCGACGCCCGGCGTATACACCGTCGAAAGATCTTGGCGCGTCTTGACCGGAATTTTTGGTTCGACTTGAATCTTGCCGCCAAGATGCGCCAAAAACGTGCTGTCGGAAACGCTGATCATCGTAACGCCGTCGAGCCCTTCGACGGAGTCGCGAACCGCCTTGCCGATCACGTCCGAACTGACGTTGACGGTGACGTCGCGCACGACGTTCGCCTTGGTGACCGATCGCATGTCGACGGCGGCGATAACCCCACCCGCATCGCCGATGGCGGCGGCGAGCTGGTTGAACGCGCCGGGGCTATTCGGCATCTCCAGGCGCATGATGAGCGTGAAACTGATTCCCACTTGCGGCATACCGGCGCCTTCGCTAGTCGCCGCTTACGGTCATTTCCGCTACGCGGAACGACGGTGACACGACTCCGGCATCGAAGCGCAGGTCGTCCGCCACGGCATCGATGCCTGCGAGCATCTCCGGGAACGTTCCCGCGATCGTGAACTCCTCGACCGGATACGCAATGGCGCCGTTCTCGATGAAAAATCCGCGCGCGCCGCGGCTGTAGGTACCGCTCGCGTACTCGGTCGCAAAGCCGATGGTATCCATGACGAGGATGCCGCGCGGCGTTTGCGCGACGATCTGTTCGAGGGAGCGCGATCCGGCCTCCAGATAGAAGTTGTTCGGCGCAACGCCGCCGCCGCTGCCGTTTCCCGTCGACTGCGCGCCGAGTTTGTGCGCATAGTACGTATCGTACAAAAACGTTTTCAGCACGCCTCGTTCGAAAACGGCGGTTCGCCGCGTGGGTACGCCTTCGCCGTCGAAGGGCGAGGTACCGAGCAATCCGGGCAGCGTGCCGTCGTCGACGATCGTCACGAACTCGCTCCCGATCGTACTGCGCACGCGATCCGAAAGCCACGAATTGCCCACGGCGACGTTTGCGGCGTTGACCGCGGCAAAAACATCGGAGAGAACGCCGGCGGCGACGTCGCGCTCGAAGATCACGGGCACCCGCATCGTCTGCGGTTTGCGCGCGCCGAACATTCCCACGGTCCGCTCGACCGCCTTGCGTGCTACGTCCGGGACGGCTTCGAGGTCCGATAAACGGCGCGCCGCGCTGCCGTACGTTCCCATGCGCTTGATTTCTCCGTCGAGCGCAACCGGGCTGACGGAACGGTGCACCCGCGTCGAACGGTAGGCTCCGGCGAATCCATTCGAATTGACGAGCGCGATAACGCTCGCCGTGTCGCCCACGGTGGAACCGTTGCTGTTCGTGATGCGTGCGTCGAGTGCGCGCACGCGCGCTTCCAAGCCGAGCACCTCATCGAGCTTCGTTTGCGCGCCGCGCGTTGCCACGTCGCCGGAGTAGAGCTCGAGATGCCCGTAATCCGCGCGGTCGCGCGACGCCGCGTCGGGAAGCCTCGCATATGGATCGTGTGCGACGTGACGCGCCTGTGAAACGGCCACCGCGACGGCATCTTCCAGCGCCGCGCGCTCGAAATCGGATGTCGCCAGCGTACCCTTTCGCCCCTCGACGAATACGCGCACGTGCAACGACCGCCCCGTGGACTGCTCCAGTTTGGTGATCGTTTTGTCGCGTGCTTCGGCGGAAAAGCGGTCGTTCAGCGAAACCGTCGCTTCTGCTTGGGTCGCCCCCGCGCGCAGAGCGGCCTCGACCGCGAACTGCGCGAAATCAAGCGCCTGCTCCATGTCAGCACTAACGGACATCGGACCCTCCGACGGTGATCGCAGAGATCTTTACGGTCGGCATGCCCACGCCGACCGGTACGTATTGGCCGCCTTTGCCGCAGGTATAATGGCGGTTCGCGAGTTTGCAGTCGTTTCCGACGGCGACGACCTTCGTCATCACCTCGGGGCCGTTTCCGACGATCGTTGCATTTTTGACGGGCGCGGTGATCTTGCCGTTCTCGATGAGGTAGCCCTCGGCGACCATGAACACGAAGTCCCCGCGGCTGATTTCCACCTGTCCGCCGCCGAACGTCTTCGCGTAGATGCCGCGCTTGGTCGACGCGATGATTTCCTCGGGCGTTGATTCGCCGGCCGGCATGTACGTGTTGCACATGCGCGGCTGCGGCATGACGCGAAACGATTGCCGCCGTCCGCTGCCCGTCGACGGCGTGCCCATCAATTTGCCGTTCAAGTAGTCTTGCATGTAGCCGCGCAGAATGCCGTTTTCCACCAGCACTTTGTGCGCGCCGGGCGTTCCTTCGTCGTCGACGCCGATGCTGCCGCGTTCGTCTTGCAAATTTCCGTCGTCGTAAATGGTGACGAGTTCGCTGGCAACGCGCTCGCCGACGCGTCCGCTGTACAACGAAACGCCTTGGCGGTTGAAATCACTCTCGAGGCCATGTCCGACCGCTTCATGCAGCAGCACGCCGCCGCCGCCGTTGCCGACGACCATTTCCATCTCGCCTGCCGGAGCGGGCACCGCTTCCAAATTCGTCACGGCGATGCGCGCGGCATCGTTCGCGATGGACTCGGGCGTGCGGCGCGCGTAAAACGCAATCGACGTGCGCCCGCCGTCACCCACGAAGCCTTGAGCCCGTCCGCCGTTTTTCGTGCATACGGCCTGCACGCCCAGAGAGATGAGCGGGCGGTGATCGTGCACCAAGCGTCCCTCGCTGGTTGCGATCCACACGTCTTGCAGTTCGTCCGTGACGGTTGCGTTCACGGCGCTAATGCGCGGATCGAACGCACGCGCAGCCGAATCGGCCCGGGCCAGTAGATCGACGTACTGTCCGGACGAGGCGTGCGCCTCACGTGAAGTGTCGTAAAACGGCCGTATTTGCGTCCCTGCGACGTGGATGCTGCGCGGGCCGCTGCCGCTGTCTCGCGCGATCAGCGCGGCGATGCGTGCGGCACGCTGCAATGACTCGAACGAGAGATCGTCCGAGAACGCGTATCCGGCGGACTCGCCCGATACGACGCGGATCCCGACGCCTTGGGTGACCGAAAAAGCGGTCTCATGGACGTGCCCAGATTGCAAGCGGAACGAAGCGGCGCGCCGCCGCTCGCAAAACACGTCGGCGTAATCGCCGCCTTTTTCCAGCGCGGCAGCGAGTAGTCGCTCCAGGACATCCGTATCGAGCATAATGCGTGCGGTGACTCCTAACGTTCGGCGATCCGGTCGACGGCGGAAACGATAGCGGCATCCGGATCGCCCGGCGAACCGTCGATGAGAAACGCGAAGACGACTCGCCCGTGCCTGCGCGTGTCGACGTAGCCCGCGAGCGACGCAACGCCGTCCACGTGCCCGCTTTTTGCGCGAACGCGTCCTTGCGCGCTTTCGAAGTGATACATCTTCAGGGTGCCGTCCTTTCCGCCGCGCGCAAGCAGCGGGTACAAGATGTTCCCGTCCGGAGCCGCATCGTAGTACGCCAGAATGCGAGCAAGCGTGATGGCAGCAACGCGATTCGCGTGCGCCAGTCCGCTTCCGTCAACGAGGTGCAATCCGGGCGCCGGAATGCCTTGCCGCTGCAACACGGCGCGCTCGGCAGCTAAACCGTCGCGGTCGTCCGGGGTACCGCCGTTGCCTCCGCCGAGCGTGCGCATGAACTGCTCCGCGAAATGATTGTCGGAGAATATCAACATGTGCTTGACGAGTTGCACGAGTTCCGGAGACCGGTGTTCCCATAAAATTTGCGCGTCGAGCGGCACCGTTCCGGTGCGCGGCGGTCGTGCGAGCGCAATGCCTGACGCTTTGATAAGCGCGCTCAGCACAGAGCCCGCATAGCGGTCGATACCGTGCACGGGCAGATAAAACGTCTCCTGCACGCCGGCCGGTACGTAACCGCTCAAACGGAATTGATTCGGCGCTTCCGTCGCCGCGATGATTACGTCGTCTTCGGCGCCGGTCGTAATACTGCCATAATACTGCACGTCGCTGCTGACCGGTTTGATGCGCACGTGCGCGGCCTCGCCGGGCGAGCTCCCGGTAACGTGAAACTCGACGGTGTCTTCGTCGATCGAAACGCCGCTGGTAGCCGCCATAAAATCTTCGTTTGCGTCGTCCGCATTCCACAGCGGATTCACTTCTTCACCGGCGATAGCGCTGCCGTCGACGGCTACGGCGCCGTGAATCGCCCGCACGCCGAGCTTGCTCAACGCCGCGACGCCCGCACGCAGATCCGATGTCCGCAGCGAGGGATCGCCGGAGCCCGCGAGCCACAAATCGCCGTCGATCACGCCGTCATTCGGCGGTTTCGAGGCGGCAAGCAACGTGTCGAACCGGAAGTGCGGACCCAGATCGGCGAGCGCGGCATCGGCGACGATCAGCTTCTGCGTCGATGCCGGAGTCAGCGCGCGCGCAGCGCCGTCATCGTACAACACGCTCCCGTCCTGCGCGATGACCACGCAACTGCACGAGCCCGCTCCGTCGAGCGCGCGGGAAAGCGCGCTGCGAATCGCGCCTTGCAATTCCGCGCGCGCGGCAAATCCCCATCGTGGTGCGGCGGAGCGCGAGGCGCTCACGGGCGTCGCGTCGTGCGCGCGCGCAATGCCGGCCGGCGTCGCATGACCGCGCGGGCGCACGAGGAGTACGATGACGATCAACAGCAGCAGGCCCATCAGGCCCGCGGTGATGCGCCGCCTACGTGCGCGAGATCGCTTCGATCTGCTCTTGGAGCTTGCGCTGTTCTTCACGTAACGCATCGAGATCGCTGCGCAAGCCGGTTACCTGCGCGGGAACTTTTTCGGATTCACGGATTCGGACTGCGGCTTCGGCTGCGTCGCGCCGGTTACGGCCGTCGAATCCCGCGTACGACAGGCGGTCCAGAACCGCCAGAAAACGGCGGTCGCGCAATTCTTCGGCGGCGACGACCGCCGAACGCTGCACCAGAAACATCGGATCGTCCAACTGTTCGCGGATTGCCTCCACGGCGGCGGTTCGCTCGCCCTCGAGCAATTGACCCGCTTTCGCAAGCGCCTCCAGAGCCGCGCGCCGCAGCGCTTCGTCTTTGCCCACTTTACTCGCCTCCACGAGCAGCGGAATCGCTCGCGGATCGGCAGCCTCACCGAGCCCACGCGCCGCACCCGATTCGATGACGGCGTTCCATGACGATCCGCGGATCGCTTGCGCGAGCACGTCGAACGCGCGCGGATCGAGCGTTTTTCCGAGCGCGTGCAGCGCTGTTG
>DAISWS010000007.1:26941-41103 GCA_036826275.1 Vulcanimicrobiaceae bacterium
CCGGCCGGAGCGGGGCTGCGGCGCCCGCGGCATGGGGAACCCCGCCGAGCGCCGCCGCAACCCCGCGCCGCACTTTCGGATGCGCGTGACTCACTTGCGCCAAGAGGATACGCTTTGCCCACGGCGCGTGCGTCTTTGCGAGCGCGCGAGCCGCCTGTTCGAGTACGCCCCAGGCCGGATCGTTTGAGAACGCACGCTCTAATGCGGCGCGCGCGTGCGCGGAGCCATCCTTTGCCAGTTCTCTCGCCGCATAGATTCGCGCGGCTACATTCGGATCGCAAGACAGCGTCTTCGCCGCAAATGCGGCGCCGAGTTCGTACGTCATATCGGCGAGTATGAAAGCTCCCGGATCGAAGCGCACGAGCTGCGGCTCGGTATCCACCGGGATTGTGATCGTTTCGTGCGCGCGTTCGATACGCACGCGGATGCGGCGTTCGCCCGGCAACGGACCGGGGCCGAAATTTGCGAGCACGCCGGCGGGCGCGCGCTCGACGATGCCGGCTTCGACATCGAAAACGTAGGCCGGGTTCTCCGCGTCGAGCTGCTGCTTCTGATCTATGCTCAGGGTGAGCGTTTTGCGGTGTTCATCGTACTTTGCGCCGACGTGCAGCTGCGGATGCCCGCCGCGCATTACCCATTGATCGAAGAATCCCCGTACGTTACGGCCGGTGCTCTGCTCGATCGCGCGAATCAGATCGATTGTTTCGACGTTGCGCTGCTGATTGTCCGCAACGTAGCGGCGAATGGCGCGCCAGAAACGCGTTTCACCCAGCTCGCCGCGAAGCATGTGCAGCACGGCGCCGCCCTTTTCGTACAGGTGCCGGTCGAATAGTTCGATCGGGTCGCGGAAGCGGTTGCAGACGATCGGGCGGCGGTAGCGGTCCGCGTCCTCTTCCAGATAGCGCTCGACGCAGCCGAAAATGTCATACGCGTATTCGTCGTAGCCGAGATCGGCTTCACGGAACACCGCCTCGAAGTACGTCGCGAAACCTTCGTTCAACCACGCATGCGACCAATCGCGGCAGGTCAGCAGATCGCCGAACCACTGGTGCGCGAGTTCGTGCGAAACGAGCGGGTCGCTCGAAAAGTCCAGGTGCGCGCGCTCGTCGTGCAGCGTGCGATCCGTTTGCGTGGTCGCCGACGTGTTCTCCATGCCGCCGAAGATAAAATCCGAGACGGCGATCTGCGAGTAACGCGCGTACGGATACGCCACGCCGATCTTTTCTTCGAAGACCTCAATCATACGCGGCGTCTTGCCGAATGCGCGCTCGCCGTCCGCTTCGCGGCCCGCAAGAACGTAGTAGAATACCGGCAACGTCGCACCGTCGCCGCGGCGCATACTTTGGTCCGCTTGGACGAACGGGCCGACGACCATCGTCGTCAGGTACGTCGAATGTGGAATGTCTTGCCGGTAAGAAAAAATCGTCCGCTCGCCCTCGTCGCGCCGCTCGACGAGCGCGCCGTTCGAGAGCGCGAACTGGCCCTTCGGCACGACGATCGTCGCCGACGTGGTTTGTTTCTCGTGCGGATAATCGAGGCACGGAAACCAATAGCGCGCATTTTCATCCTGGCTTTGCGTCCATGCGTGCCGCACGTTTTTCGGATACGCCGCCGAGGGTTCGATGAAGAACAAGCCGTGGCGCGGATGCGTAACGCTATAACGAATGGTAAACGCGGCCTCTTCTTTCGGCGCAACCGGCGGCTCGAAAAACAGCGTCACGCGTTTACCGTCGGTTTGATGACGCAGCGGCGTGCCGCCGCGCTGGGCCGAGACGATCTGCAGATCGACCGCGTCGAGCGATAGCGAGGCCACGGGCTCGTCGAGCGCGCGAACCGTCGTCGTGCAGACGCCGTCGAGGTGAGCCCGCTCCAAGTCCGGCACGAGATGGAGATCGATGTGGAGCACGTCCACGGTTTTGTCCGGCCCGTAATGCAACGTCGAGCCGGGCAACGCAAAGTCGCGATGCCCGGAATGTTCATCCACAGTCATGGAGGGAGCGCTGTTCGGGGCGGCACCCCCGGTTTCCCGGGGGTGCGTGCATCGTTAGCTGCTATACATAAGTTGGCGTTCCAGCGAAGCGCCGCCCGGCGAGGTCGTCGTGATAATCACGCGTACCTGGCCGCCGGATACGGCATTCAACCCGATAGGCGCGCTGAAGTTGCCGTTACCGTCCGCGGTCACATCGGTCTGGAAGGTTCCCGTACCAATTTGGAACAGGCCGCCGAGCGCGCTGGCTTCTCCCGATGCCACGATGTGCACGTGAGAACCCGGCAACGTCTTGCCGCTCAACGTAAACGAACTGCCGACTCTGCTTCCCGGAGCGGGACTGATGCTGCGGATGAAGTTCGCAGCGGCGCCTGCTGAGGTGCTGAACGACCACCCGGTACTGAATGAGGCACCGGCTGCGGTCGTGCCGCTTACGGCGACGTGATGCGTTCCGGGCACGAGCTCCCAATTCGGCGTCACGTTGAAGCCGTTGGTATTCGCAAATACTTGCGAGGTGAGATCGCGGCCGTCGACGCTCACGCGCAGTGAATCGCGGTTGACCGCTTCGCTGAATTCGGCGCTAAGGTTCGGGTGCGTGCTGTGAACGGTCGAACCGTTCGACGGATGTTCGTTTTTTAAATAGAACGATTGATTCGTCGCGGGCTGCGGCGTGTAATTCGCGTTGCCGCCCGACCCGGTCGTGATGTACACGGTTTCGGTGTTGCCGTTCCAGTTGACGTTGGCTCCGAGTGCCTGCGCAACGAAACGGAGCGGAACTTCGGTGCGTCCCGCAACCGTGAACGGCGCCACGTCCATGGTGAACGGATTGCCGTTGACGCTGGCGCGCGTCGATCCGATGGTCAGATGTACGCTGCGGCCGTTGCCTTGAGAATTGATCTGTCCGTTCGAGTAGACGACGGACGATCCGAGCCGCTCGAAAATCGCGCGCATTGGGACGAACACGCGGTTCCCGCGCATCACCGGCGGCTGATCGAAGTTCATTACCTGCCCGTTGACGACGACCGTCACGTGTTGCGCCGCTGCCGGCGCAATTGCTCCGGTCACGAACAGCAACGTTGCGGCGACGCTCGTCGCGGCGAGCCGTTTGAGTGCTTGCATGCTTCCAATTCCTCCGAGTACGTAACGTTACGTATTCCAAAGAATCGCTTACCCAGGGCTCGCTAAACCGTCACCGAGACCTCGCTTGGTTGCCGCATCTCCGCGCGTCTCGCGCGAGCGTCGGCACGCCGCTCGATGCCTCCCATCCAGGTGTTGTAGATCATCGGCACGAGGAACAGCGTGAGAATGAGCGAGCTGAGCAAACCACCGATGATCACCGTGCCCATGGCTTGACGCCATTCGCCGCCTTCGGCATAACCGAGCGCAAGCGGAAGCATGCCGAAGATCATCGCGGCGGTGGTCATGAGAATCGGGCGGAACCGCGTGGCAGACGCCTGCAACACCGCATCGCGAACGCGCATGCCCCGCTTGATGAGCGTATTCGAATAGTCGACGAGCAAAATGCCGTTCTTTGCGACCAAGCCGAAGAGCATGATGATGCCAAGAATCGAGATGATGTTCAGCGATTGTCCTTGCTCGGGTTGCAGACGTCCCATGATCGCAAGGAACACCAGCGCGCCGATGATTGCCAGCGGGACGGAGAACATCACGATCAGCGGTTCGAGGAACGAGCCGTACAAGATCACCATCAACATGTAGACGAGCATGAACGAGGTCAGCAGCGCGATGGCCATGTTCATCAGCGTCTCGTTCACCCACTCCGAGTTGCCCTGCGCCACCGGCGTCACGCCGCTCGGAAGGAACCCGGGCTCGGACATCTTTTTCATGAGCGGACCTTGAATTTGTCCGGTGGAGTATCCGGGCAGCAAGTCGCTCATGACGTTGACGACGCGCTGCCGGTTCAGGCGCTCGATGCGCGTCGGCGCTTTCGTCCACGTAAAGCTCGCAACGTCGCCGAGCGGCACGAGCGTACCGTCCTGCGCGCGCACGCGCACGTTCTTGAGATCGTCGACCGTATTGCGGTCCGCTTCCGGAAATTGCACGCGCACGTCGACCAAGCCGTTCTGCGTGCGCACCTTCGTCGCGACGGCCCCGTCGACCGCGATGCGCGCAACGTTTGCAGCAGCCGACGGGCTGACGCCGAGCAACTCCGCTTTCGCGTTGTCTACGTCGACGTTCAAACGGGGTGCGGCAATTTCAGCGGATGTTTGGACGTTCACCGCGCCGGGCAACTTGCGCAGATATTTCGCGACCTTTTCGGCCGCCGCGCCGATTTCGTCTTCCGGACCCGTTAGCGAATAGAAAATTGCGCCGCCCCCGCCGCCGCCACCGCCGGTCTCCTGGTTCACTTGCAGATCGCCCCCCGGAACCAAGTACGCCATGCCGCGGATCTTTTTGACGATTGCGTTCGTGTCTTTGTAATGTCCGTCTTGGACTTCGGCGGTAAGCTGCGCGAAGTTTCCGCCGGTTATCGCCCCGAAGCCGGCAGGTTTGCGTCCGACGGTGGAACTTACCGACTTCATGAATTTGATCTTCAGCAGCGCGTCTTCGAGCTGCGTGACGTATTTGTCCGTCGTTGCAATGGGCGTGCCCGACGGATATGAGACCGTCATGTTGATGACGCCCGTCTGTTGCGAGGGGAAGAAGTCGAAACTGATGCCGCCCAGCGTGGCCATGACCAGCCCCACCACGAGCGGAAAAACCAGCGTCGTTATCGTGAGCGGGCGGTACGTTCCGAGCGAAGCAAAACCGCGAACCGGCTTGCGGCGCCTGCGCATAATCCACGCAACGGCGTAACAGATCGCCGTAGCGGCGACGATGACCGCGTCAATCACGATAGCGTTCGCGCCGTTGCCTACGAGCGCGAGCGCGTTCACCAGCAACACCGCGCAGACGAAGACGACGAAGGTTCCATGCTGCAGACCAAAGGGCAGCAGCGTGTCGCGATAGACGCGCGTCATGAGATCGTAGCGGTGCACGATGAAGTTGAGCACGAGCAGGGCGACGATGAACACCGCCAGGATGTTCATCAGGAACCAGCCGGTGTACGTGCCGCCGATCCACAATGCGATCGCGCCGACGAGCAGTACGGCATCCAGCATGCGGTTATCGAGCGCGCGCACCCATTTCGGCTCCGCCTCCGAGCGCTTGCGCATGCTCCATTTCGCCGCGAGAAGCGGTGTGAGCGTGAACGAGACGAACAGCGAGAACAGCGTCGCGGTGACGACGACTGCGCCGTACTCTTTCAAAAACTCGCCGACGATGCCGGGCAGCAACGCAATCGGCAGGAAGACGACGACGTCGACCATCGTAATAGCCACGGCCGCGCCGCCAATCTCACTGCGTCCGTTAATCGCCGCGTCAACGGGGCCCTGACCCATGTCCCTATGGCGGGTGATATTCTCCAAGACGACGATGGAGTCGTCAACCAAGATGCCGATGATGAGCGATAGTCCCATCATCGAGAGATCGTCGATGTGGAAGCCGAAGAGCTTCATCAGAATGAACGTCGAGAGAATCGACGACGGTATCGCGACGAGCACGACCACGGCGTTGCGCCAGGCGTGCAGGAACAGCATCATCACGATGGCCGTGAGAATGATGCCCTCGATGAGCGATTGCCCAACGCCCCAGAGCTCCTTGGCGGTGATGTCGGCTTGTGCGTCTTCTTCGACGAACTGCAGTTGCGGAAAGCGTGCCTCGATAACTTTCATCCGCTCGCGCAGCACCTGCGTCGCTTTGATTTGGTCGGCATCGAGCGTCGGGTTTACCTGGATGTAGACGCGCGGCTTGCCGTTGTAATGCGAAATCGTCCGCATCTCGACGTGGCTGTCGTACGCGTTCGCGACGTCGCCGACTTTGAGATTGCTTTGCGCATAACCCGGCACCGGCAGCGGAATGCCCCGCAAGTCGTTGGCGTTGTTGATGTACGAATGAATCGCGACCGTCGCTTCCTGCGTCGGCTGCGTCATGATGCCGCCGGGAACGTTCAGGTTGTTGCTCGCGACGGCGCTAAAGACGTCCGACAGCGTCGCGTTCGTGCCGAGCAGGCGCGAGGGGCTCGGCTCGACGTGGAACTCGCGGTCGGCCGAACCGTACACGTCGACGGACTGCACGTTCGGTACTTGCTGAATCAGCGGCGAGACCTGATTGTTCACGAGATCCGCAATCTCGGTCTGCGAAAGCGACTTCGAACTAACGGCAAGATCGAGAAGCGGCGGCTGCTGATCGCCGGCTTTGATGACGACCGGCGGATTGAGGTCGCTGGGCATGTATACGCGCGCCGTGTCGACGCGGCGTTGCACGTCTACCGCCGCGAGATCGATGTTCGTTTTGCCGATCTGGAAAAAGATTGCGACGCTCGCGGAGCCCTCTTGGATCGTCGCCGTCATGTGGTCGTAGTTGTCGATGCCCGCCATCTGATCTTCGATCGGCTTGACGACCATCCGCTCCATGTCTTGCGGCGAGGCGCCCGGATATGACGCCGCTACGACAATGACGGGATAGTTGGTACCGGGCGGATTCGAGCTGCGCCCCAGCTGCATGAACGAGACCAAGCCGAAAATCGCCAAAGCGATAAACACCATGGCGGTGATGATGGGGCGGTTAATGGCAAAGCGGGTCAACCACACGTTAGAGGAACTCCTGGGCGTCCGGTATGTTACTCATACGGCCGGACCGATGACAGGGTTTCATACAGTGCTGAACTTTGCTTGGGAACGCACGCGACCACGCTACGGGACTCGTCACTGCGCGAGACTGCGGGGGCCCCATGGGCTTTGCCAATGGGGGGCGCGCAGCCATGGATGGCGGAGCGCCTGTTAGACTGTTCGAGTCCAGCCTCGCGCAAAATGAAAAAAGCCCCGCTTCGGGGCTTTTATTTGCGCGAGACTGGACTCGAACCAGCACGCCCTTGCGGGCGCTAGCCCCTCAAGCTAGTGCGTCTACCAATTCCGCCACTCGCGCACGGGGACTAAACGTATCGCCCCGCGCCGGAGCGCGGGGACTCGAAGAGTCTACCTGCTACCGCATGTTCGGGTCAAGCGCCGCAGTCTTACCGGCATTAGCGCATGTTCGGGTCAAGCGCGTCCCTCAGGCCGTCGCCGATGTAGTTGATGGCGAGCACGGTTAGAAGGATGCACAAGCCGGGAAACACCGCCGCCCACCAGGCGACTTCGAGGTTGCTCTCGGCGTTGGCAAGCATGTTGCCCCAGGACGCGGTCGGCGGCTGGATGCCAAATCCCAGAAACGAGAGCGTGGATTCGAGGACGATGACGTTGGCTACGTCCAGGGTCGCCTGAACGATGATCGGCGCGATCGCGTTGGGCAGCAGATGCCGCAACATGATGCGGCCGTCGCGGTTGCCCAAAGCCCGCGCCGCTTCCGTGTATTCGCGTTCGCGCAGCGAGAGGTAGGATGCGCGCACGAGGCGCGCGACGCCCGGCCACGAGAGCGCGCCGATGATCACGACGATGACGCCGAAGCCTAACGACGCCTTACTGCTGCTGGCCGCGACGATGCCCGTCAGCGTGAGGAGCAGCGGCAGCAGCGGAATCGATAGAAACACGTCCGTGATGCGCATGATGAAATAATCGATGGGCAAGCCGAGCATCAGGTCGCGCTCGGGCCGCTTCGGCGCCCACGGAGCGCGATCGGCTATTTTCCATCCCGCGTAGCTCAGCGCGATCACTGCGACCGCTTCGGCTATGATTTGCAGCCACATATTGTGCAAGCGCGGATGGATGTAAAATGCCGCAACGCCGCCGGCGCACACGCCGATCAAGCCGCCGAGCCAGAGGTGCCAGGCCGCTTTTGCCCGGGAGCTCTTACGCCATTGAACCGTGCCGAAATACCCGGCGATAGCGCCCAGCAACGTGCCGATGAAGAGTTCCATGATGACGGCTGCGACGCCGACCGTCAGCGAGATGCGCGCACCGAACATCAGGCGCGAGAGCAGATCGCGCCCGTTCTCGTCGCTGCCGAGCAGATGTCCGCCGCACTGCGTGGCGTCTTGGAAGCACGGCGGAAGCGGATTGCCCTGCCAGTGTACTTCGTCGATTGCGTTTGGATTCTGCGGAGCGATATACGCGGCGAAAATCGCAACGAGCACCATGAGCAGCAGCACGATCGCGCCGGCCATGGCGAGCTTGTGCTTGCGGAAGCGGCGCCAGACGCTGTTTTTCGAGTACTCGAATTCGTCTTCGTCGACGATGGGCTGATTGATCGGTGATGTAACTGCCATGATGCGCGGCCCCCTAGTCGTACTTCACGCGGGGATCTAGCCACGCGTACGCCACGTCGGCGAGCAGATTAAAGAGCACCACCAAAAACGCATTAAAGATGAGATAGCCCTGCATCAACGTGATGTCTTGCTGCCCGAGCGCATTGTAGAACAAGCGCCCTTCACCGGGCCAAGCGAAAATGGTTTCGGTCACGATCGCGCCGCCGAACAATCCCGGCAACTGCAGCGCGGTTACGGTTACGAGCGGAATCAGCGCGTTCTTGAGTCCATGCTTGAAAAGCACCGTACGGAAATTCAAGCCTTTCGCCCACGCGGTGCGCATGTAATCGGTCTTGATGACTTCGAGCATCGAACTGCGCATGAAGCGGCTGTACAGCGCCACTTGTAAGAGCGCGAGAACGATCGTCGGCAAGATCAAATGAGCAAGCCGGTCACCCAGTTCGAAGGTGTCCGAACTGGAAATTCCCGCAGACGGCGCATTGATCTGCCACCCTCCCGGCAGCGGAATGCCGTGCACCGCAAACGCCAACTGCATCATCAGCGCAAACCAGAACACCGGCATCGACTGTCCGAAAAAAGCGAACGTCGTGATGAAATAATCCCACACCGAGTACGGCCGCACCGCCGCGAACAAACCGGCCGAAACGCCGATGATGAAGGCGAGCACGAAGGAGGAGATCATCAGTTCGAACGTTGCGGGCAAGCGTTCGACGATCGCATTGAAAACGGGTTCCGAGTTGCTCATCGACCAGCCGAAGTCGCCGGTCACCGAATGACCGAGCCAGATAAAATATTGCACCGGCAACGGCTTGTCGAGCCCGAGGTTGTGCTTGAGGCGCGTGATGTCCGCTTGCGTGATGTGCGGATTCTGAAGGTATGCACCCAAACCGCCGCCCGGCGCGTTATGCAAGATCACGAACAGGATGAACGAGATCAGGATGAGCAGCGGAATCGCCTGAAGCGTCCGCCGGACGACGTAGTTAAACAGGGGGGCGCACCTCCAAAATAAACCCGCGGTCTATTAAAGAACGGCTGGGCTTCTCCTTGCCAGGCCGAGTATCTCGCGCGCTTGGTCGGGCGTTGCGACCGGGCGTCCGAGTTCGCCTGCCAAGCGCACGACCCGCGCCACGAGCTCCTCGTTGGTCGCAAGGCGTCCCTTCGAATAATAGATGTTGTCTTCCAGACCCACGCGCACGTGGCCGCCCATCGCGAGCGCGGCCATCGCCATCGGCAGCTGCATGCGGCCGATGCCGGCAACCGACCAGGTGCATCCGTCCGGCAGCCCATCGACGAGGTCGCATAGATTCTGCACGGTGGCATCCAGGCCGCCCGGTACGCCAAGTACGAAATCGACGTGCTGCGGAAACGTCAGCAGGCCTTCCTTTTCCAAACGCCGCGCGTTGGAGAGATGGCCTTTGTCGAAAATCTCGAGTTCCGGACGCACGCCGTACTCGTGCATCTTCTGCAGGATGCCGCGCATGATCGGAAAGCTGTTTTCGAACACGTCGTCACCGAAGTTCACGGTGCCGCACGTGAGCGTCGCCATTTCCGGACGCAGTTGCAGCACGGATGCGCGCTCGCCGGGCGTCATGCCGATCGCGCCGCCGGTTGAAAATTGCACGATCAGATCGCTGCTCGCACGAATCTGCTCGTACGCTGCTTTGAAGCGCGCGACGTCGTGCGTATTGCTTGCGTCGTCGTTACGGCAATGCACGTGGATCATCGAGGCGCCCGCTTCACGAATCTTGCTCGCTACCGCACCGAGCTGGCTCGGCGTTACGGCGAGATGCGGCGTTTGATCAGGCGTAAGCTCCGCGCCGACGGGCGCGACGGTGACGATCAGCGGGTCCATGATGCTGCTGATTCTCCTCCGAGCAGGCTCGCGGCCTCTGCGACGATTTCGTCATCCAGCCCGAGCAAATGTGCGAGCGCGACCGCGTCGGCTTGCTGCGTTCCGGCGCCGGTGACCTCGAAGACCGCGTAATCCATCGAATCGGCGAGCGAGGCGAGCGCGGCTTGCAAGTCGCCCGCCGGCGCCGCTTTGGGAACGTCGCGCAACCCCCGCACCGCAAAGTGACGCGCCTTCGCGCCGGCCGCAACGCCGCCCAGGTGCGTCGCGATGAACGCAAGGCGGTTGCGGCGCGGCAGCGCGCGGATCAGCGCGATCAAAAGCGCTTTGCCTTCGTGCGGCGTCGTGGTGCGCGCAAACTCGTCGATAAGGAGCAGCGCGTTTTGTGCGCGGCGCGCGAGAATCTCGTTCAGGCGCACCACCTCGCGCGCAAAAGACGAGAGCAATCCGCCGAGCTCTTCCTGCGCGCCGATACCGAGCCACGCAATCTCGTCAAAGAGCGCGCATTTCGCCTGCTCCGCCGGAACCGGTATGCCGAGCGCCGCCAACAGCGCGATGAATCCGCACGTGCGAAGCGCCGCGCTCTTGCCGCCCATGTTCGGACCCGTCAGCACGGCACTCTCACCGAGATCGACGGAGATCGCTTCGTAACGGCGGCCTTGGGATTCCAATTCCGACTGCAGCGGCAGGTACCGTCCGCGCGTGAAACACAGCATGCGTTCCGCGGTGATGGTTGCCGGCGAGCACTCGTGCTGTTGCGTAAAGCGAACGTGCGCGAGTTGCAGATCGAACGTGCCCACGGCTCGCACGAGCGTTTCGAGCGGCTGCGCGCGCTCGCGCACCAACACCGAGACCCTCGCGCGCGCGGACTCCTCGACGCTTGCAACGTGCGCCGCGGCCTCGTCACGCTTGCGCAGCACTTCGAGCGCCGCTTCGTCCATATCCAACTCGCACAAAAAATACGTGGGCGCTTCGCGCACGACGCGCACGCCGCGCGGCAGCGACGGAGCACCGGCGCGCATCACGATGAATTCCGGGCCGGATATCTCTTCGCGTCCGAGCTCGCTGGCGACGCGCTGCGCGAGGCGTCCGCGCGCTGCTTCAAAGTCCGCCTGCGCGCGCTGCGCTCGCGTACGCGCCGACGCGAGCGCCGCATCGAATTTCTCAGAGAGATAAAACCCGAATTTTCCGGCGCGGCCTTGTTCGAGCGCTTGCGCTACGGCATCGAGCCCGTCCGGAATCGCAACGTGCGGCTGCAAGCGCTGCGCGGTGTCGAAAAAACGCAAGAGTTCGAGAAGATGCACGTCGTCCAGCGTATCGCCCATCGCGGCGCGCGAGAGCGCGGGCAGCGGGTCCGGCATCGTGCGCAGCGCGTCACGCATCGCATCCACGTCCATGGAGCCGATGCGCTGCGCGAGCTGCGCGATCTCCACGGCGCGCGCGGCCGCCGGCTGCTCTTCGCCCGGGGCGAACGGGCGAACCGCCGCGTACGCGCGGCGTCCGGGTTCGCTGAGCGGCTCGAACTGCTGGTGCAGCCAGGCAATATCGAGCGCGCCGGCCGTCATGGAGTCTACGATATGCGCGAGGTTCATGCGGCGCTCACCCCTGCACCGGCATACACGTCGAACGTGGGCAGTCCGGTCGCTGCAGCAACGGCGCACGCGAATTCGCGCGGTTCGAAGTACCGGTCCGGTCCTATCGAAGCGATCGTGGCAGCGACGACGTGCAGCGGGCGTTCGCATCGCACGCACAGGCGAGAGAGTACGCCGAGCAGCGTTTTGCCGCTCAGTGCGATCTGCGTGGGATCGCGCACCACGACTTGGCGCTCTTCGCGCCGCGCGACCAGCGCTGCGGCGTCTGCGGCCGTGAGCGCGCCTTCAACGCGCACGTACGGTTTGCTCCTATCGACGCGCGCAACGCACAGTCGTGCCGCGAGCGCGCGCGCGTCATCGACGGCCGCGTCCATCGTGCGTGCCGCCGCCGCGCCCGCCGAAACGATCACCGCATCGTTGCCGCCTGCGAGCGCCGCGACGCGATCGAGCGCGCCGTCCACGATAATCTGATCGCAACCGTACTCCTCAAAGCGCCGCACGCACGCGCGAACGCCTGCCGCCGTGGCGGGGCCGGCTAATTCGTAGTATGCACCGGTGCGCACGCGCGCGAACACGACGGAACCCGCGGCGGTATTCCAAGGCGTGAAGTCGAGCAACTCGCTCGCGGGGTGCGTAGGCAGCAGATGACGCGCGGTAGCGACAACGGCGCCGGGCGCGAGAAACAATCGCGGTTTCGCATGGGCGTCCGTCGCATCGACCGCTTCGCCGTCGCGTCCGATGGACGTCATGCCCACGCGCAAATCGCGCCGCACGGCGGCGTCCGCGATAGCGCGCATTGCAACGGTTTTTCCGACGTTCTTGCCCGTCCCGACGACGAACAACGAACGCCGTCCTCCTTCGCGCGCCAAGTCCAACAGCACGTCGGTAATGCTCACAGGCGCCAGCTTCGCGCTAGCCGACGTGGAAGACTTTCGCGAGGATGAATCCGATGCCGGTGAGGATGAGCACGTCCGCGCCTTCCTCGACGCGGCGTCCCAAGAACCGCCCGAACGTGAGCCCGAGCACGGTGGCGCAGATCGAGACCACGAAGATGACGCCCAGCGCCAGCCAGAGCGGTACGCCGATGTACAAAATCGAGAAGCCGATGCCCAGTGAATCCAAGCTAATCGACAGGGAGGCGATGAAGAGGCCCCATCCCCGCGACATGTCGAGCGGCGTCTTGTCCTCGGACTCGCGAACCGCTTCGAACACCATGTACGCGCCGACGCCGATGAGGGCGGCAAAGCCCACATAGCCGGCGACCTGGCCCAGAAGGCGCCCGGCCAGCTGGCCCAGGCCGACGCCGATCAGGTTCATGATGACCTCGGCGCTCGCAAAAGCGGTTCCGATGCGCGCCTTGACCGTTGTCGAGGCTCCGCGCATCCCCACGCCGATACCGACTGCAAAAACGTCGAGGCCCAGGGATACGGCCACGACGAAGATCTTTACGAGATGCAAGAACAGCCCAATGCGAGCGGATGCACGCGCATCCCTTTTGCCCGCGCGCTAGCGGCTATTGATGGCCGACTGGTTTTCGAGCGGATCGACTTTCGGTTGCGCGAGCAGGCTGTTGACCGCAGTGCGCAACTGCGAGATCGTGAACGGTTTGTTGAGGAAGAGATTCGCGCCAGCGGTTTTCGCGCGGCCGTCCATCGCGTAATTCGTATGTCCGGAGATCATCAAGATCGGCACGGCACGCGTCCGTTCGTCGGCGCGCAGGCGTTCGATCAGATCGATTCCCGAAATTCCGGGAAGCATGAAATCGCAAATGATAATATCGAACCGGCCTTCGCGGTCGATTGCGACCAGCGCCGATTCGGCGTCGTTACGAATGACGATTTCGTAGGGCCCCTTGCGCAACACCGTTTCTATCAGTGTGCAGATCGCCGGATCGTCGTCGGCAATGAGTACCCGCCACGTGCGCTGCGTCATGCTGCAGGTCCCATTCGCTCCCTGGGTCTTTCCGCCTAGCATTCGAATGGCGGTTTGGTAAAGTTTTGAGTATGAAACGGTCTAGTGACGGAGTACTCTTTCATGCGGCAACGGGGACGTTGCTTCTCGTGATGCTCGGGCCCGTCGTTGCCATGCTGGCGGCAGTGCCGCCCGCCGCCGTCGTAGGTTCGTTCTCCCAGCCCGTTGCGCAAGAGGCCGTTCGCGTATCGCTGATCGCCTCGAGTATCGCCGTTGCGGCGGCTTCAATTTTGGGTGTTCCCGCGGGGTACGCACTCGCGCACATGCGTAACCGCCTGCGCGGAGTGATTCTTGCGCTGTTGGCCCTGCCGCTCGCGTTCCCGCCCGTAGCCTCCGGCATCATTTTGCTGCAAACGATCGGCACGCGCACGCCGCTGCCCAGATTCTCCGCGATCCAGAAGCCGTCGTGTTCGGGCATCTGTACGTCGAGAATCATGAGATGCGGCGGAGCGGTCGGATCGAGCTCCAGTTCAGGGCCTCGAGCGCGCCATTCGAGGCTGC
>DAISWS010000007.1:41113-43842 GCA_036826275.1 Vulcanimicrobiaceae bacterium
GCCCGTAGCCTCCGGCATCATTTTGCTGCAAACGATCGGCACGCGCACGCCGCTCGGCGCGGTACTCGCAAGGCACGGCATCGTCTTCGTCGACTCGTTGTGGGGCGTAGCGCTCGCCGAGTTTTTCGTCGCCGGATCGTTCGTCGTCATCACCGCCGCAGCGGCGTTCGGTTCGCTGAATCCGGCGTATGACGAATCCGCGCAAACCCTTGGCGCCTCGCACGCGGCGCGCTTCTTGCGCATCGCGCTTCCGCTCGCCGCGCCGAACGTTCTGGCAGGCATGGTGCTCGCGTGGATGCGCGCGATCGGCGAGTACGGCGCCACCTCCATCATCGCGTACCATCCGACGTCGCTACCCGTGCAGTTGTACGTCGCGCTTTCGGCGCAAGGTGTTGGCGCTTCGCTTTCACTCACGTACGGGTTCGTCGTGCTCGCAGCGGTGGTCGTCGCGGTACAATGGGCTTTACGGCGCCGCGTCGTATAGCAGAGATTTGTTATGGCCGTACTCGATCGCATGTTTGCCCCGGACTCGCTCTTTTCGCGCCGCTGTTTCTTCCTCGCCAAGCGTTTTGTCGCAGGCGAAACCGTCGAATCGGCCATCGCCGCCGTGCGGCAGCTCAATGCCGCCGGAATGACCGCGACGCTCGATTTCCTCGGCGAAGACGTGCTCGAGCGGGATGCGGCCGCCAAGACGCGGGACGCGTACTTCAAGATGACCGACGCCATCGTAGCAGCCGGCGTGCAGTGCAACGTTTCGGTGAAGCTCACCGCGATGGGGATGCTTATCGACGAGAACTTCGCGCTGGAAAACTTGACGTCGATTCTCGACTACACGCGCAAGAATCCGGACCCGTTCGTGCGCATCGACATGGAAGGATCGGCGGTCACGCAACGTACGCTGAACATCTTCGAGAAGGCGTACGCAACGCATAAGAACGTGGGTCCCGTGCTTCAGTCGTACCTGCGCCGGACGCCGCAGGACGTCGAACGCGCCATCGAACTCGGCGCGCGCGTGCGCATCTGCAAGGGCGCGTACAACGAGCCGCCCGAACTAGCCTACAAAGAAATGCCGCAAATACGCAAGCAGTACCTCGAATGCGCAAAGGAGCTGCTGAGCCGCGGCAATTACCCCGGCATTGCGACGCATGACCTCGAAGTGATCGACGCCGTCAAAGCCTTTACGCACAACAACGGCATATCACCCGATTCATTCGAATTCCAGATGCTCTACGGCATACGTCCCAGCGTTCAGCGCCAGCTCGTCGCAGAGGGCTATCGGCTGCGCGTGTACGTGCCCTTCGGCACGCATTGGGCGGGATATTTTTACCGCCGCGTAGCCGAGCGCAAGGAAAACCTCGCATTCGCGCTTTCCGGCATCTTTTCAAAATAGGCGCGGCGTCGCACCACGCATGCGGGCCGTCGTGCAGCGCGTTTCCCGAGCCTCCGTGAGCGTCGATCAACGGATCGCCGGGGAGATCGATCTTGGGATACTGGTGCTCCTCGGCGTCGGCGTTGACGACACCGCTGCCGACGCGCAGACGATGGCCGAAAAAATTGCGAACTTGCGGATCTTCGCCGACGATGCCGGTTTGATGAATTTGAGCGTGAAGGATGCCGGCGGCGGTGTGCTCCTCGTCTCGCAGTTCACGCTGCATGGCGACGCGCGCAAAGGGCGGCGGCCGTCGTTCATCACCGCCGCGCGCGAAGACGCCGCGAAACCGTTGTACGAGCGCGTCGGTGAATTGCTCGAGCGCGAAGGCCTCTTCGTCGCTTACGGCATCTTCGGCGCGCACATGGACGTGGAACTGGTCAACGACGGTCCGGTGACGATTCTCGTCGATACGAAAAAAGCGTTTTAAGCTACTGCGGCGGCGGCAGGTCCGCCGACGTGCCGTCCATGTACCCGATGTGGGTGACCAGACACTGCATGGCCTGACCGCTGATGCGCGCGTTGCGCGCATTGTTGATTGCGAACGTGATGTCGCGCGTCTGGCCGGGGTCGAGCTCCTTTGCCAGATGCGTCGATCCGGTGAACCGCGAGTAGCGGAAATCGCGATAAAAGCTCATGTCGAATGCGAGTGCGGTGATCGGCCTGTCAGACTTGTTGCGCACGCTCGTGCGCACCGCGAAGCCGGTTGCCGATGGCACCGCCTCGCAGAGCGTTACGCCGACCGGCAAGCGCTGTGGATTCGAAGCACACGCGGCAAGCGACAGCGCAAGTACCGCGGCCGCCGCGCGCGCCTTCACCGTTTGCTGTCCGGGATGCGCTCGACGCGCAGGATCTTGTCTTTTTCGATCAGCCGTCCGAGCACGCCGTACCCGGAAATCACTTTGCCGAAGACGGTAAAGTCGCGGTCGAGATGCAGCTGCGGCGAGAGCGTGATGTAAAATTGCGTTCCGGCGGAATCACGAATCGCATGGGCGTCCGGGGGATTAGTGTAGTTCAGCCCCATTGAAATCACATAACTGTCCTGTTCGATCGGATTCTCTTCGGCGGGAATCATGTAGCCGGCATCGCCGTTGCCGTTTCCCGTCGGATCCCCGGTCTGCACGACGAAATCCGGCACGATGCGAAACCACCGGTTATTGTCGTAGTATCCGCGGTTCGCGAGATTCAAAAAGTTTTCCACCGTCAGTGGCGCCCACTCCGGATACAGTTCGACGTAGATGTTTCCTTGCGTCGTAACGATGCGCACGCGCGGGTGCGGCCCTTTTGCGGGTCCAGTGAA
>DAISWS010000008.1:0-43708 GCA_036826275.1 Vulcanimicrobiaceae bacterium
ATCTGACGCTTGACAGCGAATTGCTTCAGCGTTCCGGGCGGATCGTAACTAATGGTTGCGGTGTTGACCCCGTTGCGTCTCAGTCCTTTGACTGAATCCTGCAGCTCGACGAGCTGCGAGCGGCAATAGGGTCACCAATCAGCGCTGCGGACGAACACGTCGCCAAGCCGACGACCGACATGGTCGCAGTGGCCTGGGCGCAGGTGCAGGCCGCATTGCCAGAACTAGCAGGCGCCACGCTTGTGCGCGGAGCAGCGACCCGGAATCCGGAGGGTACGTATTTAGCCAGGACCGGTGCGCCCCGGCCCCGCGCGCAGACGGCTCTGCCGAATCTGGCAATTGCCGGCGCGTGGACAGCCACGGGGTGGCCGGACACGATGGAATCCGCGGTCCGCAGCGGCCGTGCCGCAGCCCAAGTGCTGCTAAAACAGGAGGCGACATTAACAACACGCAGCATCTAGATCGCGCCGTTGAATGGCTGCTGGAACAGCAGCATCCCGACGGATGGTGGACCGACGAGCTCGAGACGAACGTCACGATGACGGCCGAGCACGTTTTGCTGCTGCGTTTCCTCGGCATCGAGATCGATCCGATCCGCGGTGGCGCGATCGAGCACATTCTGTACCACCAGCGCGAGGACGGTTCGTGGGCGCTGTATTACGACGGGCCGGCCGACCTGAGCACCACGATTGAAGCGTACGTTGCGCTCAAAGTGCTCGGGGTCGATCCGTCGCGCACCGAAATGCAGCGCGCGCTCGGCGTCATTCGCAAGCTCGGCGGCCTCGCGGACGCGCGCGTATTCACGAAGATTTGGATGGCGCTCTTCGGCAAATATCCGTGGGATGGAATTCCGACGATGCCGCCGGAGATCGTGCGGTTCCCGCCGTGGATGCCGTTCAATCTCTACGATTTCTCGTGCTGGGCGCGCGGCACGGTCGGTCCGCTGTGCGTCGTCATCGCACGCCGTCCCGTGCGCGAACTCGGCGTCGATATCAGCGAGGTCGTGAATCCCGGCACGCACGCGCGCATGCACGAAGTTCCGGGGCATGGCTGGCTCTGGTGGGTCGATAAGCTGCTCAAGGTCTACGAGCGCTCACCGATCAAACCGGGACGCGAAGCATCGTGCCGTCAAATGATCCGCTGGGTCGTCGACCGGCAAGAAGCCGACGGCAGTTGGGGCGGCATCCAGCCGCCGTGGGTGTATTCGCTCATCGCGCTCAATCTCGAAGGCTATGCGCTCGATCATCCCGTTATGCAAAAGGGCTTGCGCGGTATGGAGCGGTTTACGTTCTCCGACGAAAACGGCTGGCGTTTTCAAGCGTGCATGTCTCCGGTTTGGGATACCGCGTGGGCGATCCGCGCGCTGTTTCAAGCGGGGCTGCGCGCCGATCATCCCGCGATGCGCAAAGCGGTCGAGTGGATGCTGAAAGAACAAATCGCCGCCGATCAATGGGGCGACTGGCAAGTGCGTTGTAAAGACGTGCCCAACGGCGGGTGGGCGTTCGAATTCGACAACGACATCTATCCGGACATCGACGATACGGCGGTCATCGTGTGTTCGCTGCTCGAAGGCGCCCTTCGACAGGCTCAGGATGACGACAAGGATGCGCGCGACGCGATCGATCGCGCCGTGACGTGGACCCTTGCGATGCGTTCGAGCAACGGCGCATGGGGTGCATTCGATCGCGACAACACCAGCGAAATTCTCTACCGCATGCCGTTCTCGGACTTCGGTGCCATGATCGATCCGCCGACCGAAGACGTCACCGCGCACGTGCTCGAAATGCTCGCGATGCTGGGACGCGACGAACGCGATCCCTATGTCGCGAGCGGCCTGAAGTATTTGCGCGAGACCCAGAAACCGTGGGGATCGTGGTTCGGGCGATGGGGCGTGAATCACATCTACGGCACGTGGTGCGTCGTGTCCGCGCTTGCGCAGCTGCGTGCGGGCGGCGACATGGTCGAGCGCGCAACGCAGTGGATGATCTCCAAGCAGAATGCGGACGGCGGCTGGGGTGAGAGCTGCCATTCGTATGCCGACGAGTCGTTCGCAGGCGTGGGCACCAGTACGCCCTCGCAAACGGCATGGGCCGTGATGACGCTGCAGTGGGCGGGTATGGGCAACCATACGGCCGCACAGCGGGGTCTAGAGTACTTGCGCGGCACGCAGCGTGCCGACGGAACGTGGGACGAGCCGTATTTCACGGGAACCGGCTTCCCGCGCGACTTCTATTTGAACTACCATATGTACCGGCATCTCTTTCCGACGATGGCGCTGGCCATGGACCGCGCCGCCCACGAAAAATCCGATGCCGGCACACTCTCGGGAAGGCAACAGGTACCGGCGTAAATGAGCACTCCGTTCGCACAGAAACTGCAGATCGCCAAGTACATCTTCGGCAAAAAGGTCAAGGGTGAGAAGAAGTATCCGCTCGTCATGGAGCTCGAGCCGCTCTTCCAATGCAACTTGGCGTGCGCCGGCTGCGGCAAGATACAACATCCGGCCGATATTCTGCGCAAGCGGCTTTCCGTCGAAGAGTGCCTCGCGGCCATCGAAGAATGCGGCGCGCCGGTCATTTCGATCGCGGGCGGCGAACCGCTCGTGTACGAAGAACTGCCGCGTCTGATCGACGAGCTCATCAAGCGCAAGAAGGTCGTCATCGTCTGCACCAACGCGCTGCTGCTCGAGAAGAAGATCGAAAAGTTCAAACCGCACCCCCTCTTCACGTGGATGATTCACTTGGACGGCCTGAAGGACCGGCATGACGAAGTGGTCTGCCGCGAAGGCACGTTCGACAAGGCGGTTGCGGCGATCAAAGTCGCCAAGGCCAAAGGCTTCCGCGTCTCGACCAACACGACGTTCTTCGATCCGGACGACGCGACCACGATTCGTGCGGTGCTCGATTACCTCAACGACGAGTTAGAAGTCGATTCGATGCAGATCTCGCCCGGATACGCCTACGAAAAGGCGCCGGACCAAGAGCACTTTCTGGGCGTCGAGCGTACGCGTGCGATTTTCCGCGAAGCGTTCTCGGGCGGCAAGCGCAAGAAGTGGCGGCTCAATCACAGTCCGTTGTTCCTCGATTTCCTGGAAGGCAAGCTGGACATGGAGTGCACGCCGTGGGGCATTCCGTCGTACTCGATCTTCGGCTGGCAGCGTCCGTGCTATCTGATGTCCGATGCGGCGTACGCGCAGACGTACAAAGAGCTCATCGAAGAAACCGATTGGGAGCAATACGGCCGCGGCAAGCATCCCAAATGCGCGAATTGCATGGCGCACTGCGGCTACGAACCCACCGCCGTGGTGAAGACGACAGCGTCGATCAAGGAGAGCATTCGCGCAGCGATCGCTCACTGACATGAGCGCCACGGTTTTCTTGACGGGAAGCAGCGGCTTCGTCGGCTCGCACGTGCTGCGCGAGCTGCTCGCCGCCGGGCACAAGGTGCGCGCCTTGGCGCGCGCGCCGCAGCAGCACGGTGAACCGGGCGTCGAATACGTCCACGGCGATCTCACCAGCACCGGATCCTGGGCGCATGCGCTCGACGGCTGCCGGTACGTCGTGCACTGCGCGGCCCTCTATTCGTTTGCGCCGCGGGATCGCGCGCTCGTACAGCGGGTGAACGTCGCGGGCACGGCGGGAATCGTGGAGGCGGCACACATTGCCGCAGTGGAGCGTGTCGTGCTGACGTCGAGTTCCGCAACGCTCGGCGCATCGCGCGACGGGCGTCCCCGAAATGAAGACGACTTCGCGCCCGGCGGTCCCGGCGCGGGCTATCATCACTCGAAGCTCGAGCAAGAGCGCGCGGCATTCGCCGGACGCGTTCCGGTCGTGGCGCTGCTGCCGACCGCGCCGGTTGGGCCCGGCGATTGGAAGCCGACGCCGACCGGTCAAATGATTTTGGATTTTGCGCGCGGCAAGATGTTTGCCAAACCGCCGCGCGGCGGTTTGAATCTGGTGCCGGTCGAAGACGTTGCGCGCGCGCACGTTGCGGCGCTCGAGGGCGGCATCCCGGGTGAGCGTTATATCTTGGGCGGTGAAAATTTGCTGCTGGACGAGGTGTGGCAGCTTTTGGCGGACGTGACCGGAAAGCGTATGCCGCGCTGGCGCGTTCCCGACGCGCTCGCGCTCGCCATCGCTCAAGCAGAGGAATTACGGTGCCGCATTCAGCCGCGTGCGCAGCCGTTCGTGCCGCTCGAAGGGGTACGCATGGCGCGCGAGCGCATGTTCGCCGACAGCGCGAAAGCGGCTCGCGACTTGCAGTTTAAGCCGGGGCCAGTCCGTGCCGCTCTCGAGCGCGCCGTTGCGTGGTACCGCGAGCGCGGATACGTGTCATCGTAACGGTCGTCGCCGCGACCGGTACGGAAGCGCGCGCAATTCGCCGCTACGCCACGGACGGCATCACGGTCGTTCAAGCCGGAATTGCGCTCAAACGCGCGCACCGCTTCGACGGCCTCGTCATCAGCTGCGGTCTTGCAGGCGGCGTGCGATCGGGATTGCCGGCGGGAACGCCGCTGATCCCGGAGCGCGTATACGGCCCGGACGATCGCGAGATCGTCTGCGATACGCAAGCGGTCGCCGCGCTTACGCGCGCGGCACGCGATCTCGGCTGCGCGCCGGTGCACGATCCGCTTTTCACGTCGCGAACGCTCGTGCACGGCATCGCGCGTAAAGACTTGGAGGCGCGGGGCTTTGCGGGCGTCGACATGGAGACCGCCTTGCTCGATGCGCCGCGCATCGCATGCGTTCGTGTCGTGCTCGACACGCAAGAGCGAGAAATTTCACCGGCTTGGCTGCGTCCTTGGAGCGTCCTGTTCCAGCCCTTCGCGCTGCGCGATCTGCCGTTTCTGCTGCGCGAGGCTCCCCGCGCTGCCGATCTCGCAGCTCGCATCGCCGTACAAGCCGCGGCGTCATTGCATTTGTAAAGTTTGCACAATGTTCGGCGGGAACGGCAGCCGGCGCTCTGAACGAAGCGGATATCGCTAGCCCGCGACTGCGGAGGGTGTGTTATTCCCATGGTAGTGCTGGTCGTCGACGACAACGAAGTCAATAGCCGCGTATACGAGCGGGTTCTGAACCGGCTCCCGGGGTGCACGTGCCGGTGCATGAGTAAGCCTGACGACGCGCTCGCTTGGAGCGCCGAAAACCGCCCGGCGCTATTGGTCGTCGATTACGTGATGCCGGAATTGGACGGCATCGCATTCGTGAAGTCGTTCCGCAGTCTGCCGGGCCACGCTGCTATTCCGATTATCATGCTCACCGGTATGAACAGCGGCCGCGTCCGGGACGAAGCGCATGCCGCCGGCGTGGACGTATTCCTTCCCAAACCGATTAACCCGGAGCGATTCTTAAGTGAGGCGCGCCGCCTATTGAAAAGCGACGGCGCGCCAAGGGCGGAAGCGTAAGGTGCGCCGGCCGCCGTCCGTTCGCGTACAGATTCTCGGCTTGGCACTGCTGCCGCTGGGATTCTTATTCGTGTTGCTGATTCTCATCGGCATCCTGCGTTTTCAAAGTGAAAATGCATCCGCGGCCGTGCGCCGGGCAGATACCGCCATCGCGCAATTGTCGGCGATCGGGCTCGACCTCGAGTCGATGCAGCGCAGTATTCAGGCGTATTTTGACCGTAGGCATCCGGCGGACCGTGCCGCTGCGCAGCGGTATGGTGCACGGATGCCGGCGCTGACCGCGCGTCTTCGCGCTCTGCTCAGCGACAATCCGGCACAGGAGCGGCGCGCAATTGCGCTCTCGCGCAGTGCCGATCAGATACGCGCACTGGAGCAGCAATATCTTGCAGCGGCAGTGGCCCGCGACCCGGCGTCGGCCGCAAAGATTCTCGGCTCCCGCCGCGCGGGCGAGGTCGTGCAATCGTGGCAGCGCGAGACGTCCGACATTACGCAAGCGGCCGTAGTATTGCGGGATGCGCGCTGGCAGCATCTGGGGCGCAAGACCAAGGTGTTGGACTGGGTGATTGGCGTGGGCGCGGCGCTCGCGTTCTTGCTTACCCTCGTCGCGGCGCGTGCGCTGGGACGGCGGATTCAAGACCGTGAAGCGCAACTGCAAAAATACCGGCTTCTGGCCAAGCATGCGCGCGACATCATCCTTTTCATCCGGCGCTCCACCGGTCAGATCGTCGAAGCCAATGCCGCAGCGCTTTCGGCGTACGGATATACGCTCGAAGAGATGCGCGGCCTGAACGCACGCGATTTGCGATCGCCGGAGACGCGCCGCCGTCTCGACGCGGAGTTGGACGTCGCGGAAGAAACGCCGCTGATCTTCGAAACGGTGCACATCCGCAAAGACGGCAGTACGTTCCCGGTCGAGGTTGCGGCTCAAGCCGTGCGGATCGACGGCGAAAAACTCATGGTCAGCATCATCCGTGACATCACCGAGCGAAGACTGGCGCAGCAGGAGCTGCGTGCCGCACTCAATCAAGCGGTGGAGGCCGCCCGCATCAAATCCGAGTTTCTCGCGACGATGAGCCATGAGATTCGTACGCCGCTCAACGCCGTGATCGGCATGACCGAGATTTTGCTGCACTCGGATCTGAACGAGGATCAGCGCCACTGCGCACTAGCGGCGCACGAATCCGGACAAGCGCTGCTGCACTTGATCAACGACATCCTCGACTTCTCGAAGATCGAGGCGCAACGCGTCGACATCGAGATCGTCGAATTCAAAATCGTGCCGCTCGTGGAAGGCGTCGCCGGCCTTTTCGCTTCGGCCGCCGCGAACAACGGCGTGGCGCTGATGACGTATATCAATCCGAATATTCCGCACGTGTTGCTGGGCGATCCGGGGCGCTTGCGCCAAGTGCTCACAAACCTCACCGGTAATGCCGTAAAATTCACGCAGAACGGGTCGGTCGTCCTGAGCGCGGAGCTCTCGCATATCGATGACACCTGCGCGCAGGTGCAATTCTCCGTGAAAGATACGGGGATCGGCATCGAACCGGACTCTCTGCAGCGCTTGTTCGAGCCGTTCCGGCAAGCTGACGGATCGATGACGCGCCGGTTCGGCGGCACCGGCCTGGGTTTATCGATTTCCAAAGGCCTGGTCGACCTCATGGGCGGGGAGATTTCCGTTCGAAGCGCGCCCGGCGAAGGATCGATGTTTTCATTTACGCTGACGTTCAAATGCGCATCCGATAAACGCCAAGAGCCTCCAAATCTCAGCCAAATGCGCGCGCTCGTTCTCGACGACGATCCGATCGCGCAAGAAATCTTTGCCCAGTACCTCTCGTCCTGGAGGATGCGCTGCGATACGGTCGGCGACCCGGTGCAGGCATGCGACATGATTGCATCCGCTTGCGCGGCATCCGATCCCTACGACGTCGTGCTCGTTGACTTGGTTTTGCCCAACATGGACGGCTTCGAGTTCGCCCGGCGGCTGCAGAACGTCGAGCGCATCGCGAGCACGCGCCTGATCATGGTTACAGCCTACGACGAGCCGGAACGGGGACGATCGGCTATCGAGGCCGGCTTTTCCGGATATCTCACAAAGCCGATCCGGCAATCGCAGCTGTACGATTGCATCATCAACGCGTCGTCCGACGTACCATCCGTGCCGAAACGCAGCAGCGCAGCGGCGTTGCAGCGTCCGCGCCGCATTCTGATCGCCGAGGACAACGCGATCAATCGCGAAGTCGCGCTGCGGCAATTGGCAAAACTGGGCTACGCTGCCCAAGCCGTTTCGGACGGTCTGCAGGCCGTCGACGCCGCTGCGGGCGGAGAATTCGACGTCGTGCTCATGGATTGCCAAATGCCGAACATGGACGGGTTTGCGGCGACGCGCACGATCCGTAAGCGTGAAACGCATACGGGGAGGCGTGCGCGCATTATCGCGATGACGGCAAACGCGCTCTCCGAGGACCGCCAAGCGTGTTTGGACGCGGGCATGGACGATTACATTTCCAAGCCGGTAACGCTCGACGTGCTTGCGCGCGTACTCGAAGTCCCTGGTGAGCCTTTGCAACCGTTCGATATGCAGCGTCTCGAAGAACTCTTCGAGGGCGATCGCAGCGGCATCAACGAGTTTTTGAGTTCGGCGCTTCCGGCGTTGTTGCGAATCGTCGAACGCTTGGAACAGACGGGACATTTGCCGGGCCGTTTGGCAGCCGCGCACGAACTCAAAGGCGCGGCTGCAAACATCGGCGCGGTGGAGCTCGCCGACGTGGCCGCGCAAATCGAAAAACGGCTGACGGCCTCAGGCGATTGCGCGGCTTTGTTCACACATCTGCATGAAGCGTACGAACGCGCTGCCGAACAAGCCGGGATTCTCGAGGGTGCACGACATGAACGTCTTGATGATCGATGACAACGAGCTGAACCTGACGGTCTACCGGAACGCGCTCAAATCGCTCGAAGGCGTGGATTGCGTGGCATTCACGTCTTCGCGCGAAGCGCTCGAGTGGAGCAATCTGCACGAGCCCGACGTCGTGCTTGTCGACTACGACATGCCGCAGCCGAATGGCCTGGAGTTTATCGAACAGTTCCGGCGGATAGGTGCAACCGCGGACGTTCCGATCATCATGATCACGGGTCTGGCCGAACGGGACATCCGGTACCGCGCGCTGGAGATCGGCGCTGCCGATTTTTTGAATAAGCCGGTGGACATCGCGGAGTTTCGAGCGCGCATGCGCAACATGCTCGCGCTGTCGGATAGCCGCAAGAAGCTCGCGAACCGCGCCCGGCTCCTTGCCTCCGAAGTGCAGCAAGCCACCGCCGACATCATCGCCCGCGAAAAGGAGACGATCAACCGTCTCATGCGCGCGGCCGAGTTTCGCGACAACGAAACGGGAATGCATATCGTACGCATGGGACACTTCAGTGCCCAGATTGGCCGGGCGTACGGCCTGCCGGAAGAGGAGTGCGAGACGCTGCTGATGGCGACGCCGATGCACGACATCGGGAAGGTCGCCACGCCCGACCGCATTCTGCTCAAGCCCGCGAAGCTCGATGCGCAAGAGTGGGAGATCATGAAACAGCACACCATCGCGGGCTACGAGATCCTCAAGGACAGTCAATCCGCGCTGCTTCAAACCGCCGCGCAGATTGCATTATCGCATCACGAGAAGTTCGACGGCTCCGGCTATCCGTACGGGGTAAGCGGTGAGGACATTCCACTCTGCGGACGCATCTGCGCCGTCAGCGATGTTTTCGATGCGCTCACCTCTGAACGTCCGTACAAGCGTGCGTGGCCCGTCGAGCAGGCTCTGGACGAGGTACAGCGCTTATCGGGAACGCACTTCGATCCCGCGCTTGTGGACGCGTTTTACGAAGCCTTGAACACTATTCTCGAGATCAAAGAGCAGTACCGCGATCAGGAAGCGCGGCCTACTGGTGCCGCTCGCAGCAGTGCATCTCAATGAGCGTCCCGGCTATGATCTCGCCGCGACAGCCGCACGGCCACGACCAGTTCCGGACGTAGGTGCACGTTTCGTCAATCAATCCGCGCTCGACGACACTGCGCGGCGTGCCTAGGCGCGTCGTGGCGACGCTTGTATCCACAACCATCGTGAGCATGCTACCCACAGCAAGCCGCCGTTATGCGCGGACCTCCGCGAGCAGGCCGCTAATCGTCCCCGCCGCCAGGGGCGTGTGAAAATAAAATCCCTGGCCATGCTCGCACCCTAGCGCCAGCAAGCGGGCGGCTTGTTCGTGCGTCTCCACGCCTTCGGCCGTTACGCGCAAGTCGCACGAATCTCCCAGCCGCACGAGCATCTCGATGATCTGCGCGCTTTTTTCCTGTGCGATTCCTGCAATGAACGTTTGGTCGATCTTGAAGGCGTCGATCGGCAGCGATTGGATGTACCGCAGCGACGAATATCCCGTGCCGAAGTCGTCGATGCAAAGTTCCACGCCGGTCGCCTTGAGACGCGATAGCGCGCCCGCCGCGCGCATTTCGCTCTTCAAGATCGAAGTCTCCGTGATCTCGAGCGTGAGTTGTCCGGGCTCCAGGTGATGTTTCGCAAGCAGCGCGCCGAGAAATTCAGGGAGATCGGGTTGCAGTACTTCTTGAACGGAAAGATTCACGTTGAGCCGCACGCGACGGCCGTTCGAAAGCCGGCGCCATTGTTCCAGCTCGCGGCATGACGTTTCGAGCACGAACCGCCCGACCGGAACCATGAGTCCCATCTCCTCGGCGAGCGGCAAGAAGGCCGTCGGCGAAAGGTAGCCGCTCTCCGGATGATTCCAGCGCAGGAGTGCTTCGACACCTTGCAGCGCGCCGGAGCGCAGCGAGACGATCGGCTGAAACAGCACGACGAATTGCTGCTCGTTGATCGCGCTGCGTAAATGCATGCGCAGCGACAAACGGCGCGAAGCTTCTTCATGCATTCGCGGCGTGAATATGGCGCTGCGGTTGCGCCCTTCAGCCTTGGCGAAGTACATCGCCGTGTCCGCGTCGCGCAGTACCTCCGCGATGGAGTCGTATTCGCCGTGGATCGGCGCGATGCCGACGCTCGCGGTCATGACGATGCTTCTGCCGCCGATATCGTAGGGATGCCGCAGCGTTTGATGGAGCAGCTCGAGAAACTCCGGGATTCGCGCGGGCGTGGCCCCGGCGAGCAGCACGGCGAATTCGTCGCCCGCCATGCGCGCGACCATGCTGCGCTCGTCGACGATCGCGCGCAATCGCGCCGCGGCTTCCTTGAGCACTTCGTCGCCGGCAAGATGTCCGAGCGTATCGTTGATCGACTTGAACTCGTCGAGATCCATGTACAACACCGCGCGCTCCGCTCCGTCATTTCTGCCGAGCGCTTCGAGCGCGCGCGCGACTTCCAACGAAAAGACGGTGCGGTTCGGCAAACCGGTCAGCGAGTCGTGCGTCGCTTCATATTGCAAGCGGCTTTGCGAACGCGCGTTTTCGAGCGCCATGCCCATCAGATTGACGAACACCTGCATCGCGCGAAGCGTCTGCGCGCTCGGAATCTCGCCGCTCGTCGGCGCATCGGGCGACATATAGCCAATCATCGTGCCGTCGCGGTCGTGCAGCGTAAGCACCAGCGCATCGCGCTCGTGCCATTGGCTCGGGTAGTCGCGCAGCGCGTTGTGCAACTGGCCGGTGTAGATCGAGCGCTCCCAATGCGCCTCTTTTTCTGCGGGAAAAAAATAACAATCTTCGAAAAAGCGCACCGCTTTGGTGAGCATCTCGTCGAACGCGGCGCGATCGATTCGTTCGTAAAGGCGCTGATGCGTGACGTCGTCGGGATAGCCGAGCATGACGCGGCGGCGCAGCTCGCCGTTCGGTTCTTCGGCCGCGACCATCGTGACGTAGCGCCAGCCGAATAAGTCCTGCACGCCACGCGCAAGCGAGGTGAGTGCCGCATCCAGCGACGAGGCACCCAACACATCGCGCGTTATCTCGAAGAGCCGCTCGAGTTCCGTGACCGAGCCGGCTCCGCTCGAAAGAGCACCGAGCGGATACATACCTGGGTTACTATTCTTTCGTAAGCGTGCCTACCCTATGAAGTGACGTAAAACTAACGCAAACGCGGCCATAATCAATGCGATCGCCAAAAACAACATGAGGCGCTGCGACTTAATCTTGAGAGAAAGCCGGGCGCCGATGGGTCCGCCCGCAAGGCCGCCTAGCACGAGCGGCACGACGTACTGCCACTCGATGTCGTTTTGCAGGTAGTGCGTGACGAAGCCGATCGGCGATGTGAGCACGATGCCGAAGTGCGAGGTCGCGCTGATTGCGTGGGCCGGCAAATCGGAGAAGTAGAGCAGGGACGGAACGAGCACCACGCCTCCGCCCACGCCGAATAAACTCGACATGAAGCCGACGCAGAAACCGGCGGCGAGCGCGGTCGGGAACGGCATGCCCTGCGCGCTGCCGGCGTGCAGTCCGTGCGCGCGGTGTTTGAGCCGGCGCTCGCGGTTGTAGATGATGTCGGCGGAGACGGCGATCAGAAACGCCGCAAACAGCCAGTCGAAGATGTGCGGCGGCAAATGTTTGACGACCACCGCGCCCAGAATGGCCCCGGGGAATCCGGCCGCTGCAATGATGAAGCCGAGCCGTACGTGTACGCGTCGTTGGAGCAAATACGTGAATGCTCCGCTCGCGCTGTTCGCGATCACCAGTGCGAGGGAAGTTCCGGACGCTTCCGCCGGACCGAGATTGAAGAACAGGCGCAGGACGGGGACGATGATGAAGCCGCCGCCGAGGCCGACCATCGAACCGAAAATACTAGCCCCCAGTCCGGCTACGAACAACCAGACGTACTGCCAGTATTCGTGGTGAATGGCCGTGATTTTTTAGGTGCCGACGCGACCGATGTAGCGGCGATCGCGCGTGTCGATGCGGATCACGTCGCCCGGATTGACGAAGAGCGGAACGTTGACGACCGCGCCCGTTTCGAGCGTCGCGGGCTTCGTTGTGCCGGTTGCGGTGTCGCCCTTGAAACCCGGATCGGTCTGCTCGATCTTCAATTCGACGTGCGCCGGCAGATCGCAGCCGATGGGATTGCCGTCGTGAAATTGCACGTCGACGACCATACCGTCTTTGAGAAAGTCGGCGGGATCGCCAATCACGTCGCGCTGCAACGTTACGTTTTCGAACGTCTCCTGATCCATGAAATGATAGCCGTCGCTGTCGTTGTAGAGCATCTGCATCTGACGGTTGTCGACCGTGGCGCGCTCCAGCTTTTCACCCGCGCGGAACGTCTTCTCAACAGTCGAGCCCGTCTTCACGTTCTTCAGGCGCGTGCGCACGAACGCGGAGCCCTTGCCAGGTTTGACGTGAAGGAATTCGATGACCGTCCACAGCTGGCCGTTCTCGACGATGGTGACGCCGTTTCGAAGATCGTTCGATGAAATCATGACCAGCCCCAATACGCAGCGGGGGCTTCCGAGCCCTGGTTTTCCGGCCCTCGCCCGCCTACTTTTTTGTGCGGTTGCGCCGCAAGAACGAGATGCCGCTTTCGCGGCCGTGCCGAAGGCGGCTGATGTTCTCGCGGTGCGTGTAGAAGATGAACATCGCTGCGAACGCACCGAAACCGGTGAGCCACGCGTCGTGGGTGAAGTACCAGAGCGCGAACGGCGCGGTGAGAATTCCGAGCATCGATCCGACCGAGGAGTACGTCGTCGAAAGCGCGCCTAGGAGCCATCCCGCTACGGCAACCAGACCCGACGGCCACGACAAAGCGAAAATCGCGCCGAATGACGTCGCCACGCCTTTGCCGCCTTTGAAACGCAGCCACGGCGAAAGGCAATGCCCGAGCACGGCGCAGCCCGCCACGGTTGCCGCGAGATGCGTGTCGTGGAAAACGCCGATGGCGATTGCCGCCGGAATCACGCCTTTGGCGGCATCCAAAACGAGCACGGCGATGGCGCCGCCCTTGCCGAGCGTGCGCAGCGCATTCATCGCACCGATGTTGCCGCTTCCCGACTTGCGAATGTCGGTGCCGTAAAACAGACGGCTGATGACCAAACCGAACGGAATCGAGCCGAGCAAAAACGCAAGGATCGCGCCGGCGGCAAGTTGCGCGGGCGTCACGCTTCAAATTCCGCGCGCGACCGCTCGCGGAATTCCAATTTGAGCGGCACGCCTTCGAAATCGAAATGCTGGCGGATGACGTTTTCCAAAAAACGCTTGTAGGAGGTTTGCACGAGTTCCGGATCGTTGCAATGAAACACGAAGAGCGGCGGATGGGACGCCGGCTGCGAGCAATAATAAATCTTGAACGGTTTGCCGCCGGGCGCGGGCGCCGGATGTGCGAGCGCCGCATCGCGGATGGCCGAGTTGAGCTGCGCGGTGGGAACGTGGCGGTCCAAATTGTTTGCGACCTTCATGACGAGCGGCATCAGACTGCCCAGGCGCCGCCGCGTTTTTGCGGATAAAAACGTGACCGGCGCGAAACGGGCGAACGGGACTTGCTCGTGAATGACGCCGATCAGTTCACCCTGGCTGTACTCCCCCTGCTCGCGCGCCAAATCCCACTTGTTGCCGACGATGATCAGGCCTTTACGCTCTTCCAAGATCATGCCCGCAAGGCGCCGTTCTTGCAGATGCAGGCCTTCCATCGCATCGAACAGCAGCAGCGCGATGTCGCAGCGGTTGATGGCCGAGATCGAACGCAGCGCGGAGTAATATTCGATCGCACCGTGTTGCTGCGGTTTCTTGCGCACGCCGGCCGTGTCGATGAGCCGGATGCGGTGTTCGTGAAATTGAAAGATCGTGTCGATGGCATCGCGCGTGGTGCCGGGCACGTCGGAAACGACGGCGCGCTCTTCGCCGAGCAGGGAGTTCAGCAGCGAACTCTTGCCGACGTTGGGGCGCCCGACCAAGGCGAGCGATATCTCGCCCTGCAGATCCAGGGCCGCCGATTGCTCCGGCAAATGTTCGATGACGCGATCGAGGAGATCGCCCGTGCCTTCGCCGTGAATCGCCGAAACGGCGATCGGTTCGCCAAAACCAAGCGCGGAGAATTCGCCGTAGATCGCTGCGGCAGCGGACGGTGATTCCGCTTTGTTCGCAACCAGCAGCACCGGGCGGCGCGTGCGCCGCAGAATCCGTGCGACCTCGTCATCGAGCGGATTGCGTCCGCTCGACGCGTCGACGACAAAAACGATCGCATCCGATTCATGCGCCGCGGCTTCGGCTTGCCTTCTGGCAGCTGTAGAGATATCGAGGGAGCCTGTCCTGAGCGAAGCCGAAGGGCCGTCCGCATCCTGCTCCGGATCGATTCCGGCGGTATCCACGAGGCTGAACGTGCGCCCTTGCCACTCACACAACCCGTACAACCGGTCACGCGTTACGCCGGGGGTGTCTTCGACGATCGCGAGGCGCTGCCCGATTAGGCGGTTGAAGAGCGCGCTCTTGCCGACGTTGGGACGTCCGACAATGGCGACGCTTGCGGGACGCAGCATGGCGCCGTCGCCAAAGTGTTCTTCGGGTTGCACGCCGGGGAGATTCCGGGCGTCGCGGGGTATTCCCGCGCCATGCCCGCCTTGCTGCTCGCTGCCCTAACGCTTCTCGCCGCCGGCATTTTGCCGTTCGGCGGTTTGTACGTGAGCACGCTGCCGTCGGGAGCGGATGTGTGGGTGGACGGCACATATATTGGAAGAACGCCGCTGCTCATCGAGGGGCTTCGCGCGGGAAAACACGCCGTCACGGTCGCCAAAGCCGGTTGGAAAGTCGAAGAGGACGATCAGAACATTACTGCCGGCGTGACCACGCCCGCCACGGTTCAGCTCGAGCCGGTGAAACCGCTCAAAACGCGAGGCGACATCGCTCTGCACGGTCTGAACCGCGCGGCGAAGGTCTCGATCGACGGCGGCCCGTGGCTGCCGCTGCAAAACGAGTACGAAGCGCTCGTCGGAACGCGCCGGCTTTCGGTGCGCGAGGCACGGGCGAAATTCGAGCGGACCGTGCTCGTGTACCCCGCGCAAACCACGCACGTGCTGTTTGCCGCGCCGGCGGACACACATTCCGCCGTAGTGGCACCTATAAGCGACTACTTGCCCGCCGGCGCGGCAAAGATTACCGGCAACCGGGTCGTGGTTCGCTGGGGCGGCCACGTGGCCGTGGGCCATCTCGGCGACGCGCGTTTCCTTGTCGACCGGCGCGATGTCGTGTATGATGCGCCGGCGGGCATGGTCCGCGGCCGCCTCTACTTGCCGCTCGACCTGCTCCTCACGATCACCGGAAGTAAGAAGTAAAGCGACGTAACCGTACGCCATGGCCAGCATCTACATCGAGACCTTCGGCTGCCAAATGAACGAGGCCGATTCGCAGTACATCGCGGATCGCGCCGCCTCGGCCGGCTATTCCGTTGCCGAGCGTCCCGAAGATGCGAACATCGTCGTGCTCAACACGTGCACCGTTCGTGACAACGCCGAGCGGCGCGCCTACGGACGCATGAATCACTTCAAGGTGCTCAAGCAGGCCGATCCCGCGCTCAAATTGGTCGTGATGGGCTGCCTCGCGGAGCAGGACCGCGACCGCATGCAGCAGATCGTGCCGCATGTCGACGCGGTGTTCGGCACGTCGGAACTGATGCAGATGGGCGATGCGATCGCGCAGTGGCGTCCGCAGTTCGAGGATACCGATCTCACCGAAGAGCGCGCGCTGCTCATGCCGTTCGGCGGCGCGGCCGATTGCATCAGCGATGCCTTCTCGCATTTGCGCGGGTTCGTTACCGTGCAGCGCGGCTGCTCGTACTACTGCACGTTTTGCATCGTGCCGCACGTGCGCGGACGCTTCGATCACCGCCCCGCGCGTGAGATCGTCGAAGAAGTTCGCGAGCGCGTTGCCGCGGGCGCGCGCGAAGTGATGCTCGTCGGGCAGACGGTGAACGCCTACACGGATCCGGCCGACGGGATGGATTTCGGCAGCTTGTGTAAGCGCGTCGTTGCCGAAGTTCCGCAGCTCGAGCGTCTGACGTTTATTTCGCCGCATCCCAAAGACTTCACCGAGAAGATCATCCGCGATCTGTCGGAGGTTGCCCCGCTCAACCCGCGCGTGCATCTGCCGTTGCAGTCCGCGAGCGATCCGGTGCTGCGGCGCATGAACCGCAAGTATACGATGGAGCAGTTCCGCGAGAAGGTCGCGCTGATTCACCGGTATCTGCCGCAGTGGGCGATCACGACCGACGTCATCGTCGGCTTTCCCGGAGAGACCGAAGACGATTTCGCGGCAACCCTCGAGTACGTCAAGAGCGGCCTCTTTGCAAACGCGTACATGTTCATCTACTCGAAGCGGCGCGGCACGCCGGCGGCGCGCTGGGAGCAAGTCGATCCGTCTGCCGCGAGCGAGCGTTTCAAACGGCTTGCCGATGCGCAGAACCGCGCGTCACGCGCGTACCACGAGCGCAAAATCGGAACGACGGTGCGCGCCTTGATTCAGGGACCGTCGAAAAAAGACGCGAGCAAACTGGCGGCCAAGGCAACGGACAACGCCACAATCGTTGCGCCGATGCCTTCGGACTACGAGGAAACCTTGTACGCGCGCGAGCCGTGGGTGGACATCGAGATTCACGAGGGATTCATCTGGGGCTGCACCGGTACGATCGTAGGCCGCGCGGCGCGCTACGGCGAACCGGCACACATGGTTGCCCGCCCCGCAATCGACTTGCTTGCGCTATGATCGCCGACGGGTATGGAATTTTCGCCCAAGCCCAGCAGCACTGGCGCGCGCAAGTCTATCCGCGGCACCTCTCGTACGGTATTACCGTTACGGTGGAGCGCAATGGAAAAACCTCGCAGGCGCATTATCACGCGGCGTACGACGCGGATCTGAACCGCGTGTCCGTCAACGCGAGCAGCGACGAGGAACTTGCGCACCCGTACACGCCGCACGGAATCAATTTCGGCCTTAATTTGTTCGGTGGGCACGTGCCGATGAGCTCGCCGCAATTCACGTTCGATTATCTCGGCGTTCCCGTGCTCACGCCGGACTATGCGTTCGGCATCGTGCCAAGCGACGCACCGCCGAATACAACGCGCAGCGATATGGATCTCGTGCGGGAGATTCGCCGCGAATTTCACGATCCGATGCCCGCACGCAAACAAACGCCGGGCAATGAATCGCTCAGAACGATCGCTACTGTCGTCGTCACACACCGCGATTACGACGTTCGGGTACTCGGAACGCAGCCGCTCGACGGTCACACGGATTATCATCTTGCGCTCAAACCGCTGCTCGATCCGGCCATGTACCGTCTGCGCGAAATGTGGGTGGATACGTCGACGTTTGCAACGGATCGCGTCATCACCGCCGGCGACTTCACCGCGGACGGTTTGAGTAAGATTCGTTGGCAAACGGATTACCGCCAAATCGACGGCGCGACGTTCATCGATTCGGAGAACGCGCTTGCCGGCATTTCACTTGACCGCCGGCGGTACGATGCCGCGAGCGTTGCGTTCACCGGCATCACTCCAACGCAGAGTGCGGTACCATATGCATCGCTGAACGGCTTCAGGTTGAATTCCGAAACGGCCCCGCCGGGACTTACCGAACCGGCAAAACCGCGCGTTTAGCACAGATTCTCTACAAGTTATCCACAGGGCGGCTGCCGAAGCCCGTGCACCGTGAGTGCCGCGGCCTACTCACCCATGCTCGAGCAGTACTTCGGTATGAAAGCGCGTCATCCCGAAGCGATTCTGCTCTCACGCGTTGGTGATTTCTACGAAGCGTACGGTGAAGACGCGGAAACGGTCGCGCGATCGCTTTCAATTGCGTTGACCTCCAAAGAAGCCGGCGGCGGCAAACGCGTCGCGATGGCCGGCGTGCCGCATCACGCGCTCGCGCAGTATCTTGCGCGGCTGGTTGCGCAGCGGTTCATCGTCGCGCTCGCCGAACAGCTGGAAGTTCCGCAGCCCAACAAACTCGTGCGGCGCGACGTCGTTCGCATCGTCACGCCGGGAACGCTCATCGAAGATCAACTGCTTGACGGCAAGCAGAATAATTATCTCGCTGCCGTTACCGCGATCGAGGAAACGTTCGCCTTTGCGTATGCCGACGTCTCGACCGGATTCTGCGCCGTTACGGCCATTACCGGGGAAGGCTCGTACGACGAAGTGCTCGCCGAGCTTGGCCGTATTGGCCCGGCGGAGCTGGTTGCCGACGTCGGACCTGATTTGCGCGCGGCGCTTTCCGGCGCGCTCGAGAACCTCGGCACGCGTGTGACCGCGCCGGCGCTTACGCTGGTTGACGCGCGGAGCCGCGCGCCGGTCAACGGGTTCTCGCTCGATGAATCGCTCGCCATGCATCGCGCGCTCGACGGGCTGGTCGGTTTCGTCCGCCGCGTCGGCGTTGCTGCTTCGGAGACGCCGCTCTCCGCGCCGCAGTTCTACCGGCATCAGACGTTCCTGGGGCTCGATCCGAACACGCGCAAGAATCTCGAACTGACGAAGGCGCTCGGCGCGAATCCGAAAGCAACGCTGCTTGCCACGCTCGACAAGTGCGCGACGTCCATGGGATCGCGCATGCTCGCGCGATGGATACTCGCGCCGCTCGTGGACGCGCAGGCGATCGCGCAACGCGCGGACGGCGTGCAAGCGCTCATCGACGAGCACGTCCGGCGCGAATCGATGCAGGAACTGCTGCGCGGGTGCTTCGATCTGGAACGCATCACGCAAAAAGTGCGTTTCAAACGCGCGCTGCCGCGAGATTTGGCTTCGCTTCGCCGTACGCTGGAGATCGTGCGCCCGCTGCGCGAAGTCGCGCCCAAAGCGCTCGCGGTGCACTCCGGACGCATCGCCGATTTCGGCGAACTGCTCGAAGACATGCAGCGCACGCTTGCGGACGATCCGCCCGCGCAGCTGGCCGACGGCGGCGTCATCCGGCCGGAGTCGAGCACCGAACTCGCGGAGTGCGTCACGCTGCGCACGGACGCGCGCAGCAAACTTTCCGAACTCGAAGAGCGGGAGCGGGAGCGCACGGGCATCAAATCGCTAAAGATCAAATACGCCAGTGCCTTCGGCTATGCGATTGAGGTCGGCAAGAGTTTCGTTTCGCAAGTGCCGTCGGACTACGTGCGCAAGCAAACGCTTACGAACGGCGAGCGGTACATCACGCCGGAGCTCAAGGAGCTCGAGATTGCCATCTCGACCGCGCAGTCCCGGCAACTGCGGCTCGAAGAGCAGCTCTTCGGCGAACTGGTCGACCGTATTGCGCTGCGCATCGACGAGTTGCTCCAAACGGCGCAGGCGCTTGCGGAACTCGACGTGCTGTGTTCCCTCTCGCAATGCGCGGCCGAGCGCGGCTACGTGCGTCCGGCGTTTGCGGAGTCCAGCGAGATCGAAATCGTCGACGGCCGGCATCCGGTCATGGAAGCCGTGCTGCGCACGCATTTCGTTGCCAACGATTTGCGTTTGCGCGCCGGCGAGCACCGGTTCATTTTGCTGACCGGCCCGAACATGGGCGGTAAGTCGACGTATTTACGGCAGGCGGCGCTCCTCACCATCATGGCGCAGATCGGTTCGTTCGTTCCGGCCAAGTCCGCGAAGCTCGGAATCGTGGACCGGATCTTCACGCGCATCGGCGCCGGCGACGATCTCGCGTCCGGACAATCGACGTTCTATCTGGAGATGGCGGAAGCCGCAAATATTTTGCGGCGCTGCACGCGCCGCAGCCTACTGCTCATCGACGAGGTCGGGCGCGGCACCGGAACCATCGACGGCTTGTCGATCGCGCAAGCGATCTGTGAGTTCTTGCTCGGCTTGGACGAACATGCGCCGATGGCGCTGTTTGCAACGCATTTTCACGAGCTGGTTTCGCTTGCGGACCATTGGAAGCTCGTCGCGAATTACCACATTACCGCGGTCGAAAATACGGCGAGGGATGGCGCGCCGGTGTTTTCGCATCGCGTGTTGCCGGGAAGTTCGTCCCGGTCGTTCGGCATCGAGGTCGCGCGCATGGCGGGATTGCCGGACGCGGTGATCGAGCGTGCGCAAGAGATCGCTGACGCGCTTTCCGGGCACGCCGACGTTGAGGAGCAAGTCCCGCTCAAGCGCAGGCTGCCGAAGGTGGCACCGCCTTCGCAGCTCTCGTTTCTCGGCGCGCAGTGAGCTATCGCCACGTCGGTCGCGCCGAGGGCCGCGAGGTCTTCCTGCGCGATGCCCCCGATCCGGAAGATCTTACCGCACCGTGCGGCTATTCGATCGCTGCCGTAGTGCTGAAGAACGGCTGGAAAAGCGACGAACTGGGCTGGCTGCTCAACGAGCTCTACGGCGCGCTTACGGATTGGACCCCGTTCAAGCCGGATGCGGGCGCCCGTTCTTTTGTTTTTCACGGAGAGCGCTCGGAAGAAGCGAGCAATCTCTGCGACACATTTGCGTATGCATGGACCGCAGGCGCGGCCGAATGCTACGACAGTATCATGTCGGCTTCGAACGATGCGCCCGGGCTTGACGGTTTCGTCGAAGCAATTTTCACGGGCGAGGTTGCCGTCGGCGATCCTTATGCCGGCGATCTGCAGAACACGATTTTCGCGGTGCTCGTCAGCGACCCGGAAGAAGAATGGGACATCGATCTCATCCACCGTTTGACGGATGCCGTCGAAAACGGCGTAAAGCAACATCACTTTGACTAGTTTGATCCGGCTGCTCGATGCGCAGACCATCGGACAGATTGCGGCCGGCGAAGTCATCGAGCGTCCGCTTTCGGTGGTCAAGGAACTGGTCGAGAATGCCGTCGATGCCGGCGCGATGCGCATATCCGTAACGCTCGAAGAGGGCGGCTCGTCGCTCGTGGAAGTCGTCGACGATGGGAGCGGGATCGCGCCCGCGGATTTGCCGCTTGCGGTGCGCCGTCATGCGACGAGCAAGCTCGCCGCAGCAAGCGATTTGGAGTTTGTCGACTCACTCGGCTTTCGCGGCGAAGGGCTCGCAAGTATCGCAGCGGTCTCGCAGCTCGAAATTCTCTCGCGTCAGCGTGATGCGCAGATCGGCGCCCGCGTCACCGCGCATGCAGAAGAAGCCGGTCCGGTTCAGCCGGCGCCCTCGCCCGTCGGCACGACCGTACGCGCGCGCGACCTGTTTGCGAACGTGCCGGTGCGCCGCGAATATCTGCGTTCGGCCAGCGCGGAGTTCAATCGTATTTCGGGCTGGCTGTCCACGTTCGCGCTGGCCTATCCCGGCGTGACGTTCGCGTTGTATCACGACGGCAAAGAAGTCTGGACGATGCCCACGACGCCCGACTCGCGTGCGCGTCTGGCGATGGTGTTCGGAAAGTCTGCGGCGCAGACGCTTATGCCGCTGAATCCGGAAGCCGCGCGCGGACTGCAGGGGACACTGAGCGGCTACATCAGCACGCCGGGCATCGACCGCGCGGACCGCCGCATGCAAGTGCTTTTCGTCAACGGGCGGCTGCTGCGCAGCACGCTGATGGCCGGAGCGTGGACGGCGGGATACTCCACCTTCGCCATGATCGGCCGGCAGCCGTACGGCGTGCTGTTCTTAACGCTGCCGCCCGAGCACGTCGATCCGAACGTCCATCCAACGAAGAGCGACGTTCGCCTACGCTACGGACACCAAGTGTTCGACGCGGTCAAGCGCGCCATCGCGGTAACGCTGCGCGATCATGCCACCGCGCGCTTTCGCGATGCGGTGACGGTATCGCCCGCGCCGCAAGCCATGGATGCGGCGCTGCCGCAATTACAAACGTTGTTCGCGCATCGCGGGCTCGACGATCCGCAGAGCAACGGCAGCGCCGGTCTGCGCGTTCTCGCGCAACTCGACGGCACGTTCATTCTCGCGACCGACGGCCGCGCACTGGTGCTCGTCGATCAGCATGCGGCGCACGAACGCATCGCCTACGAACGGATCGTTGCGACGGCGCAGCAGCACACGCCGGGTGAAGCGCTGCTCGTACCGGTCACCTTTGAATTGGGGCCGTCCGAAAGCGCCGCGCTCGACCGCATGCTCGACATCCTTCGCGAAGGCGGTCTAGAGATTGAACCGTTCGGCGAGCGCACGTACCGGATCGTCGCTACGCCGGCGGGCTACCGCTCGCGGCCGTTCGACGTCGCCGGATTTCTCGAGGACTTGACCGAAGAGCCGAAACAGCGCGACGTGCGCGAACGCGTTTGGGCTTCGCTCGCATGCCATTCCGTCACGCGCGCGGGCGAGCGGCTCGACGCGAGCGAGATGGCCACGCTCGTGGAGCGGCTGCAGCAGTGTGAAAATCCGATGCACTGTCCGCACGGGCGCCCGACGATCGTGCGGATGGACAGCGAAGCGATCCAAAAACTCTTCAAGAGAATCTGAGGAATAATGCACAACCCGCACCGCTTCACGACAGAGCTCGCGTGGACGGGCAATCGCGGCACCGGCACGAGCAGCTATCGCGCCTACGGCCGCGATCACGAAATCACCGCACCGGGAAAAACGCTCGCGATTCCCGCGTCTTCGACCCCGGCGTTTCGCGGCGACGCCGGCCGTTACAATCCGGAGGAACTGCTCATCGGCTCGCTCTCGGGCTGCCACATGCTGTGGTTTTTACACTTGTGCGCGCAAGCGGGCATTACGGTAACCGCGTATGCGGACAACGCCGAGGGCACGATGCATGTGAACGGCGACGGTTCAGGCGAGTTTACGGAAGTGGTGCTGCATCCGCGCGCGCAGTACGCGCAGGCGCCGGCGCGTGAGCAAATTGAAAAACTGCATCACCGCGCGCACGAATTATGCTTTATCGCGCGTTCGGTGAACTTTCCGGTGCGGTGCAACCCCGAGTCCTAGTTCTCGCCGGGCCGACGGCGTCCGGTAAAACCGAACTCGCCGTTATACTCGCGCAGCGTTTCGGCGCCGAAATCGTCGGCGCGGATTCGCGCCAGGTGTACCGCGGCATGCCGATCGGCACCGCAGCGCCCACGCCCAGCCAACTTGAAGCGGTCCCACATCACTTGGTCGGCTTCCTCGATCCGCACGAGCGGTATTCCGCGGCGCGCTTTTCCGCCGACGCAACGCGCGCGATCCGCGAAATCCACGCGCGCGGCAAACGCGCGATCGTCACCGGGGGAACCGGCTTTTACGTTCGCGCCCTGACGGGTGCCGTCGATCTCGCGCCGCAGTATGACGAAGCGGTCCGCGAGCGTCTCGCGCACGAAGCGATGGTGCACGAGACGGGGTTTTTGTACGAATGGTTACGCCTGCGCGATCCGCGTCGCGCCGCAATGCTCCATCCGGGCGATGCGTATCGCGTGTTGCGCGCCCTGGAGGTCGCGCTCGCGCCCAAACACGCGCGGCTGCGCAGCGAACCGTTGCGATCGCTTGCGAGCGAAGGCATACCGTTTCTGAAGCTCGCGCTTAGCGTCGACCGCGCCGAGCTCGACCGCCGCATCGATCGCCGCACCGGTGCGATGCTGGACGCCGGTCTTTTGGAAGAAGCGGAGCGCGTCGGCGCCGCTGCAGTAGCAGCAAATGCCGTCGGCTATCCGCAAGCGCTCGCGTACCTGCGCGGCTGGTGCAGCCGCGCGGAACTGCGCGCGCTGCTCGTGCGCGCGACGCGCCGGTATTCCCGCCGCCAGGAGATGTGGTTCCGCTCGGAGCCCGATATGCTAGCGGTGCGTGGCGACGAGGTGGAGCGCCTGGCAAGGGAAAAGCTCGGATGGGTTTGAAGCGGGCTTTCATGCCGGGCAGCCTGCAAGATACATACCTCGCCGAAATCAAGCGGCAAGGCGTTCCCGTGACCGTCTATTTGGTCAACGGTTTTCAATTGCGCGGCATCGTCAAGGGCTTCGATCCCTTCACGATTCTCATCGAGTACGAACGTAAGACGCATCTGATTTACAAGCACGCGGTCTCCACGATCTCCCCGCAAGGGCCGTTTGCCAACCCCGACGCTGCGCCGGCACAGGCACCCGAGCACGCGGAGGTCACCTCCGGCTAATGTCCGCCGTGGCCGTGACGAAAATGCACGGCACGTTCAACGATTTCGTCGTTCTCGATCTGCGCACGCCGGTTGTGACGGATCTCCATACACTCGCACGCAAAATCTGCGACCGCCGCGGCGGCATCGGCGCGGATGGCCTCATCGTCATTCAAGGAACCGATCGTGCGGACGTGCGCATGCGCATCATCAACGCGGACGGCAGCGAAGCGGAGATGTGCGGAAACGGCGCGCGCTGTGCCGTGCGTTTTCTTACTGATCGCGGCGAAGGTACGCACTTCCGCTTGGACACGCTGGCCGGCATCATCGTCGCCGACGTGCGAGCCGATGGCCAAATTCGTCTCAACGTGGGCACGCCGCGGTTCGAGCAGCGCACGCTGCCGTATCCCGATGCCGATTTCGTTTGGGTAGGCAATCCGCACGTCGTGATTTTTTCCAGGACGCTCGACGAGATCGACATCGAATCGCTCGGCAGCGCAAATCCCGACGTCAACGTGCATGTCGCAGTGGTCGTCGACCGGGAACACCTGCGGGTGCGCCACTTCGAGCGCGGCGTCGGACTGACGTATTCGTGCGGCACGGGATCCGTTGCATGCGCCGCGGCTGCGATGCGGCGCGGCCTTGCGGATTCACGGGTCGACGTGAACGTGCCCGGCGGCCACGTGCTGGTCGAATGGGACGGCGAACACGAAGCGTATCTCACGGGTCCCGCCGTCCGCGTATTCGATGCAACGGTCGAGGATCCGCGTGCGATCCCCGTCTAGCGACCTCGGAACGTCCGTGCGCGAAGCGCTCGCCGCCGACGCGCCGCGCATAACGGCGCTTGCCGGGCAACTCGGGTATGACGTACCGCTCGCCCACGTCGAGCGTCAACTGCTGCGTATGAACGATGAGCGGGGAATCTTCGTTGCCGTAGTTCCGCGCGCGGGCGTCGTCGGATGGATCGGCGTTGCGCTTTCTGAGACGATCATCGACAGCGGGCGCGCCGACATTCAAGGCTTGGTCGTCGAAGACGAATATCGCGGAAACGGCATCGGGCGGCTGCTCGTGCAGGCGGCGCAGGAGTGGGCGCAGCGGCGCGGCTGCACCTCGATGCGCCTGGCTTCGAACGTTGCCCGCGAACGCGCGCACGAGTTTTATATTGAGTTGGGGTATCACGTGCTCAAGACGCAGCACGCTTTCAAAAAATCGCTATGACGGGTTTGGCCTACTGCGATAAAGCCGGGCGCATCTATTTCGACGAGGATCTGGAACCGCTGGCGGACGGCGGCGTCGTTCGACGCGTCGAACGCGACGAACTGATTCCCGCTCCGGCGGGAACCGTGCCGATGATTCTACCGGGGCGCCGTCCGGCCGTGCGCGGCGGACTCGCAAAACGCCGCTTTGCGCTTTCCGCGATTCTTCCGGCGGGCTACACGCGCTTACTGCTTCCGGCATACGAGCGCGCAGCGGATGCGCCGCCGCTGCCGCTGTTCGGCTACACCTTTGCGTGTGTGGTTGACGACGAACTGCACGTGGCTGCCATGCGCACGGACGAGAGCGAAGATTGGCAACCGCGGGAGTTTGCGGCTGGCGAACTCGAAGCTCTGCTCGAACGGCGAATCGCGATCGATCCGTCGAACCGCGTGCTGCGTCAAGTTGCACTGTGCTCGCGCGAGTATGGCTGCTTCACCGCGCAGAACGTGTTTTTGGAACGCGGCGAGGCGGCTCTACCGGTTTCACCAAAGTGCAACGCGCGCTGCGTCGGCTGCATTTCCGAGCAAGAACCGGAAGCCGGCCTCCCCTCGCCGCAGCAGCGTATCGGCTTCGAAACCTCGGCAGAGGAACTCGCGCGCGTCGCCGTTCATCATTTGGAACGCGTCGGCGACGGCATCGTGTCATTCGGACAAGGCTGCGAAGGCGAGCCGCTCCTGCGGTCGATCACGATCGCGCGCGCGATCGAACGTATCCGCACGGATCGGAGCAACGGCACCATCAATCTGAACACGAACGGCAGCATGCCTTCCGCGTTGCAGCGTTGCATCGATGCCGGCTTGCAAGCGGTGCGCATCAGCCTGAATTCCTTCCGCCCGCGCGCGTACGCGGCGTACTACCGGCCGGCCGGATACGATCTGCACGACGTGGTCGAATCGATACGTCTGGCTTCGCGTGCGGGTTTACGGCTCTCGCTCAACTTGCTCACCCATCCGGGCGTGACGGACGACGAGGAAGAAGTGCGAGCGATGGAAGCGGTGCTTGCCGGCGTGCGCGTCGATATGATCCAGACGCGAACGCTCAACATCGATCCGGAGTGGTATTTCGAAACCGTCGGGCGCCCGCAGCATCCCATCGGCATGCGAGCGGCGCTTGCAGCGATTCGCTCGGCCGGCGTGGCGGTTGGAAACTTCACCCACACCCATTAGGGCGATGCGCCGCACGTGAAGCTTTGGCATATTGCGGCGCTGCTGGTTGTTGGGATCGCGGTCGGCGCCGCTTTTCCCGGGCGGTTGACGGTACTCTTCGGACAGGCAACGCTCTACGTATTTTTGCCGGCCCTCATTTTTGAAGCGGCATGGAATTTGGATTTCCATGCGATGCGGCGCAAGGCGCTGCCAATCGCGCTGCTCGCGGTGCCCGGCGTGGCGCTGACGGCATTCGTCATCGCGGTTTGCGCGCACTATGCGGGTGGATTTGCGTGGCAGCCCGCGCTCGTGCTCGGAGCAATATTGAGCGCAACCGATCCCGTCGCGGTCGTGGCGGTGTTCCGGCGGCTTCCCGTGCCGCGCGAGCTTGCAACGATTGTGGAGAGCGAATCATTGCTCAACGATGCGACCGCCGTCGTGCTCTATCGCGCGATTCTTGCCGCCGTACTTCTTTCGGCGGGGGGCGCCGGCGTTTGGAACGCGTCGTGGCAAGCCGTGCTCGGCGTTGCGATAAGCATACTGGTGGGAGGCGCACTGGCCTACTTCGCGGCCTTTGCGCTGCGGCGGCAGATCGGCGGGGCGGCGCAAATTCTGGCCACGTTCGCCGGTGCGTACGGCAGCTACGTGTTGTGCGATCACTTCCGCTGGTCGGGCATTTTTGCGGTCATCACGTTCGGCATTGCGCTGCGCGAGTTGCGGCGCCATCGCGTGACCGTCGGATCGGCGCAGGCCGTCGCGGCATTTTGGGACGCGGCGGCGATGCTGGCGAACTTCGTGCTCTTTTTTCTCATCGGCGCGGCGCTCGATTTCACGCAACTGGGGCACGCGCTGCCCGCGGCAGGCATAACGCTGGTCGCGGTGCTCCTCGCTCGCGCGGTGCTCTCGTATGGCCTGCTCGCGCTCGCCCGCGCGCATCTGGAGCCGCTGTGGCAAACCGTCGTGCGCATGGCCGGCATCCGCGGAGCGCTTTCGCTCGCACTCGCGATCGCGACGCCCGCGGCGATCGCTCAGCGCACGCTCATCGTCAATGCGACGTTCGCGGTCGTCGTGGTGACGATACTGGCCGGAACGCTCACGCTTACGCCTCGCCTGCAGCGCCTGGGTTTTAGGCGGGAGCGGTAATCTGTTTGCTGATAACGCCGAGGATGATCTCGGTCGAGGAGATCACCGCGACGGGATTCTCGCGGTCGAGTGAAGCGAAGATCATCTTGTTCGCCGGATTGTTGACGCGGGCGATGCAGCGCGCCTTGGCGTTTTTCTTGGCGATGAGGCAAACGACCAGATTGTCCTCGTCGTCGCCCGTGTCCGCAACGACGACGTCCGCGCGCGAAAGCCCGGCTTGTTCGAGAACGAGCGGATCGCAGCCGTCGCCGACGACGGTAACTTTTTGTTCGATGAGCTGCTCGAGCATGCGCGCTTTGCGATCCTGTTTCTCGACCATCACGACTTCATGGCCTTGCTCGAGCAGCGCGCGCGTGAGATACGATCCCACTTTTCCTCCGCCCACGATCAACACGAACATCTAGGCGCCTCCTGAGGCTGCGGCTTCACGCTCGCGGTCCAGTTGGAACATCTGCGCAAATTCGGAGATCGCCTCGGGTGCGACGATTGCATTGATTTCGTCGCCTTCGCTCAAAATCGTATCTTCGCCCGGCACGCGCACCGTCTTACCGGTACGCACGGCGGCAATGCGAATGCGTCCGGGCCGTTCGAGCTGCGCGACGCGCTTGCCGGAATCGCTCGCGCGGACAATCGCTCGCACTGAGGTAACTTTGCCGAAATCGAACGACTGCAGCGTGTCCCACGGCGCCTCGAGCAGCATGTCACGGATCATCTTCGCGCCGACCGTCGTCGGACAGACGGTCTCGATGCCGAGATCGCGGTACATCATCCCGCGCGTGGGATCGTAGATGCGCGCAACGACCATCTTGATTCCGAACATGCGCTGCGCGATGAGCGCAGCCATCACGTTGCGGTTGTCGCCGTTGGTCACCGCAATGAAGCCGCCGGCCGTCTGTGCACCCGCGCGCTTGAGTACATCGTAATCGATGCCGGTGCCGACGACGACATGGCCTTTGAATTTTTGACCCAGACGCTTGAACGCGGAGGGATTTTCATCGACCACGATGACTTCGTTGTTGTCGGCATCGAGGAGTTTGGCCAGCGTTGCACCGACGCGCCCGCAGCCGACGATCAGATATCTCATGGGCTTTGGGGACTTCTTGCAGGAGGGGAGCCTGCCTGCCCGAACCAATGGGAGTTTTTGTTGCCGGGGCGTGGCTCAGCTTGGTAGAGCGCTTCGTTCGGGACGAAGAGGTCGCTGGTTCAAATCCAGTCGCCCCGACCATTTATACTCCCGCACTCGCGATACGAGATCGCAAAAGGGCAGCGCACTCAAAAATTGTTCGCGAAGTTTAGTCCCGCCTCGGGCCGCGTGCTACGCGCCGCAGAACAAGAGTGCCGCAATCACAACCACTACTACGTCGGAGTCGAACATCTGCTCGTCGCTCTGCTGGAAGAGCAGGATGGCGGCGTTACCGAGCGCTTGCGGTCGGAACAGATTGACGCAGGCGAGGTCCATGCCGAGGCCCGCCGTGCCCTTGGAACCGGCGAGGACCGCATGTGGGAAGGCATCCTCGTGACGCCGCGCGTCCGTAAGGTCGTCGCCCTGGCGGAGGAGCAAGCGGGCGAGCGGGCGGTCGAGCCGGCCGATCTGCTGGATGCAATTCTTTCCGAGGGCGGCAGCCTTGCTGCTGAGATCCTGCGCCGCGCCAAAGCGCGCAACATCCCCGCCGCTTCCGAGTAAGGAGCCCCGTGCACGCGTTCACCCAGTTCTTTTTGAATTTGGTCCAGCACGCCGGGTACTGGGGACTTTTCGTTGCCATGGCGCTGGCGAACATCGGCGCGCCGATCGGCAGCGAAATCGTTTTGCCCGCGGCCGGGGCCGCAGCGGCGAAAGGCTTGCTGCCAAGCGTGTGGATTGCGATAGCCGTTGCGGTCATCGCCGAACTCACCGGCCAGAGCATCGGCTACGCCGTCGGCCGCTTCGGCGGAAGGCCGTTCGTCGATCGCTACGGCAAATACGTGCATTTCCATCATGCGGAGCTCGAGAAGGTCGAAGGGTTTTTCGCGCGATACGGACGCTTCGCGATCTTCATTTGCCGGTTCATCCCGGTGATCCGCGGCATCGTCGGCATCCCCGCCGGCATTGCCGAAATGCCGCTCGGGGCATTCTACTTTTGGACGCTGTGCGGCTCGCTGATCTTTTGCGGCGGTCTGGTTCTGGCCGGTAATGCGCTCGGTAATCACGCCCACGAGGTGATCGGCGCCGTGCAGAAATACGCGCTGCTCATTATCGCGCTCGCGGTAATCGCGGCAATAATTTTCGTCTACGTTAAAACACGGCGTTCGCAGTCTGAAGTGAACTGACCCCGCCGCGCCAGAGCGCGTACTCCAGCTTGGATTTCGAGTTCATCGAGGCTGCGCCGATCTCGCCCGCCGGATTCATCGCGATAACGCAATACTGGTTGGTGTGCACTTCCGGCGCCGTGCGCGCCATGTGCCGTAGGCAATCCTCGCATGCTTCCTGCGGATGCATGCCCGCGGCCATCTTCATGACGATGTACATCGATGTGCAGTAATTGGTCATCACGTCGCCGTCGCCGGTCGCGCTCGCCGCGCCGGCGCTGTCGTCCGCGTAATAGCCGCAGCCGACGATCGGCGAGTCCGCGACGCGGCCGGGAATCTTCCACGCAAGGCCGCTCGTCGAACAGCCCGCGGCGATATGCCCGTGACCATCCGTGCCGAGCATGCCGATCGTGTCGTGATGTCCGCTGTCGAGCCAAAAGGTCTGGTGGTTCGGCGTGTTTTTCCATTTCATCCACGCCGCCAGGCTTTTCGGCGTGAGCAGCTGCTGCGGTTTGAAACCCATGCGCACGGCGAATTGAAATGCTCCGTCTCCGGCGAGCTGCGTGTGCCGCGTTTTCTCCATCACCAGGCGCGCGACGGAGATCGGGTTCTTGATCATGTGCAGATTGAACACGGCGCCGGCGCGGCGTTTGGTGCCGTCCATGATGCCCGCATCCAGTTCGACGACGCCGTCGGCATTGGGCAGTCCGCCGTAGCCGACGCTCATGACGTCGGGATCGTTTTCCGGAACGTTGATGCCCTTCTCGATTGCGTCGAGCAGGGAGCCGCCACCGGCAAAAACAGCCGCAGCCTTTTCGTTTGCGGGTTTTCCGTGCGGCCAGGTGGAGAGAAAGACTTCTGCGCCGCGCGCGGCGGATGCGGGCGGCGTTTCGAGCGTGCCGAGCGCGGCTGCGCCCGCTGTGGCCGTGAGGAACGTGCGACGGTCGATCTTTTCCATGCGTTTATTCTAGCGCAAGCCGTCGTACCGGTCTCGTTCCAGCCACTGCAACACCGTTTGCCGGCGCTGTGCAATACTTTCGGCACTCGCCGATGCAACGGGGCCGCCGAACCGCTGATTCAGCGTCGCATGAATCTTGCGGTGCTCGACGCGGAAACGCACACTTGCCTGCGACACGAGCGTTTGCAGCGAGCGCCGCAGCACGTGCTTATCTTCGGCCGTATTCGCGGTTACGGCGACGGGCTCGGCCTGCGGTTCGGGCGGCGCCGTATCTTCCACGTAATATGCGAGCGGATTGAACAGCGGGCCGTAGTCCAGTACGCGCTCGTGCTGTACGTGCGCGTCGATGCCGGCGAACAAACTTTCGACTTCGCCCCGCTCGCTTTCACGACGCATCGCCGCAGCGAATTCGTCGAATTCGCCTGCGGCTTTCAGGTGCGAGCGCACGTCCTGCGTCACGCGCGAGGCCAGCTCCCGCAAGCGCGGATCGTCCGGCAAGTAGACGAAGGCGTGCTGGCGGCCACCCACGCGCTGCGTGCGCACGAAGCGTCCGCAAAATTGGCGGAAGTACATCTCCGTGTTGACGTTGCTCGCGAAGATGCCCACGCGCAGACGCGGGATGTCGACGCCTTCCGAAACCATGTGCACCGCGACGATCCATGGATCGCTAGACCGCGCAAATGCGCCGATGCGCCGCGAAGCGCCGTCTTCATCGGAGACGACGATCGTCGGATCGATGCCGATGCGCTCGCGCATCAGCTGCGCGATAAAGCGCGCGTGCTGCTGATTCATCGCGACGGCAAGGCCGCCCGCTTCGGGATGCACTTGCCGCAGTTCGAGCAGTTTTGCGTGCGCTTTCGCGATGACGTCACCCAACCACCGCTCTTGCGTCAGCGCCGTGCGAAGGCGTTCGCTCTGCAAGACGCGCGAGCGCAGCGCATCGTCAAAGCCGGCGGCGTGCACTTCGCCGTCCGCGCTCACCCACTGCGCGTATCCGCCTTGCAGCGGAAAGACGAGCGGCCCGCAGACGCCGTCGCGCAGGGCCTGCGTGTAGTCGTATGCGTACGCCGCTTGCGATTCACCGCGATGATACTCGACGAACGGAATCGCGCCGCCGTCGCTTCGGAACGGCGTGCCGGACATGCCGACGCGGTACGCAACGTGATCGAACGCTTCGCGGAGGGAATTTCCCCACGTCGCTTGATCGGCGGCGTGATGGATCTCGTCGAGAACGACCAAGGTAGGAACGCGGGCGAGCGCGCGGTACGTCTGCGGCGCAAAGGCGAGCTGCTGGTATGTAACGACCGCGCCGTGCATGTCCGGCGCAAGCATTCCCACGGAGTTTTCGAAGCGATGCTCCAGTGCGATGCCGGCGGCCGCCATCGCTGACGAAAGCTGCGCCTTGAGGTGCTCGCGCGGCACCACCGCGAGAACGCGGCGCACGGCTTTCTCCGTTAAGAGTGCGTGCGCCAAGCGCGCCGCAAACCGCGTTTTGCCGCTCCCGGGGGTTGCAACGATGAGCGCGTCGCGCGTGCGGCGCGCAGACCATGCGTCAAATGCTTCCCGCTGCCACCGGCGCAGCGGCAACCTCCATGTTCCTAGCATTGCCACCATTTATGGTCCTGAGCGTGTCGAAGGGCGGGTTCGAAGCACTTGGCGGCTTCGCCTCGAAGGAAAAAGACAAGACCATGGACACGGACGCTGCCACCCAAGGGCAACGAACGCTCGCCCAAACGCTGAGCCAGGTGCCCGATTCACCGGGCGTCTACATGATGCTCGATCGCAGCGGCGACGTTCTCTACATCGGAAAAGCGGTTTCGCTGCGAAACCGCGTGCGTTCGTATTTCCAGCACAGCGCCGACCATCACATCCGCACGCAAGCCATGGTGGAACGCGTCGCAGACGTGCGCACCATCGTCATGACGAACGAAGTGGAAGCGCTGATTCTCGAGGCCAACCTCATCAAGCGCTATCAGCCGCCGTACAACGTGCGTCTGCGCGACGACAAGCGGTATCCGTATCTGAAGGTGACGAACGAGCCGTTCCCGCGCGTCGTGTTCACGCGCGTGGTCAAAAGCGACGGGGCACGGTATTTCGGTCCGTACACCAATGCGTCGGCGCTGCGTGAACTCATCGATCTCGTCCGGCTCGTCTTTCCGTTGCGCACGTGCCCCGAGCCCATCGACGGACGCCGGCGCCGCCCGTGTCTGCAATACCACATCAAACGCTGCCTGGCGCCGTGCGTCGGCTATCAAAGCGAAGAAGACTACGAGCGGATGATCGAGGAAGTCGTGCTCTTTCTCGAAGGCAAGCAAGAGTCGCTGCTCACGCGTTTGCAAGGCGAAATGGTGCAGGCCGCGCAGGGCTATAATTTCGAGACCGCGGCGCGCATCCGCGACCGCATCGTGCACGTGCGGCGCGTGACCGAGAGCCAAAAGGTCGTGTGGCGTTCGCGTCTGGACATGGATTTGATCGGCGTCGCGCGCGCGCAAGGCCAGGCCTGCATGCAAGTGTTCCTCGTGCGCAGCGGCAAGCTGATCGGCCAAGAGCATTTCATTCTCGACGGCGTCCACGAACAGAGCGACGCCGAACTCTTCAGCCAGTTCTCCAAGCAGTTTTACACCGCTCGCACCGCCTCGGCCCCGGAAGCGGCGGGTTCGTCGCCGCTGGCGCATTTGCGTGCCGCACGCGACAACCAAGTTCCGCTCCCCGAAAAGCAGCGGCGTTCGCGCGGAAGCGCCAGCGCGATTCCCAAAGAGGTGCTGGTGCAGGCGCTGCCCGACGACTCCAGCGTCATCGAAAGCTGGCTGACCGAGATCAAGGGCGTGCGTGTGCGTATGCTCGTGCCGCAGCGCGGCGATCGCGCCGAGTATATGCGTCTGGTGCAGAAGAACGCCGAACAAAACCTCAAGGCGTTCTTGGTGCATCAGGAAGTTCAAGAGAGCGCGCAGGTGCGTTCGCTTTCCGAACTCGCCGACGCGTTGGAACTGCCCGAACTTCCGCACCGCATCGAATGTTACGACATCTCGAACATTCAGGGGAGTAATCCGGTCAGTTCTATGGTCGTCTTCGTCGAGGGCCGCGCCAAGAAAAGCGACTACCGCAAATTCAAGATTCAATACGACAAGGGCCCGAACGACTTCGCCATGATGCAAGAAACCTTGCGGCGCCGCCTACGCTATCTACGGGAAAAGACAGACGCCGGAGATCGTCATCGTGACGTATCGAACGACGCCGAGCCTGTCGAGGCGCCCATTCAACGAGAGATCGCGAAGAAAGAAAAGTTCAACAAGAAGCCCGATCTGCTGCTCATCGACGGCGGCAAAGGTCAGCTCAACGCCGTCGTGGAGGTGTTGGAAGAACTCGACATGACCGGCATCCCGGTGGCCGGCCTGGCAAAAGAGCACGAGTGGCTGTACGTGCCGGGCCAATCCGACCCGATCGTACTTCCCCCCAACTCCGCAGCGCTGCATTTAGTGATGCGGATTCGCGACGAAGCGCATCGCTTTGCGATTACCTATCACCGGCAGCGGCGTGCAAAAGCGATGACCCATTCGGCACTGGATGCGCTTGCAGGGGTTGGTCCGGTGCGAAAGAAGCGGCTCCTTACCGCGTTCGGTTCGCTCGCTGCAATTAAACGTGCGGGCGTCGACGAAATCGCGGCGGTCAAGGGTATGACACCCGCTTTGGCCGCGCAGGTCAAAGCTGCGCTAGGAGAGTGAGCCCATGAACTTTCTGCTCCGCCTCATCATCAACGGCATCGCGATGTATCTGATCGCGGCGTTCGTTCCTGGGATTCACGCCGCCGGCTTAGGCGCCGCTATTTTCGCCGCGTTCATTTTCGGCATTGTGAACGCCGTCATCAGACCAATCGTTTTGCTGCTCACGCTGCCGCTTACGGTCATCACGTTGGGCCTGTTCGTCATCATCGTCAACGCGCTGATGTTTTGGCTCGCAACATGGATAGCGCCGGGCTTCAAAGTCGATGGCTTCGGCCCGGCGCTGATCGGCGGCATCATCATGGCGGTGGTCGGCATCATCACGAACCACCTGTTGAAAGAACGGTCCGCGAGAACTACCGCTTCGGCGTAACTATCTGGCTCCGACAAGCATCGAATCGTTGTAGTCGCCGAAGGTCAAATTGATCTTGTGGCCTTGCGTCTGCACGTCGGCGGAGACGGGCAGATGATTGGCGTTCGTCCACACCGTCGCGGTGTACGAGCCGTCGGCGGCTGCAACGCTGTACCCGCTCACTTTGACGCTGTCGAGCGTCTTGGTGCCGAGCGCTTTGACACTGTACGTGCCGACTGCCGTGCTGACGTCGGGTATCGGCTGCGTCGCGAGTTTCACGATGAGCGCCGGATCTTGGCCACCGGTGCTCGCGATCCGGAATTGACCGGACGGCATCACGTCGACCGTTGCCACGGCGCCGTTGTCGAACCGCTCGACGACGCGAACGACTTGCACTTGTTGGTATGCGCTGACCATCTGGCTGAGGTCAACGTTGGCGTTGGTGCGCGCAGCCGAGGCCGCCGCGGGGGCGAGCAGGGCTAGCGCGATGGTCACGGCGAGGACCGTTCGCATGGTTGCTCCTTCAAATTTTCGGACGTGGGATAGGCATATACCCATGCACCCGCCCGCCTACCGCGGCATCGGCCTATGCAACCAAGCGTTGCGGCCGTGTGTTATACTCCTTGGACGTGGTCGCGGGGCTGAAACAGGTTCGACGGGAAGATCCGCGGTCAACGTAAGCAGGCGGAGTTGCGAGCACTCCTAAAACGATCGCAAGCGTTATACACGCGAACAACGAATACGCACTGGCTGCTTAATTTAAGCTAGCCACCGGCGGTGAAGAGTCGGCCCGAACCACTTCGCTGTCCGGTCATGAACTCGGGCTGGCACGCGCGACTGATGCGAAGCGCGTGCGAGATAAAGCATCTGCTGCGAACGATAAGCCCGGCTTCGGGGCGTGCGGTCGAGTAAGCTAAATTCGAAGCTGAGCCTGGAGAAAGCGTTGGTCGGGCTTTTCGGACTCGGGGGGCAGTACCCCGACAGCTCCACCAAATTTCTGCTATACCGCCAAATTGCGCTTCAAAAGCGCATTTTGTCTTTTACGGAGTACCCCTCGCGCATTTCGTCCGTTATGACGAAACCGCGGTGATTCGTCCGTTGCGCGCGCGAGGATGCGAGGCCGAACGAACGGGCCAGAAGCCGCCGCCGGCAATCAAAGAAGTTCAGCTGCGTTGAGGCGCTGAAGAGGTAGATGTGATCATCAGTACCTCGCGGCGTCGCTCCAGTCTCCTATGGGCCATCGTCGTCTTTACGGCGCTTGCTCTAGGACTCCATTGGGGCGTCAGTTGGCTTATTCCATCTGCGCTTCGACCGACAGTCTTCAGCGTAGGCACGGTGACGCCGGCCCTTGCGGCGGCGCTGGTGTATGTCCTTCTCGAAAAGCAATCACCGTTTTCGCAAGAGGTTCGGCACCCGATATGGGGCACGCGTCCAGCCCTCATCCTGGTCGGCATCGTTTTGGTGCTTGCGCTGCAAGCGGTTGTTTTTGCGATCACCGTCGTCGTCGTTCCTGGCAGTTTTTCGCCGGCGATCTTTCAGCAACAGATTGCGCATTCACATTTGCGGGGATTGCCCACGGCCGCGGTCGTTGCCGTCGGCGTGCTTAGTTTGACGGTCGGTACGATGATAGCGGCAGTCCCCTGTCTTGGCGAGGAGATCGGGTGGCGTGGTTTTCTGTATCCGCGTATCGAGTCGCTCGCCGGCTACACCGGCGCAGTAGTCATCGGCGGCATCATTTGGTCGTTCTGGCATTCGCCGGAGTTCTATTTTTTGAAAAACTTCAATGAATACGCGCTTCCGTGGTGGTCGGGGTGCACCTATTTCTCTTTGTTCACCATTCCGGGCGGAATCGTGTTCTACTGGCTCTATCGCCGAAGCGGCTCGATCCTTGCTCCTACGTTCGCCCATGCCGCGCTCGATCAGTCCGTAAATCTCATGGGCTTGTTCCTGACTCATTCGAAGATGACCGCGCGGATCACGACTCTTGGGGGCGCAATCACGATGATCGTTTGGTGGCTAGCGGCAATCGTCATCTTATGGACCAGTCGACGGCGCACATTGGCCGAAGAGACACGCTTTAAGGCGAGCCCGGCGAGATGAGGCACGGCTGCAATCGTCATTCTAGGCTTGGCCCTGTTACGCGACCACGTGGAGAGCCGAAACGCGGCGCCATCGAATCTAGCGTTCGCGGCTGTCCGTTTGCTACGGAACGCGATTTGGGTGCGCCTTTGAAAAAAAGCGATTTTCGAGATGAGCACGCGATGATACTGAAAACTGAGCGATTACTGCTGCGGCCGTCAGAAACAGGCGACGCGCAGGCGATCTTCGACGCCTACGCGTCTGACCCGGAAGCGACGAAATATCTTGTATTCGCGACGCTCACCGACGTGCGACAAGCGGCAGAATACCTCGAGCGCACTGTTCGCGAGCGCGAGGAAGGCACGTCGATCACCTGGGTCATCGTGATTCCCGATACCCAACGCGTCATCGGCGCGATCGACATTCAAATGGACGGCAACATCGGCTATGCGATCGGCCGGCTATGGTGGGGCAACGGCTATGTCCCTGAAGCTGAAAACGCCAGATCTGCGCGCGTGTTCGAGAAACTCGGATTCAGATCGCTAGGAGTGAAGGATCGTGCCATCGTGCATCCGGCGTTCGGCCAGGAGCCGCGCCCGGCGCTGCTCTTCGAGCGCGATCTATGAAGATATTTCTCGTAACCAATCGTGGCAGTAGGATGGACTATATTTCCTGCTCCCCACAAAACGACGACAGAACCTTTTTTTGAGAGCACAGTAGCGGAATATCGCTCGTTCATTCCGCATCCAGATCTGGAGTATTTTGACCTGAGCGATAACTTTAGCGGGGGAAACACCTACGGATTCATGGATGCACTAAGAAAACGGAATCTCAAAAAGACCCGAGACAAGCACATCTCTACGCCATGTGCGGAGATGAAAATTCAGTAGGTCAAAGCGATGGCAGCACAATGCGGCATGAAAGTATACGTCGCCGCTGATTCGGACGGTCTGTTCGTAGACGGAGCGGAAGTGCAGGTTCTCAGAAATGTCAGACTCGTTGCCCCATAATGGTCCCGAAATACGTGAAGAATGCGACGCTGATGCCGCCGCGATTCTTATGGTTCACCAGGCCGCCTTTGGCCGCGATGGAGAGGGGCGCCTCATCGATCACCTTCGAAGCGATGGCCTGATCGTGTCATCGGCTGTAGCGCTGATCGGATCGGAAGTGGTCGCTAACGCCGTGTGTAGCCGGCTCAGGGCGCAAACGGCGACTCGAGCGATAAAGGCGGTGGCACTTGCACCGGTGGCCGTTATGCCGGCATACCAGCGCCAGGGCCTGGGTTCAACGGTGATCGCTCATGTTCTTCGCGTATGCGCGCAGCGTGGCTTCGAAATAGCATTTGTTTTAGGAGACCCTGCCTATTATAAACGGTTCGGATTTTCGCACGAGATCGCCAAAGCGGCGCGCAGCCCGTACTCGAGCGCCGGCGAGGCCTGGATGGCTCTGCCGCTTCAATCGTCACGGATATTTGCGGAACACGCTGAAGTGTGCTACCCCGCTGCCTTCGCTCTTGTGGACTGACTCCGCGTCTGATGCAAATCATCGATCACACCCGAACAATGAAATAGCCGCAATCTTCTAGGGTACACTACGCGCATGAAACGCCGCCTGGACAAACGCATCGTGGCCGCGCTCGTCATCGTCAGTACGGTGTCGAGCGCTCTAGCATGGCGCGATTTGGCGCACCGCTCGGACGACGCAGTGCGAGGTAAGAAAATGCTGTGGCGCATCCTTATCACGCTCAATCCGGGTAACTCAGTGTTCTACTGGCTTCTGGGGCGCCGCTAGCGGGTCGTTATGGTGCCTAGGTTATCCGCGGTACTCTCTGTGGTGGCAATGGTTGCGGTGATTGTCGCAGTAGATGTCTTGTTCTTTCGAAACCGGTTCTGGGAACGCCTGATGGCAAATGCCGGCATCGTCCTGGTATTCGCAGCGTTCTACTGGACTGTCCTAAGGCGCCCTTGAGAGGCGCCTCGCGGAGCGCCGGCCAGGAAACCGGCGGCCATCCACGCGCTTGCGGCAATGGCGAACGTCTCCAGGCCTTCGCTCCAGTTTCCGGGTGAGCCCGGTTGCGCGATCAACATCGGAATCCAAATCGTGATGCCGAAAACCAGCAGCATAATCGTGAGAAGTCTGCAAGCCGGCAACGCTTGGTAACGAACGGCGAGCGACACGCCGGCGAGGGCAAATGCAATTGTCGTCGCAATGGTCCAGAACGACCCGCCGAATGGAATCCATTTCGGAACCAAGCTCGCCGTACGCGCAAAAAACTCCACTTGCTCGATCGCATACGAGATATTGCATAAGCCGAACAGGATGACTGCTGCGTTTGCGGCTCTTTGCATTTCAGCGCCCGCCAGAGCATATGCGAGAACCGCACCGGCAACCAGACCTAGGGCATAAAAGACGTCACTCCAGCTCGCATACACGCCGGGTTGCGCGAAAATCTCGGGCAGGAACGTACACGCAAAAACCACGTATACGGCGAGCAAGATGCCCGCGCCAAGACGAGCCGAACGCGGAATCTGGATCGCAATGCCGCCGGCAATTTGGAACGCCGCCGTCACATCGAGAAAGAGCAGGCGGCTGGGTAACGTCCAACTCGAAACGAGCTGCGTATGCAGTGCAAGGCTTGCAACACCCAAAACCAGCGCCGCGGCGCCGAAGAGACGACGGCCCATGGCTCCTAAACGCCTCTCTCGCGCGGCGCGTGACGCACGCGATCAAATCGCGACTTGCGAAGACTCCGATTCGCCGGCGCTTGCCGTCACCGGTAGGACCACGTGCACGCGATTGCCGCAGTCCGTACGCGCTGCCGTCAGATTGCGGCACAACTGCGAGACGACAAAAAGGCCGCGCCCTGATTGGCTCAGCGCGGCCGGTAGTGAAGGCGCAAGCGTAAAGGCGGGTCCCGTATCGGACACATCCATGCTGACCGAACCCTCTGCGTCGGAGTGCACCGCAATGTCGATCGATCCGGGCGCATGCCTGACGACGTTTCCGACGAGCTCGCCGTAAACGATTTCCGCGCCTTCGCAATCGGACTCGGTCGTGCAAAACGTGCGCAAAAACTCGGTGAAGGCTTGGCGTGAGCTCAATGCTAGTGCGGCGTCGGCGGCTTGGAATTGCCACTCCATGGATTGCTCTCCCGGCGCGTTGCCGTTTGAGCCATTGTACCCACTGTGCGCGGTTCCGTACGCAATTCAACGAGTAGAGGGCGGCGCACGCCGCGGGCGAACGTCACAGTACTCGCCCGTACCGGTAAAACGTACGCCGGATCGCTGGTTTGCTCATAGACTTACCGGCCTTTCCTCACCGAGTCGCTCTACGTTCGCGGTCTCCTATGCGCCGCAGAAGTGTCGAACTCGGTTATGGCTCTCCGCCGCGCGACCTTTCCTACCGGAAACCAGTTCCTCGATAACATGCCGGAAGCGGCAAAACAAGCGCTAGGTCCGCTGCTCGAGCATACCGCGCTTCATAATGGGCGCATTCTCTACGAGATCGACCAGCACATCAGCGAGGTATTCTTCCCTCTCGCAAGCGTGTTGTCGGTCGTGCTCGATATGGCAGACGGCAAAACTGCGGAAGTCGGAATTATCGGATGTGAAGGCATGTCCGGGCTGCCGCTTGCGCTTGGACAGTCCTCGTCGAACCAGCGCACGGTGGTGCAAGTATCCGATTCAGCGCATTGTATGCCGGCGGACGTATTTTGCGGCGTCTTGGAACGCGAACCGCAACTGCGTGCTTTTTCCATGCGCTATGCGCAAGCGACGATTATGGCCTGCACGCAGCTTGCCGCGTGCAACGGTCTGCACAGCCTTGACGAGCGATGCGCGCGATGGCTGCTGATGGCGCACGATCGCGTTGCCGGTGACGTGGTGCTGCTCACGCAAGAGTTTCTGGGACAAATGTTGGGCGTGCGGCGCGCAGGCGTCACGCTAGCGGCTTCAGCACTGCAGCGCGCGGGCTTCATTTCGTACACGCGTGGCCACATATCGGTCAAGAACCGGGGCGGTCTAGAAGCAGCGGCGTGCGAATGTTACGGCGCCGTCCAACGAAATTGGGAAACCCTGATGGGCTATCCGATCGGCCGGAAAAAACTCAATGGCGCGTATCCGGGGAACGGAGAAGCGCAAGATTCGGCGTAGAAACAGTTCGCATGTATCCGGCCATAGAGCCCTACGAGCACGGACTGCTCGACGTCGGCGATGAGAACGTCATCTACTGGGAGTGCTGCGGGAATCCGCAAGGAACGCCGGCGGTATACGTTCACGGCGGACCGGGTTCCGGCTGCACGGCGGGCCCGCGGCGTTTATTCGACCCCGATGCGTACCGGATCGTCTTATTCGATCAGCGTGGCTGCGGGCGAAGCCGGCCGCTTCTGAACGAACGCGCGCAACTCGGCACGAACACGACGCGGCATCTGATTCGCGACCTCGAGCTGTTGCGGCAACACCTTGCCATAGAGCGCTGGGTGATGACTGGCGCCTCATGGGGCACGACGCTTGCGCTCGCTTACGCGCAAAGACATCCCGAACGCGTTACCGCGCTCGTACTCGCGTGCATCACCACGACGTCACGCCGCGAGGTTGACTGGATCACCGGCGACGTCGGGCGCATTTTTCCGCAGGAGTGGCAGCAGTTCGTTTCGCACATTCCCGCCGCGCTTCGCCGCGAGCGCATTATCGATGCATACGCGATGCTTTTGTTCGACGACGATATGGACGTGTGTGCAGCGGCCGCGGAACGCTGGTGCGCGTGGGAAGATGCGCACGTTTCATTGGCTCCCGGACACACGCCGAACCAGCGATTTCTAGACGGCGATTTCCGGCTGCGCTTCGCGCGCCTCGTGACGCACTATTGGCGTCATGCGGCGTTTTTGGACGATGACGAACTGCTGCGCAATGCCGTCTCCTTGAAGGCCATCCCGGGCGTTTTGATCCACGGCCGTTACGACGTCAGCAGCCCGCTCGAAACTGCCTGGGCTTTACACCGGCGCTGGAAGCGAAGCGAATTGCAGATAGTGGACGATGCGGGTCACGGAAGCGGCTCGCTGCCGCAACGCATCGTCGCGGCCCTGAACCGTTTCTCCGAAGGACGGAATCAAAGCACCGACAACTAGAACGCAGTGCCGGCGTTCTTGTATGTTGGCGCGTTGTGGTACAGCGCGCCCTTGTTCTTCAAGGCGTTTCCCGGCGTCGCAGACCGCCTGCGCGCCGTTCTTGCGATCGGCGTCGCGCTTGCGGGTGCGTTATCGCTGGTGCATCTGCTGTACCCCGCGCTGCTCTGGCTCGCGCTCGGCACGCTTTGCATCCTGCGCGCATTCCGGCGCCCGCATCCGTGTGCGCCCGATCTGGGCCTAAGCGTTACGCTCGCCGCTGCGGTGCTCATTTGCTGGCCGTCGCTTGTGCGCCCGCCGCTCGACGGCGATTCGCTGCTCTACCACCTCCCCAATGCGCTTGCGTTTGCGCAAGATCATTCGCTTTGGGTGCACCGCGCGCCGTACTGGCTGTATCCAGCCGCGTCTGAGCTTTTTGCGGCGGGCCTTTTTGATGCTTCCGGGCAATGGAGTTTGCCGCTCGCGGGCGTACTGCCGGCGCTGCTGATCGCTGCGCGACTCTATAGCGTTGCTCGAAATGCGCAGGCGCCGCCATACGCGGCCGGCACCGTCGCGCTTGCGTTTACATTCATGCCGGTAGCGGCGTTTGAAACCGGCACGCTGCAGAACGACCTCTGGCTTGCCGCGTTTTTTGTGGAAATCGTCAGCGCGGCGGATCGTTCGCCGGTTTCATTCGCCCTCTGCGCGTTGCTCAAACCGTTCGGGTGGATCGAGGCGCTCATCGCTGCGGTCGCTGCGCGCCTCTCGTTACGATCGGTGCTGCTCGGTTTGGTTCCGTTTACGGTTTGGCTCGTTCGCGACGCAGTATTGCTCGCGAGGAACGCAAACGTCGGGTTCTCGGCGCCCGCGTATATGCCCAGCACCATCGCGGGGAATTGTTTTATCGCCGTTGCGCAACTCGCGCACGGCATTGCGACCGTTACGCCGCAAGCCTTCGTGTGGCTCGCGCTCTTGGCTGCAGGCGCGTGCTTCGCGCCGGCTAGGCGATACGCGTTTGCGGGCATCGCGGTGCTGGCGCTCTACGCGTTTTTGCCGCTCGCGTACAAGAGCGGTTCGATCAATTATGTTCTCGATGCATCGTCGCTGCGTTTCGCGCTGCCCGCGCTCGCATGCGGTGCGTTGGCTGCAGCCACGTTTGCAGCACGAGTCCCACGCGTGGCGGGAGTCGCAGCCGCTTTCGTGGCGCTGCGGGGAGCTGTGGACGTTTTCCTGGTATTTTGGAACGACGCTTATACGCATTGGGCGCCGGCGGCCGCCGCGGTCTGCATCGTTGCGGTGCTCGCGATTGCGCGCACGCGAAGCGTCTCGATTGCCGTTTGTGCGCTTGCCGTCATTC
>DAISWS010000009.1:0-15537 GCA_036826275.1 Vulcanimicrobiaceae bacterium
GCAGCCTGACTGCCCGTTAGACGCAAGACGATCTGCACTTGCGTCGTTTGCGCCGCGCGGCGCGGACCGGCGTCGGCGATGCCGGAAATCCGCGGCGAAACGTCAACGACGCGGTCTTCGGCAGCCGCATGCGGCTGCATCGGCAGCGCCGCAACGCGCCGCACCTGCGGCGTGCGGTTCGGGCACAGCGTATTCGCGTACGCCATGCCGTATGGAACGCCGAAGCCGCTGGCATTGTCGTAGCCGGCACCTGCCGTGTAAAAGCTCGTGGAGCCGTTGAATTGATCGTTGCCGCTCACGACGTCGATGAACGCTTGCGGATAATGCGCGGCGACGTAATACGGAATGCTCACGGGATTCGCAATCGTGCTCTTGCAGTATTCGTAGATCTCAGCCATGAGCGCCGCGTACTCCGGTGCGCTCCACGACGTACCGTACATCTGAAACCAGCTCGTGCCGTCGAACATCGCCATGCCTTCGGCGGGCATCGAAATGTCCGGCACGTTGCGCATCGTGCTCGACTGCGCACCAACAACGCCTTGTTGATACGACGGTATCGGTATATATTGCGAGACGCCGCCGCCGCCCGCGCACTGTTGGTTGCAGAAGGCGGCATCGTTCCACACTGCGTTGCTCAGCAGCACCGTCGGGTCGGTATACGTTATGGTTCCGGATGCGGTGTTGGTACCGCCCACGCTGAAGATGTTTTGATCGGACGCCGGCCAGTTCACGCCGTTGACGTACGTGTTGGGGCCGTTGTAACACTGATTGCCCTGATCGCCCGATGATGCGGCGATGGCGATTCCGCTCGCAGCGGCGGCCGCAAAGACCGTAGCGACGCCGGCGTTCTGCTCGCCGTTGAACTCGCACCCGCCCGCCGAATAGCTGATCACTTGCGCGGCATTGGTGCTGGCGATTTGGTTGATCGTGTCGATGAAAGCCTTATTGCTCAGCGAGGGCATCGTGTACTCGACGACGTTTGCGCCGGGCGCAAGGCCTGCGACGGTTTCCACGTCGAGCTGACTCTCATCGAGATCGCTGGCCGACGTCGCCGCACCGTCCGGACCGGGCGTTGCCGAAATGGTACGTGTGGTCGACGGAATGTGGAAACGCGTTAGATATGTGTTCAGGCCGGCGGCATTGTAGTTGGCGTCCATCACGATCGCGATGGTTTCTCCCGTGCCGTCCCAACCGGATTGCACCGGGAATTGCAGTTCGCTCGCAACTTGATACGGCGCCCAGCCATAGCCCGGATTCGCCGTGACGTCCGGCAGCGGCACCGCGTTGCCCGTAACCGGCGGCGGCGTCGAGCCGGAGACGGGAGTGGCCGTCGCTACCGGCGTCGGCGTAGCGGTCGCTACCGGCGTTGGCGTAGCGGTGGGCACGGGCGTCGGCGTCGGCAACGGCGTGCCGGTTTCGACGAGTGCAAAAATGTACGTATCGTTGCCCGCGAGCGTAAACGGCGGCGCAAACGCAACGGCCGGAAAACTCAGCGACGTGCCGCCTGCGCTGAGCGGACCGAGCACTTCGTTCCAGCCCGCCGCGCTATTTGCTTCATCGTACACGGCGGCGTAGGCGAAGCCGCTCAGAACGCCCGCTGGAAAATTGAACGTAAAGGCGGGCGTCGTGCTAATCGTCACCGTCGCGCTCGGTGTAACACTTACATATGCGAGCGGTGTAACGGGGGCGCCCAGGATTTGCGGCGACGTGACGTGATGAATGCGGCGTGCTTGCGGCACCGGAACGCCGCCGGGCAGCGTGCTCGAAAGCACCAGCGTTACGGTCGCGCTTCCGGATGTGACTGCCGGGAGCGTCACGGTTCCGGAAACGCCGGAGCTAATCGCCGGGAAGGTCACCGTGTTCGTCGTGCCGTTCAGACTGGAGGATTCGGTTTGCGTCGGGGGCGCCGTCGGCGTCGCCGTTGGGGCGGGAGTCGGTGCCGGGTTGCCGCCGCCGGGCGGCGTGCTGCCGCCACCGCATGCGGCCAGAGCAGCGACTAAAACAAACGCAAAAACACGGCGATTCATACCCACACGTTCTCCGGCCAGCGCACAATCGGCGCTGCCTAGTAAGTACGATGCCGCCCGCGGTACTCCCGCGACGTTACAAAAGGCTGACGGTCTTGGACAGCGCTTTCGCCCGCGCCGATGCCGCGAGCATGTTCGCGGTCATCGCGACCCATGCCGCGCCGCCAAAAACCGCGCCGCGGGCGATGAGGTTCAGCTCGTCGCGCAAAAGGCCGGCCAGTACGAGTCCGATAGCGACTTGAAACGCCGCAAGCGCGAACCACGACAGGCGCGGCTCAAGCAGCACCTGCGGGCGCGTTTCATCGTCTTCACCGCGCACTACCGTCGCGATGAGGCGCACGCCGATGTGATGGAAATGCGCGATCACCATCTGCCCGACCCACCCCATGATCAGCACGAAGATGTACGCGGACTGCCACGGCAACCCCGCGAGCGCCCCACCGCCGATTGCGAGCGCCGTCAAAAACCACAACACGCTGAACGCGACGAATACTTGCGGCGGGCGGTGCGGATTGCTCGCGCGGCGCAACACGTCGAACACGTCGAATGCGTAGCCGAGCGCAGCGATAACGAAGAGCGCGCCGCCGATCCAGGCGAGTACCGGATTGTGCGCGCCGAGGCCCGCGGCGAGCAGCGGCACGCCGATCAGCGTAAACGATCCTACCACGATGTGCATCCAACGAAAGCGCGTCGCCTCACCGGAGATCGGGCGCAGCGTTCGCATCGAAACGCCGAAGATCAAAAGCGAGAGCCACCCGAGCGTGCCCAGTGCCGCGTGCGAGATCGGAAGCGACGCCGCCCAGAGCGTGCCGCGGCCGCCGAGCATGCCCGCGAGGCCGTCACCGATCACCGCCGTCGCGACCAAGAACAAAAACGTTCCGCCGAACGCCCGGGCAACCGCGCGCTGCACACGCTCGCCGCGCATCGCAGCAGACAACGTCCAAAACGCCGTTGCGACATAGACCACGATCGCCGCGAGCAGCAGATCGCCTGCGGGCCCGAGCAGAGCGGGTTTGCCCAGAAAACCGGTCAGCAGCAGCGCGACTCCGGCACCATACGCCACCAAACACCAGCGCGCGATCGTTTCACCACGCCATTCGACGTCGACGAAACTCGGTATCGCGTGAAGCAGAATGGCGAGCGCGGCCATCGTTACCCAGCCGAGGACGACCGCGTGAATCCACGCAAAGCCGGCGTAGCCGTGCACGCTTTGGGACCAGGCGGCCCACAGCAGCAGTGCCCACGAGAAGCCGTGCGCGAGGTGGCCGTACATCAGAGCGGCCGGTGGAATCCAATGTCGGCGCGCGAACATGCAGCTAGCCTAGCACAGCCACGCGAACGCGCGCTGCACGAATAGTCTTGCATCGTACTCGACGCACGCACCGTGTGCGAGAATGATCTTGTCGAAATCCCACGAGAGCAAGTGCTCGAGCGATGCGCGCCCTTGCGGTTTATTACCGGTGAAGCTGAGGCGGATGTCGAGCGGCACTCCGCCGCTCGCGCCCGCGGCCTTGAGGAGCAGGTTGCGCACCGGGCGCCCCGGGCGCGGCCGGTGATTCTGAATGAAATCGCCGAATACGAGCGTGCGCGACCGGCGGTGCAAGAAATAGACTTCGTTCAGCACGCGGCTGCCGCGGAAAATCATCTTATCCAGATCCGCACTCCACGCGGCCGGCGCATCGTCCGCGAGCGCTTTTGCGGGCCAACAACGCGCCGCGGGAAATTCTCGCGACCATGCTTCCAAACGCCAGTCGTGCATCGGCGTGGGCGATACGAGATGCCTGACCGGGCCGATGCTCTCGAGACTGCGCATGTCTTCGTGCGATGCTTCAACCGGTGAATTGATCCACAGGCAGCCATCGGAGAGTTTGACGACGGTCATTCGCGTGTCGAACGGAATGCCGTACGCGCGGACGATCGGGCCTGCGGCAATCCAGAGGTCGTGGGCAAACGGAATGCAGTTCAGCGCGGGACTAGAGATCGAGGCGGACCCGCGAAAGCGCGAGGGAATAACTCATGCTGGTATCGATGCATTTGCCGCTTGCATGCGGCAGTCATCCATACGAAGGAGGCGTCTATGGAAGCGCAACCGTGCGAGCACCTGGCGCAGATGCGCGAGGTTCAACCCTCGGGAAACGGATGAAAAGAATGCCTGGAAACGGGCGGGACGTGGGTGCAACTGCGCGAGTGTCTTTCGTGCGGACATGTCGGCTGCTGCGACAGTTCACCGGGGAAACACGCCACCGCGCATTACGAGAGCAGCGGGCATCCCGTCATGCGATCGTTTCAATCGAGCCGGGACTGGCGCTGGTGCTACGTCGACGAACGCATGGTGTAGCGCAGTTACGATGCAACCAGTTCGGCGAAGCGCGCGGCGTCGACGTTTCCGCCGGAGATGACGAGCGCCGCGCGCTTGCCTTTGCAATCGATTCTGCCGGAGAGCACCGCGGCGAGGGTTGCCGCGCCGCTGGGCTCCATGACGATCTTCAAGCGCTCGAAGGCAAAGCGCATTGCGGCTTTGAGCTCGTCGTCGGAAACCGTCACGATGGTGCATTTATGCGCCCGGACCGTTGCGAACGTGAGATCGCCCGGCGCCTGCGTCTGCAAGCCGTCGGCAATGGTCTGCGGCACGTCGATGTGCACGATCTCGTCACGCTGCAGCGACTGCTGAAAATCGTTGCCCGCTTCGGGTTCGACGCCGTACATCGTAACGCTCGGATCGAAAGCGTGCGCGGCAATCGCGCTCCCGGAAAGTAAACCGCCGCCGCCCACGGGCGTCAGGACGGCATCGATGCCTTCGACGTCCTCAAAAAGTTCGAGCGCCGCCGTGCCGGCGCCGGCGATAACGTGGCGGTCGTTGAACGGCGGAACGAGCGTCGCGCCGCGCTGTTCGCAAATCTGCTGCGCGATCTCCGCGCGGTGCGAGCGGTAGCGATCGTAAAAGATAATTTCGGCGCCATACCCGCGCGTCGCCTCGATCTTCGCTTTCGGCGCGTCTTCCGGCATCACGATCGCGGCCGGCACGCCGAGCAAACGGCTCGCGAGCGCAACGCCCTGTGCGTGGTTACCGCTCGAAAACGCGACAACGCCGCCGCGCCGCTGCTGCGAGTCGAACTGCACGATGCGGTTGTACGCGCCACGGAATTTGAACGCGCCCATGCGCTGAAAGTTTTCGCATTTGAGAAAGAGCTCGCCGTTCACGCGCTCGTCGAGCGTGCGAGACGTAACGACCGGCGTGCGGTGCGCGATGCCGTCGAGGCGCCGCGCCGCCTGCCGCACTTCTTCTATCGTTATGATTGCGTCTGAGCTGCGCGTATCCACCAGTAGCGAACCTTTCCGTGCTTGTCGAGCCGCATCACTTCCCGGTACGGCGCCTTGGCAAATTGCACGTCGAAGCAGAGCGCATCCTGCGGGCACCACGCCGCGTGCGTCTGCCGCAGCCCCTGATAGCCGCCGAGTGCCGACAATTCGTCCGAGAGCTGCGCGACCCGCACGCGCGTGAGCACGCCTTCGATGCCCGAATCAAAACGGTTCATCACCGGCGACAAATCGTTCGCCATAACCGCGCGCGTGATCGCATCGGCCAGCCGTTCGTTGCCGTTGGCGCAGCCGGCTAGACTAAGGACGAGGAGCAGGCTCAGGAAGCGCTTCATTCGTGTCCGCAAAACGCAGGTTTGGATTCCACTCCTCGGCCAGACGCTGACTCCATTCGGATTCGAAGAGCACGACCGGACGACCGTCCCAGTCTTCCAACAGTTTGGCATTGGTCGGCAGCTGCGCTTTGGCGATGACATCGCCATCGCCGGCGATACGCCGCGCGACGCTGTAGGGTAATGACGTAAATATCGTCTTCACGCCGTATTCCGATTCCAGCCGGTATTTCACCACTTCGAATTGCAGCGCGCCGACGGCCGCAAGAACCGGTTCGGTGCGCATGGATCCGAACGGATACAGCACTTGAATCGCGCCCTCTTCCCGCAACTGCGCGATGCCCTTGCCGAACGACTTGTACGTACCGGTGTCGACGCTCCGCACCGACGCGAAGTGCTCCGGCGCGAACGCGGGGATCGGCTCGAACTCGACCGGGGGACCTTCGCAAATGGTGTCGCCGATTGCGAAGACGCCCGGATTCGCGAGACCGACCACGTCGCCCGCGTACGCCGCTTCGAGCGATTCGCGTTCGCTCGCGAAAAGCCGCATCGCACGCGAGAGACGTACCTCTTTTCCGGTTCGCACGTTTCGCACGGTCATGTCGCGTTCGAATTTGCCCGAGCATACGCGCACGAACGCGACGCGGTCGCGATGGCGCGGATCCATGTTGGCCTGGATTTTGAAGACGAACCCGGAGAAGTTCTCACTCACCGGCGATACGCCGGCTCGCGCAGCCGGCGGCGGGGCGAGTTTTACGAATTCGTCGAGGAAGAGTTGTACGCCGAAGTTCGTGACGGCGGATCCGAAAAAGACCGGCGTCACCTCGCCGCGCAGCATGCGCGCCATGTCGAAATCCTCACCCGCGCCTTCGAGCAGCTCGAGGCCGTCACGGAACTCGCGGTAGGACTGCTCGTCGAGCAGGGCTTTTATCTGCGCATCGTCGACGTTTGCAACTTGCACGTGCGCGCGTTTGGCGCCGTGCGCGCTGCGTTCGAACAGATGCACCTGCTGCGCGTGCCGGTCGTAGACACCTTTGAACGACGGCCCGTTTCCGAGCGGCCAGTTCATCGGGAATGCACCAATGCCGAGCACGTTCTCGAGTTCGTCGAGCAGCTCGAGCGGATCGCGGCTCGGGCGGTCCATCTTGTTGATGAACGTGAACAGCGGAATCTTGCGCGCGCGGCAAATCGCAAAGAGTTTTTTGGTTTGCGGTTCGACGCCTTTGGCTGCGTCGATCAGCATCACCGCACTGTCGGCGGCAAGCAGCGTGCGGTACGTGTCCTCGCCGAAGTCTTGGTGGCCCGGCGTATCGAGCAAGTTGACCGTATAGCCCTCGTACGGAAACTGCAGCACGGTCGAGGTTATCGAAATGCCGCGCTGCTTCTCCAGCTCCATCCAGTCGCTCGTAGCAGCACGCTGTGCGCGGCGCGCGGAAACTTGCCCGGCGGTCTGAATGGCGCCGCCGTACAGCAAGAGTTTTTCGGTGAGCGTGGTCTTGCCGGCGTCCGGATGCGAGATAATCGCAAACGTCCGCCGCGTAGCCACATGTTCTTCGATGCCGTTCACTCGTGCAACTCAATCGCCTCCCGTGGGCGCCGCCATAGTTCGATAAATTCGTAGTTCGTAGCCGTTGTTCGCGCCGCGCAATAGTGCGACCGAGCCAGGTGCCTCGTACAAGCGCGCGGGCGCCGGAATTCGCAGGCGATCCGTGCCGCGCTTCACCAGTATGCTGTCGCCCTGAATCGCCACGTGACAGTCTGCCACGTCAACGGCGCTTCCCGGCCGAACCATCGATGCGCCCGTCGGCAACTGGCCGAGGACGTACGTGAGCGGTCCGCTCGCGCGTTCGGTTTGGATGAAACATTCGGGCAGCGCGGAGAGCGCCCACGAAGCATCGCCGATGAACGAGCTTTCGCCGCGTTTGGACGGCGGCGGTGTTTGCGAAACCTTGGGCGGAGCCTTCACGAAGACCGATTTAATGCGGATCGCCAAATTCTGCCGGTTCCAATACACGCCGACCCCGACGAACGCCGCGACCACGATGATCGCGGAGATCGCCAGATATCTAAGCAGCTGACTCGGCCGCGGCCGGTTCCTGCAAACCGATGCGCTCGCCGATCGTCATGCGAGCCGCGCCGATGGACCAATCGGCCATGCCGTAATAAAAATCGAAGACGCGTTCGCCGAGATCGGGGCGCGGATCGATAGCCGTCGGAAAGACGACGTTATCCACGATGCCGCGCAGTTCCGAATCGGCTTGGGGCGAGAGCACGGGCCGCGGTGAGCGGTAGATCACTTTGTGCGGCTGCTCCAGATCGTGAATCATCATGCCGGCGCTGTATTTGAGCTTCGGCTTTTGCGTACCGTGATCGAGCACGTCGACCGCATGATAGAGCGACATCCAGCCTTCAGCGATGCGGACAGGCGGCGTACCCGCACCGAGCTTGAGCGATCCCCATTGCGCGTCCGGACACATGACCTGCACGCTTTCGCACACGTCGAGGATCTTCTCGCGATCGGCGAGCACCGGTTCGAGCGGAATGTACGCAAGACGGATGCTTTCGCGATCGGAAAACGGCATGCGCTCGATCATCGGAATTGCCGCGCGTCCATCGACGGCGGAAAGATGAAGCATGGGACGGTGATACAGCGCGAGCGATTTGACGCCGCTCGGCGAGAGTACCGGTTCCGGGAAAAAAGCGGCGTCTTTGTCGTCGCCGATGTGCATGCCGGGCTTGTCGAAGTGCAGCATGCCCGCGCGCTTCCAAATAAAGCCGTCGTCCGAAAGCGCAATGGCGATGCGCGGGCCCTGCGGGCCGAACGCCGTGTACGCCATCACGTATTGGTCGAGCACGGGAACGAACGTGACGCGCGGATCCTCGCAGCCGTATCCGGGATGCGCGCGCAGTTCGTACGCAGCATCCGGTTCGAGCACGAACCCGTCGCGTTCAAACGCGAAGCCGTCGCCGTTCTGCCGCGCTTTCACCAGGCCGACACGTGAGATGTTTCCGCGAGCGACGTCGCGCGGATACAGGAGTAACTCGCCGGCGCGCGTGCGCGCGGACGCGGGATTGAGGATTCCTTCCGCTTCGGTGTCATCGCCGTTGGGCTCGAGCACGAGTCCCAGGCGTTCCACGCGCACGTCGAAATCGAACGCTTCGTGTGCCAGCATCAAACCTCTACGGAAACGCCGCCCGCTCGCGCGCGGTTTCCGAACGCTGTAACAATTTCATGCGGCAAACGTCCGCTTCGTGACGCAAATTCGTCGAGATCGGTATCGCCGCCGAGCAGAACGAGCTGCCCGGTCGAAGCGTCGATGCGCGACTGGCGCACGGTAACGTACTGCATGCCAACCGATAAAATATCGTCCGCGCCTTCAAGGTTTTTAGGCAATCCGTCGGCATAGCCGCATCGCGCCGTCGCGACCGTCTCCCCATCGACGAGCAGTGTACCCCCATATCCCAGGCGCGTCCCGGCCGAATGTCGCTCCAAACGGACGACCGGCGCGGTGATTCGCAGCGCGCAGCGCACGCCCGGAACCTGGAAACCGCCCGTCGCCCCGAACAGGCCGATGCCCACACGCACGAGGGTGCCCAGCGCGCCGTCCGCGGCGAGCGGAAAGGTGCTTGCGGCGTCCGTGCCTTCAATATTTACCCCGGCCGCGCGCATGGCGTCGAGGCCGGCGCGGAAGGTCTCGAACTGTTCGCCGCGGTTTTCGAAGTCGGTCATATGCGTCCATAGTTGCACACGAGCGCCCGCCTGCGCCAGCGCCGGCGCGAGCGTCCGGATGGCCTCCACCGAAAGGCCGCTCCATGCTGCAGCGGGGCGCACCCCTACCCGGACGCGGAGCGGCTTGCCGAGCTGTGCGAAAACATGCCGGGCGACGTCGAGCTCGGCGGTCGTGCCGATGGACGGCTGCGCGCCGGCGCGGTATGCCTCCGCTAAGCGGTCCGGTTCCACGGAGCCGAGGACGATTGCCGGTTTGGCCGTGTGCTTGCGCAGTTCGCGAAGCTCGTCCGCGTCGGCAACACAGAAGCCGTCGGCAACGTCTTCGAGTGCACGTACCAGCGGTCTGATGCCCCAGCCGTAACCGTCGCCCTTAACGACGGCATAGAGCGAAGCACCGGCGTGCGCGCGCCACGCGCGAGCGTTCGCCGTTACGGTAGCGGAATCGAGCGAAAGATCCGGCTGCATTTCTCCTACGGCAACGTGGTCTGCGCGACCGGCTCGTCCGACGGCGTAACGACGACCACGTGTATGCCCCTGCGGTACACCGAAGTCGGCACGATCCACAGCGTGTACGTCCGGTATTTGCCGGAAGGCTCTCCGCCGCTGGCCGGCGCCTCTTCGAACGCGACGACGCGCACGCCGCCGGGATTCGCGCGGATCGATTCGATGATCTGACGGTAGCCGGAACGGTCGTGCGGACCGAGCAGCAGCACCACGCCGAACTCGCTGCGAAACCGCACGGGGGCCCTGATGCCGAGGCGCTCGAGCGATTGCGTGTCGCGAACCACCACGATTTCGTTGCCGCCGTCCAAAAACGTCGTCGTGCCTTGCGCGAGCGTCTGCACGCGAACGTCGCGGCAGCCTATTAGCAGCACCAAGGCAAGCAGGGGCCAAAGACGCAGGCGGGTCACGCGCTGGGCGTTCGCGCAGTTGTCACGCCAGGCCCTTCGGGTGCACTATTAGCATACGAGGTTCGTCCATGCTGCTCCACACGTTCGTTGCGGCGGCGCTGATCGCGGTGGCATTGCCCGCCGCCAATCCGTCTCCGAGCCCCGCGCCTACGTCGGCGTTGAAAACCATTGCAAACGTGCGCTCCTCGACGCGTTGCGCGTCGATCATCATGCACGCCAATGGCGCAATCACGAGTGCTTTGAGCAACGATCAAGTCATCGGACAAACGATCAGCACGCTGCGTCTGACGAATTTGGACGACGGCAACCCGATTCACCGCCGCAACGGTTTGGCGGCCCTCGGCGATCTTGCGAAATCGCTGTTGCAGACTGCGCGTTCGGGCGACGATGAAGTGAAGCGCTTGCGCAAGCTCGCGTCGGAAACGAAAGATCCCAACGAAGCCAAAGCGCTCAAAGACTTCGCCGACGAATTGGGCGGCGCGCTGTGGAGCCAGCAAAAAGTTGCGCGCGATCTCAACGGCTTTTTGGCGTACACCGATTTTCGCGACATGTCGAAGCTGGACGAAAGCCAAAAGCAAGCGATGCAAGGCACGATCGGCGTCGACGACCCGTTCAGCGGCGAAGTGCCCAAGGAAGAGCAGCGCTACAACGCGCAGGGCCAAGTCGTCGGCAACTTTCCGCCGATGCTCGGTCACGATCCGAGCGAAGCAACCACGACGCAGCAGGCAAAATGGGCGGCGGATGACTTCCAAGGCCGCATTCCGCTCATCATGAACGACGAAAACGACGCCGCCGGCAAGGTGGACAACGCCATAAACGGCTGTTGAGGGGCGGGGGTTCGACAAAGTCATTGTTCGGGCCAGGGTGATTCGGTAGACTTTGAAGTCTAGTGAAGACTCTCGCACGCCTGAGCCTGGCGGCGGTCGCCATCGCCTACGGCGAGGTTATGCTGGGCAGCTGGACCCGCATCAACGACGCGGGTATGACTTGCCCCGACTATCCGCTGTGTCACGGTGAATTCATTCCGTCGATGGGCGGCGGCACGGTTTGGGAGTGGACGCATCGTCTGACTGCTGCCGTCCTCTCGCTGCTCGTGCTGGCCGTGCTGGCCACGGCGTGGCGCAAGCGGCGCGAGGCGGCCTTCGTGGCTCCCACGGGCGTCGTTATCGCCGCGCTTTTCGTCTTTCAGGTGTTCCTCGGTGCCGCGACGGTACATCTGGGCAACAGCCCCATCTCGGTCGTTTGGCATTGGGGAACCGCGATGGCGTTCGTCGCCTCGCTTTCGTGCATGGCGATTTTCGCGCTCACCGCATCGCGCGGCGGCGCGAACGGCGGGTCGCGCAGACAAGCTGCATTGACCGGCATTTTGGGCGGCACCGCGCTCGTCGCATTCATCACGATGTGTGTCGGCGCGTACGTCAGCTCGAGCGGCGCCGGCCTCGCGTGCATCGATATTCCGGGATGCGCGGGCAATGTGGTGGTATATACACCCGGACAAGCCGTGCAAATGCTCCATCGTTTCATCGCGGCGGCCTGTTTGCTGACCGCGGTCATTTCTTTTGCGCTCGTGTGGGCGATGCGCGCATCTTCGCGCGTGCGTCTTGCGGCAAGCACCGGATTGGCGCTCGTCTTCGTGCAAGTGCTGCTCGGCCTGCTCAACGTCGCGCTGCGCTTGCCGATCGATTTGCGCGAAGCGCATGCCGCGAATGCGGCGCTTGTTTTTCTTTCGTTCGTCTCCGCGACCGCTTTCGCGGCATTGGATAGCATGCCCGAGCGCGACCGGGTGACCGCGTGAGCAGCACGGTTGCGCGCGTTGAAGCGCCGATCAACGCGGCGCCCGCGCGCACGACCGCCGGCTGGCTCGGCCTGCTCAACGATTATTACGAACTCGGTAAACCGCGCATCATGTATCTGCTGCTCGTTACGACCGCGGCAGCAATGGTCATGGCCGCGCGCGGCATACCGAATCTTGCGCTGTTCGCCTGGACCATGCTCGGCGGCGCGCTCGCCGCAATGTCCGCCGGCACGCTGAACTGCGTGTACGACGTCGACATCGACCGCATCATGAAGCGCACGCGTACGCGGCCGCTTCCGTCCGGACGCATTTCGATCTTCGCGGCGACTTCGCACGCGTGCGTCATGGGCGTGTTGTCGTTTGCGATTTTTTATCTGCGCGTCAATCATTTGGCGGCATGGCTTTCGCTCGCGGGCAACGTCTATTACGTCGTCCTGTACACGATGCTGCTCAAACGGCGCACGCCGCAGAACATCGTCATCGGCGGAGCCGCGGGTTCGATTCCGCCGCTCGTCGGGTGGGCCGCCGTCACGCATTCGATCGGCTGGCCCGCAGCGGGCCTGTTCGCGGTCATCTTTTTGTGGACGCCGCCGCATTTCTGGGCGCTCGCACTGATGACGGAGACCGACTACGACAAAGCCGGAATTCCGATGCTGCCCAACGTTTTCGGTGACGCGCGAACGAAACGTGACATCGTTCTGTACACGATCGTTTTGACGCTTGCGTCGGTCTCGCTGTGGTGGCCGCTGCACGTAATGGGCGCGCTCTACGGCGCGGCTGCGGCGGTGCTCGGCGCAGTCTTCACGTTCTACGCCGTTCGCACGCTGCGCGGGCAAAGCACGAAACCGGCGCGCACGATGTTCCTGTATTCACTGCTGTATCTCGCGCTGATGTGCGCGTTCATGGTGATCGACCGTATCCGCTTCTAGGGTGCTGGACCGTTCGGTCCTTCCGCTGTTAATCACGCTCGGCCTCGGGGTTTTTCTCGGCGCGCTCGATTTGAGCGTTCTCGCGCCCGCGCTTCCGGCACTGGGCAAGCAGTTTTCGGTAGCGACCGGCGATCTGTCGTGGGTGTTCACGCTCTATCTGCTCGTGAACATCGTCGGCATCGCGGTGATGAGTACGCTTGCGGACCGTTACGGCCGCCGCCCGGTGTATCTGGCGTGCGTGCTGATCTTCGTTGCAGGCAGCGCCCTGGCGATCGTTTCGCACGATTACGGTGTTTTTCTGGTTGCGCGCGCGGTGCAAGCGTTTGGCGCCGGCGGCATCTTTCCGGTCGCGACCGCCGCGATCGGCGACGTCATTCCGAAAGAGCGGCGCGGTGCCGCGCTGGGTTTGGTAGCGGCAACGTGGGGACTCGCCGCAGTGCTTGGTCCGGTCTACGGCGGCATGGTAACGCACTTCGTTTCCTGGCGTTTTATTTTCGCGCCAAATTTTCCAATTGCCGCCGCAGTGCTGGTGCTCGCACTTCGGCACGTGCCGGTCAACGCGCCACGCGTGCGCGGGCCGCTCGACGTCGGCGGACTATTTTTGCTGTGCGTGGGTCTGCTGTTCGTGATGTACGGCGTGAACGGGCTGCATGCGGTGACGCTTGCCGTCGGCATCGTGCTGCTCGTGTTCTTCGCACTGTGGCAACGCGCATGCGACTATCCGATCGTCCCTCCGGCGCTTTTCGCGAACCGGCAACTCGCGAAAACGTTCGCGCTCGAAATTTTCATCGGCGTGCTCGAAGGATCGCTGTTTTTCATTCCGGCGGTGCTTGTCGGCGCACAGCACATATCGTACGCAGCCGCGGGGCTCGTTGCGGCGGTGGGCGCGTTCATGTTCGTCGCGGTGATTCCGGCATCCGGACGCGCGCTCGATCGCATCGGAAGCCGCGACGTGCTTCTTATCGGCACGCTGCTGACCGAAGCCGGACTCGTGATTTTCGCGCTCAGCTTCACCTCGCTCGCGCTTTCCGTCATCGCCATGATCGTGGCCGGTGCGGGATTCGGCGCGCTGCTCGGTGCGCCCACGCGCTACATCGTGACCAATGCGACGACGGAGCGCCACCGCGCGACCGCCATCGGCTTGCTCAGTCAGTTTCTCATCATGGGGCAAATCATCGGCGGTTCGCTCGCCGGCGGCATCATGGGACACGCCGTGTCCGACTATAGCGCGTTTCGCAACACGTACCTCGCGTTCGCGGCCGTCGCACTGCTTGCTCTGGCGCTTACGTCGACCCTCACGGGCCGTCAACAGGAGATCCGGCCGGCGGCAACCGAGTGAGCGGAATGGCGCACACGCACGAGGTGCTCAACCAGCCTCCGCCGCTTACGAACTACAACGTGTTCCGTGCCGATCGCGCCCTCGTGCAGCTGCTCGCGCGCGAGGGCGCGTCGAGCGCATTTGCGGATCTGAACCGGCTTGGCGCGCTCGCCGGCAGTGACGCCGCGCAAGAATGGGGACGGCTGGCCAACGAGCATCCTCCGGAACTGCGCACGCACGACCGTTTCGGCCATCGCATCGACGAAGTGGAATTCCATCCCGCCTACCACGAACTGATGCGCGTCGCGACGCACAACGGATTGCACGCAGCGCCGTGGAGCAGCAACGATCCGCTCGCACATACCGCGCGTGCCGCGAAATTTTACGTGTGGGGCCAAGTCGAAGCGGGGCACGGCTGCCCCATAAGCATGACGTACGCGGCGATTCCGCCGCTGCGCATGCAGCCGGGGCTCGCGCGCGTGTGGGAACCGCGCTTGTCGGCGTGCGCATACGATCCCGCGCTGCGGCCGATCGCCGAAAAGAACAGCGCGATCTGCGGCATGGCGATGACGGAGAAGCAAGGCGGTTCCGACGTGCGCGCGAATCTCACGCGTGCCGTTTTTGCAGAACGCACGGATGCGGGCGATGCATACCGGCTGACGGGCCATAAGTGGTTTTGCTCCGCGCCGATGAGCGACATGTTTCTCGTGCTCGCGCAAGCGGATGCGGGATTGTCGTGTTTTTTGATGCCGCGCGTGCTGCCTGACGGTTCTCGGAATAGCATCTTCATCCAGCGGCTCAAAGACAAACTGGGAAACCGTTCGAACGCGTCCAGCGAGATCGAGCTGGAAGGCGCGTGGGCCGTATTGATCGGCGAGCCGGGACGCGGCGTTCCGACGATCGTCGAGATGGTCAACGGCACGCGCTTGGACTGCATCAACGGCTCCGCATCGCTCATGCGCCAGGCACTCGCGCAGGCCATTCACCACGCAACCTACCGGCACGCGTTCGGCAAAGCGCTCGCGGATCAGCCGCTGATGCAAAACGTGCTTGCGGATCTTGCGCTGGAATCGGAAGCGGCGATGACGCTGCTGCTGCGCTTGGCGGGCGCCGTCGACCGCGGCGAGCCGGAGATCAAGCGGCTCGGCACCGCGGTCGGCAAATACTACGTCTGTAA
>DAISWS010000009.1:15547-40522 GCA_036826275.1 Vulcanimicrobiaceae bacterium
CCGGTGGTCGTGGGAGAAGCGCTGGAATGTTTGGGCGGAAACGGCTACGTGGAAGAGTCCGCGATGCCGCGACTATACCGCGAAGCGCCACTCAATTCGATTTGGGAAGGCTCGAGCAACATCAACGCCCTCGACGTCTTGCGGATCGTTGAAAAACAGCCGCGTGCGCTCGATGCATTCCGCGCTGAGATCGAGCCCGCGCTCGACGATCCGCGAATGCGCCGTGCGGCAAACCATCTCGATGCGCTGCTGCGGGAAGTGGACGACGCACCCTCGGGCGCGCGAACGATCGTCGAACGCATGGCGGCGCTGTGGCAAGCAGCGCTTCTTGCGCGTGACGCGTACAATCCGGCAGCGGACCTCTTCATCGATTCCCGCATCGGCGGGCGCTGGGAACGCACGCTCGGCACGCTTGCTCCATCCGCGCAGCACCGGGTGCTAATCGAGCGGGCTCAGCCGGCGCAGAACGTGGAATACTCCGAAAGGTAAGCGTATGAAGCTGCGGAGCATCCGGCGCCGCGAGCACCTGGCCGGACGGCCATGGACGCCTCGCGAACGCCTCATCGTCTGGCGCGGTCTGACGGGACGGTTCGCGATCGCCGTCGAGCCGCTGCTCGGCACGCTCTTTTTCGGCGGATTGACGTACGGCATCATCTGGCGCGCTCGCGTGACCAAACCGCACGACATGTGGATTCTCTCGCCGATCTTCGGCCTGGCCGCAATTGCGTTTCTCGCCTATTTCATCTATTTGCTGGTCGCCCCGCTCATCGCGTACCGGGAAACCTACAAACCCATCTACTTGGTCGACGGCTACGTGCGCTACCGCGCGCCGGACGACGATTCCGATCTCGGCGCGAGCGGCTACGTCGCCGTGCTATTCGAAGATCGCGAACTGTGTTGCGAGTGGGAATGTTACGGCACCAAAAAATTGCCGGATCTCACCGTACCCGCAATGTGCGAGTTCTCCGAATACGGCGGATTGCATAAAATCGACGGCAAATCGACGGGGGTCTTACCGGACGAAATTCCGGTCTTCGCCGTCGGGATCAATCCGCGGCACTAGCTCTTCCGGCGGTCGCCCTGGCGCCTCTCGCTTTGGCGCCGCTCCGTTCCGGTGCGGCGTTCGGCTTCGTCGGGCATCAGTGTGGGAATCTGCCGGCGCTCCATTTGGCGGCGATCGCCGTTGCGGCGCTCGCCTTTACGCTTTTCAGGCTGGCTCATTCGAGGCAGATTCGCTACCGCTGAAGCCCTTGCTTGCCTGGTGAGACGAAAGGACTACGGCTGGTTGCTATCCCTGCTTCGGCGGCTGACGAAGGCCGACCACGGCGCCGTTCGGTTCTTTCACGCTCGCCACCAGCAGTCCGTACGCGACGTCGGTAACGTCTTGAACGATTGTTCCGCCCGCGTCCACCAATGCTTTAACGGTACCGGCGATGTCGCTCACCGTCCAGTACGCGAGCCCCGCGGCATCGCGGTTGTCGGCGTTCGGGACGAGGCCGATTTCCATGCCGCCGTCTTTGTAGCCGACGTACTGCGGCGAATCGACGTACGGATCGCTTCCGGTGAGCTCGCGAAAGAAGCGCTTGGCTTTGTCCATGTCGCGGGCCGGATAGATGATGAGCGAAACGTCCATGATTACCCTACGGTTTGTAGGAACCGTTCAGCGGGATGCGCAGCGACTGCACGGACGGCCACACGTGGCCGTAGCCGGACATGTAAATCGTGTACGCGCCGACGCCGAAGATGCAGAGAATGCCGGTGATCGCGGCGATGAGCACCGCGCGGGGAACGCCGCGGCTGGTCGGTACGCCGCGTTCGTCGGTTGGATCGTACATTAGCCTTCCACGCCTTTCCCGGCAAGTATGCTGAAGCTGGCCAGAATCGCCAGAAATGCGCCGAGCGCGAGCAACGCCAGCATCACCTTGAAGACTTGGTTTTCCAAACCTTTGGTCTTCCAATCATTCCTGAGCGCGACGGCTGCCACGACCAGCACCACGATGCCGAATATAAGCGCGAGCGTGCGCTCGACGTGGGCTACGGTTGCACTAATACCTTCCATTGCTTGCGCTCCTAGTACAGATAGAAGATCGAGAAAAGCACGACCCAGATGACGTCGACGAAGTGCCAATACAACGTGCCGAGCGTCAAACCGGTGTACTTCTGGAATGTGTACTTGCCTTGCAGCGCCTGTAGCAGCAGCACCGTCAGATAGATGATTCCGCAGAACACGTGGAAGCCGTGCATGCCGGTAAGCGTGAAGAAGCCCGCGCCGAAGATGCCGCTGCTGCCCCAGCCGACCGCGAGCTTCGCGTATTCGACGATCTGACCCGAAAGGAACATCGCACCGAGCACGATGGTCGCGATGATCCAGTTCGCAAACTTCGAGAAGTTGCGGTGCTTCCAATTCTCGAGCGCGAAGTGCATCGTCGCACCGGATCCGAACAGTATCACGGAGTTGATCGAAGCCAGCGCCAGATCGAGTTTCGGCGCGCCCGGCGGCGGCCAGCCTTGGCCCGTGCTGCGCAGATAGAGATACGCAAAGATGAACGACGAGAACAGCACGAGGTCGCTGACCATGAACAGCAGGAAGCCCTGGACGCGCAGCTCGCGCGTCTCGACGTAGAGCTGATCCGGCTCCTCATGATGGCGGCCGACGATCCCGGCCTGCGTGACGCTTGCTACAGCCATTAAAATTCCTTTTGAAAGGCACTCCGCCCGAGGCTCCGCGCCCCCCACTGCGTGGGGCCCCCATTGGGGCCGTAGGCGGTATAGAATCGCCGCGTTACGACGCGACGATTCTTTTCTTGCAACATGTTAGTGGGCCGCCGGGATCGGCGGGGGCGAGTCGGTGAGTTCTTCTTCCAAGCCGCGGTACGGCAGCGGTTCCGCAAAATCGTACGGAGCGGAGAACACCGACGGAACGTGTTTGAAGTTGTAGTACGGCATCGGCGAGGGGATTTGCCACTCGAGCGTACGCGCGCGCCACGGATTCGGGCCCGACTTCTTGCCGTTCTTGATCGACCAGATCGCGTTGAAGATCGTCAGCAAGATCGACGCGGTCATGACGAACGAGAACCACGACTCGATCTGGTTCCACGTTTGGAACTGCGGATCGTAGGTTGCGTAGCGGCGCGGCATGCCCCAGAGTCCGAGCCAGTGCATCGGCAAGAACGTGCCGTTCATGCCGATCATGTAGAGCCAGAACGACCACTTGCCCATCTTCTCGCTCATCAGGCGGCCCGTCATCTTCGGATACCAGAAGTAGATGGCCGCGAGCGCGCCCATCAAACTGCCGCCGGCGATGACGTAGTGGAAGTGGGCGACGATGAAATACGTGCCGTGCGCGTGCAGATCGAACGGAACCGCCGCGAGAAACACGCCGGTGACGCCGCCGATCGTGAACAGGAGCAAAAATCCGATCGAGTACAGCATTGCCGTCGAAAACTCGAGGATGCCGCCGAAGAGCGTCGCCGTCCACGAGAAGATCTTCACGCCGGTCGGAATGGCGATCAGCATCGTGAGAACCATGAACGGCAGTTGCAGCGTCGGCGCCATGCCCGAGGTGAACATGTGATGCGCCCAAACCATGAAGCCCAGAATCGCGATGGCGCACGACGAGAACGCAATCATCTTATAGCCGAAGATCGGCTTGCGCGCGAACGTCGGGAAGACTTCCGAGATCGCGCCGAACGCCGGCAGAATCATGATGTAGACGGCGGGATGCGAGTAGAACCAGAACATGTGCTGCCACAGCAGCGGGCTGCCGCCCTTGGTCGGGTCGAAGAACGGCACGCCGAATTCGCGCTGGATGAACAGTGCGGCGAGCGCGGCGCCGAGCGCGGTCGTCGCGATCATCAGCAGCGGCGCGGTCACGAACTGGCCCCAGACGAACAGCGGCATGCGGGTGAACGTCATACCGGGCGCGCGCATCTTGAGAATCGTGACCAGGAAGTTCATGCCGGTCATCGTCGATCCGATGCCGACCAAAAACACCGCGGCGCACCACATCGACGTGCCGGCAGCGCCTTGCAGCGACATCGGCGGATACTCCGTCCAACCCGCAACCGGTGCGCCGAGCAAGAACGAGGAGTACAGCATCAGACCCGCGACCGGGAAAATCCAGTACGCGATCATGTTCAGCCACGGAAACGCAACGTCTCGCGCGCCGATTTGCACCGGCATTACGAGATTTCCCAGACCGCCCGTAAGCAGCGGAATGATGACGAACCACACCATCGTGGATCCGTGCATCGTGAAGACCGCGTTGTACGTGTCCGGCGTCATGAATCCGCCGTTTGCCTTCATCAACTGAACGCGGATCAGTTCGGCCATCGCGCCGGCCAGAATCATGAAGATCGCGGCCGTGACGATGTACTGTATTCCGATGATCTTGTGATCGATCGAGAAGACGTACTTCCGGAGAAACCCTTGCGGCTCCGGATGAATGTGGTCGGCGATGCCGCCCGAGTGTACCGCTGCTACAGCCATATTGCCCCGCGTTTACTTCAAGGTATTCAGGTAGGCGACCAGGTTTGCGATGTCTTTATCGGTGAGCCCGTTCGCGGTTTGGTTAGGCATCGAGCCAATCGTGCCCTTATAACCGTTTTGCAAAATCTTCGCGACGTTTTCCGGAGTGGCTTTATCGCCGTTGACCAAATTGGGATGCGACGGGTCGTGCAGCACGCCGAGCAAGCCCGGCCCGACGATCGTCTTATCGAACGGCGCGATCGCGTGACATTCCGAGCACGTGGTTTGGAAGAGCGCTTTGCCGGCCGCGGCGTCGCCCTTCTTCACGTCGATCGAACCGCTCGAAGCGACTTGAATTGCGTCGCTCACGTTGGCCTGCGCCTTTTGTGTACGGCTATACCAGGCGTCGTACTGTGCCTTCGGCTCGAGATAGACCCATGCATGATCGTACGATGTTCCGCTGCGCATTTCGCCGTGGCCCGTACCGCAGAACTCGGTGCACAGCAACTCATATTTGCCTGCGCGCGTCGGCGTAAACACGAGCGTGTTGATGAGGCCCGGCACCATATCGACCTTCAAGCGCATGTCCGGAATCCAGAACGAGTGGATGACGTCCATTGCGGAAACGTGCATCGTCACCGGCTGTCCGATCGGCAGGTGCAGATCTTTGACTTCGCCGTGGATGCCCGGATAACGGAACGTGTAGTGCCATTGATACCCAATAGCTTCGACGACCAATGTATTGCCTTGTGCGTTCACGGGTTCGATCTGGAAGAACAGATCGACGCTGATGATTGCGAGCACGAGAACGTAGAGCGCCGGAAGCAGCGTCCACCAGAACTCGAGCTTGTGATTGTCGTGAATCTGCAGTCCGATCGCATCGTCCGGCGTATCGCGACGGCGGCGGAAGCGGAACACGAAGTAAAAAATGTAGCCGAAAACGGCCACGAGCAGTCCGGAACCGGACGCGGCTAGGAACCGGTAGAGCAAATCGATCTGCGCGGCGCGGTCGACCGCTTCCGGCATGATGCCCGTAATCGGCACGAAGATCCAGAACAGGATGGCGGCAATGCTCAGCACCACGATGACTGCCGTAGCCGTCCAGAAGCCGCGGTCGAGGTGCACGACCGGATCTCTATTCTCTGCCAACTGCTAACCCCAAAAAGCGCAAACGATGGTAAGGAAGCCCGTATTTGACTATAGGGAAAAGCGTCCTACGATGGCCACGACTTAGGTTGCCCTAAAGCGGCGCAATACTGACGTACCAGCCACTCGGTGTTGGTGATTGCGGTCCCCACCACGACGGCATCGGCTCCCGCGGCCAGCGCCTGCGCTGCCGCTTCGGGCTCGTGAATGCCGCCCTCGCAGATGACGAAGCGGCCTAACTGCGCGAAAGCCCGGGTGAGCTCGAGCGCCGGCAGCGGCATGTCCTGCGTTTCCTTTGTATAGCCGCATAGCGTGGTCGCCAGAATGTCCGACCCTGCCGCTGCGGCGGCCACGCCGTCGGCCGGAAGCGCGCAATCCGCCATCGCGAGCGCCCCGCCGGCGTGGATGGCGGCGACCAGCTGCGGCACGTCGAGGTTCTCCGGATGCGGCCGTGCCGTGGCATCGAAGGCCACAATCTCGGCACCGCATTCCAGGATCTCGTGTACTTCGCGCAGCGTCGGCGTGATGTACGGGCCGAAGCCCGCGTACTCGCGTTTGACGATGCCGGCGATCGGAACGGAGACGCGCTTGCGAACGGCCCGCAAGTTGCGCACCCCTTGGATGCGCACGGCGCACGCGCCGTTTTCCTGGGCGGCGCGCGCCATCGCGGCCAAGACGTGCGGATCGTCGAGCGCCGATCCCGCGCGAGCTTGTACCGAAACGATCAGGCCGCCGCGCAGTTGGTCCAGGAGCGTCATGCCTGGCGATACGCCAACAATAATGCACCTTCCGCCGCATCGCGTTTCGGCTGAACGCGCCGCGCTCGCGGCATGAGCTCCCTCATCGAGCGATCGAGCGGCTCGTTCAACAGCTCGCTTCGCAGCAAACCGCCGACGAACGCAACCTCGGGGTGTTCCAGTCGGGCACGAGCTGCTGCATGCTTTGCAAGCGCGACGAGTGCCGCGGCGGCATCGCCCGCATTGCTTTCGTATGCAAGAACGAGCGGCGCGGCGGCGGCGAGATCGCCGCGTGAAATGCCTGACGTGTAGAATGCGCGCGCGAGCGCACGCAGCGATGGCTGCCGAAAATGTTCCAGCAGCGGTTTCTCCAATGCATGCACTTCGCCGCTGTCGCGCGCGCGCATGGCATCCGCAAGCGTTTCACGCACGAGCCAAAATGCGCTTCCTTCATCGCCGAACAGATAGCCCCAGCCGCCTGCCAGTGCGTGCTCCGCGCGATCGTTGACGGCGTATGCGACCGAACCCGTTCCGGCAATCACGACGACGCCCGGCTTTCCGTCGAGCGCGCCCGCGTGCGCGATCACCGTATCGTGCACCAAGTGCAACCGGCCGGCCCGGACCTGCGGCTGGAGGCCGTGCACCTTGCCTTCGTATCCGCTGATGCCGGCAACGACGCAGTCAAAATGCGAGTCCAACGGCAAATCCGCGTTGCGCAGCGCGTCTTCCAGCGCGCCGTTCAGCGCATCGTGCAAACGCGTCGAACCGCGCGCTTGCGCAACTTCATCCGCGGCACCGGCGATGCCGCGCGCGAGCACGCGTCCATCTTTGCCGCCGATGACGGCGACCGTGGAACTCTGTCCGCCGTCGATACCGGCGAACAACGTCATGAAAACAGTCTAGCCGCCGAACGGCGTGGCATTCGGTCCGAGCATCCGGCGCGCAAAATCGTTTGCAGCGGTTTCACGCGCCGCGCGATCGAGCAAGCGGGGAATCTCACCCCGGTGTTCCCGATGATGGTAGAGCTCGTGTGCGACGGAAAACGCGATGAAGTCGCCGATCTCGCTGGGCGCCAGATTCTCGATGACGCGCTTGTTGATACGGATCACCGGACCTTCCGGATCGTACTCCGAGCGCAACTCGTCGACGCCCCATTCGCCGAGATCCGCATACTGAATCTCGACGCCATACCGTTTGGCGAGGTCAAAAACGGGATGCATCAGGGGCTCCTATAGTAAGACACCATCACCTACCAGTGTAGAGCGTAGCGCGGATATGTCGATACTACGCAAGCGCCCGCCTGTTTGTTTCGCCAAAGCGGCCGCGGTTCCGGCCGCCTGGCCAAGGGTCATGACCGTCGGTGTCAGCCGCGTCGAGGCCAGCGCCTCGTGCGTCGTGGAGATGCAGCGGCCGGCGACGAGCAGGCCGTCCACGTGCGCCGGAACCATGCAGCGGTAGGGAATTTCGTAGCTCTCGCCCTGCGCGAGCCGATGCGTCGTCGTTCCGGTGCCCGACGGATTGTGAATGTCGATGGGATAGGCGCTGCGCGCGACCGCGTCCTCGAAATGCCGGCCCTGCAGCACGTCGTCGCGCGTGAGCGTGTATTCGCCGACGATGCGGCGGGACTCGCGAATGCCGATCTGCGTGCCGGTCGCCGCGATGCGCGCGTTCTCAAATCCGGGAACGCGGTTGCGGAAAAATTCCAGCAACTGCATTACTTGGCCCCGCGCTTCGACTTCCGCGCGCGTCAGGTCGTCCGGATCGAGCGGATCGATGTTCGTCACGCGCGTCATGTTGACGGTCACTTCGTCGGGATACGGCGAAATGAAAAACGAGACGAGCTCGCGCGGAACGCTCACCTCGCCTTGCTCGAGCGCGTCGTTCCACAAATCGTAGAGCCCCGCGACGGCCGTCATCGCGGGTGCCACGCGTTCGTGCGCCTTGAGCGAGGTGCGCATTTGATCGGGATGCATCCGGACGTACGTAGCGGTCTTCGAGAGGTCGACGTGACTGAGCCGGAACATCAAACTCGCGGGCTGCACGCGGCCGCGCTCGTCGCCTTGCTGCGTCGCAACGCCTGCGGACGCTGCGACATACGCGTCCGCGGTCGCATCGATCGTGTACCGCGCGCGGTACTCGCGTTCACCGGCGACCGTCGCAAACACGGCGCCGTCGACGGTACCCTCGCGGCACGACGCGCGCAAAAAGTACGCGTGCAGCAACAGCTGCACGCCGGCTTCCTGCATCATCTCGAAGAGCAGCGCCTTGTGCACTTCCGGATCGAACGGCGTGATCGTCGACACGTAGTCCGACGAATCGTACACGTGACCGGGCGAACCGCCTTTGCGTTGCAGCCGTTCGACGATTTCTTGCGCGATGCCGCCGACGATGCGCTTGCTTCCCGAGTGAAACGTCATCCACGGTCCGACCATCGCCGCCGTTGCCGTTCCGCCCAGAAAACCATAGCGCTCGACGAGCAGCGTTTTTGCGCCGTGGCGCGCTGCCGCGAGTGCTGCGGCGCAACCGGCGTTTCCGCCTCCGACCACGAGCACATCGTACATGCGGGGCACAATTTGGGTTTCGCAGGCACTGCCCTGCTTCGCCGGGTACGAAGCGTCGATATGTATTCTCAATCCGCAAAGTATTACGACGCGCTCGCCGGTTCGCTAGGAAAAGACTATCCCGCCGAAGCCGCTCGCATCGAGGAAATCGTGAAAGAGCGCTGCCGATCGGGCGGCAACGATCTGCTCGACGCCGGCTGCGGTACCGGCAAGCACATCGAGCAGCTGCGCGACCGATTCTCGTGCGAAGGCTTAGACGTTGCGCGGTCGATGATCGAAATCGCGCAGCAGCGCAACCCGGACCTGCCGTTTCACATCGGCGACATGATCGGTTTCAACCTCGGCAAGCGCTTCGACGTCATCATCAGCATGTTCGGGGCGATCGCGTACGCGCCGAACACTGCGCGCTTGGAACAGACGCTGCAAACCTTTGCGCGTCATCTCAAACCGGGCGGCGTGATAATCGTCGAGCCGTGGGTGCGTCCGGAAGAATGGAAGGACGGCACGGTTCACGCGCTCTTCGTCGACGAACCGGAGATGAAGGTGGCGCGCATGAGCGTGAGCCGCCGCGACGGCAACGTTTCCGTCTTGAACTTCCACTATATGATCGCGTCGCGTGACGGGATCCGTACGTTCACCGAACCGCACCGTTTAACGCTGTTCACCTCGGAGCAGTACCACAATGCTTTCCGCAAGGCGGGATTGTTCGTCGAATCCGACGAGCACGGGTTTTCCGGACGCGGTCTGTACGTCGGTTTCAGCCGTGCCGAGTGAGCGGCACCATCCGACTTTTGCCGTATAAAACCAGGGAGACGCCCGGCGACGGTAAATCTTGCGGCTTTATATGCTGTCACGTGTAAAGCCGCTCTCGACGATTCTCGCCGAGGGCTCCAACCAAGAGCACGGACTGAAGCGATCCCTCGGGCCTTGGGCGCTTACCGCCATGGGCATCGGCGCGATCATCGGTACGGGCATTTTCGTGCTAACGGGTGTTGCGTCGGCGACCCGCGCAGGCCCGTCGATCGCGATCTCCTTCGTCGTCGCGGGCATCGTGAGCGCACTGGCTGCGCTGTGCTACGCGGAAGTGTCCAGCAAGATTCCGATCTCGGGCAGCGCCTACACCTACACATATGCGACGCTCGGCGAATTCCTGGCGTGGGTTATCGGTTGGGACCTCGTGCTCGAATACGCGCTCGGCGCCGCTACCGTGAGCATCGGTTGGTCCGGCTATTTCGTGAACATCCTCAACCAGTTCGGCGTGCACATTCCCACGCAGTGGGCGAACGGTCCGACGTGGGGATTTCCCGGACAGGGCACCGCGGGGTATGCGAATATTCCGGCCGCGGTGATCATCTTGATCATCACCGCGCTGCTCGCGCGAGGCACAAAAGAATCCGGCACGGTCAACGGGATTATCGTCGCGCTGAAGATCGTCATCGTGCTGTTCTTCATCGCGGTCGGCGTGGGGCATATCGTTCCGGGGAACTACAGTCTGCCTCCGCACCCGCTGCCCACCGGAAACGGTATGGATCAAGGCGGCTTCTTCCCGTTCGGCTGGGGCGGCATGCTCGGCGGCGCGGCGTTCATCTTCTTCGCGTACATCGGCTTTGACGCCGTGTCGACAACAGCCGAAGAAGCGAAGAACCCGTCAAAAGACTTGCCGTTCGGCATCATCTCCAGTTTGCTGATATGCACGATTCTCTACATCATCGTCGTGCTCGTGCTCAACGGCGTCACGCCGTACTTCACGCTCAACAACGCATTTCCGGTCGCATACGCGGTCAATCACATGGGCCTCTCGTGGGGACCGGCCGCATCGGTCATTATCTCGTTCGGGGCCATTGCGGGGTTGACCACGGTGCTGCTCGTCATGATGTTCGGGCAAAGCCGCGTTTGGTATGCCATGTCGCGCGACCGGTTGATACCGCCGTCGTTCACGACGCTGCATCCTACGTGGCGCACGCCGATCTATTCCACGCTGTTCTTCGGCGTCTGCATCGCAATCGTTGCCGCGTTCACGCCGATCAATATCGTCGGATCTCTGGTAAACATGGGAACGCTGTTCGCGTTCATTCTGGTATCGATCGCGGTACCGGTCTTGCGCAAACGGCATCCGGACCTCAAAGGATCGTTCACCGTACCCTTCGGACCATACATCGTTCCGATACTCTCCGCCGTCACCGCAGCGGGGCTCATTTATTACCTGCGCAACGGCAACCCGGAGCTCTGGGGCTTCTTCCCGCTGGTATGGTTCGCGTTCATCGTGTGGCTGATTATCGGCTTGGGCTTCTACTACTGCTACGGCCGTCGCAAGAGCACGGTCGCATTGCAACTAGCGGAAGGCCTCGCTGCGGCGCAACCACCGGTAAACTGATACGACGCCGTGACGTCGTGAATGAAAGAGGCCGCGAGCAACTCGCGGCCTCTTTTACGTTTTGCCGATGCGGCGGTTCAGTTCGGCTGCGATCGCGTCGGGATTCTGATCCGAATCCAGCTGAACGATGACGTACGTATAGGTTTCGTGCCCCGTCTCCAGCACCAAGCAATTTCTGCCGCTTCCGTAATCCAGAAACGCGAGGCCGCCCGGAAAGAAAAACGTCCCGGCCATTTTTAATCCCGGCGCGTTCGTGCCGATGATTTTTCCCCACATATGCGTCCAGCCGCTCTCGTCTTCGACGCGCGCGAGCTTCACGTGGGCGAGCGGAATGGTGAGCGAGCCGTGCACCGCCCAAACCTTGTCCATGGGCGAGAGCTGAATTTGGATATTGTTGCTCTCGATCGCAATGCGTGCCATGGTCAATGGTACCCGTCCGGTACGCGGTTGTTACGCGGGGCGAGACGCGGTCAGGATGAGCACTGCGGCATCCGGCGCACGCCCCGCCAGTTCTTCTTCCGCGAGCGCCGCCGCTTGATCCGGCGATGCAAGACCGCTGAAATCGGCGATGCGCGCGCCGTGCACGACGTAGATGTCCGGCAGTGCGCGGCCCACGTCCCCGAAAGCGGTCGCTTTTTCGATCGCTTCCCGAAGGTCCTCAATGGCGCGGCCGGCGGTCGTTTGATGCACGAGCGCATCGCGCAATGCGAGCCGCCCGACGCCCGAGCGATCGAGTACGCGCAAATCGCGCACCGTGCGCGCTCGCCCGAATCGCATCGCGACGTGCCGGCTGCGTTCGAAAACGACCAGTCCATCCGTTTCCGCCAGGCGGCGTACGGCGTGTGCGTCGTCGCGCAACAGCGTAGCGGCACTGTGCGCGAGCTGCATGTCGTCCTGTACCTGATGCGCGGCGCTTTCCGAGAGTTCGCTTGCGCCCGAGGCCGTCGCGCGCACCAGGTTGCGCTGCGGATCGATTTCAACGGCAACCTCGACGCGCTCGGGAGATGCGCCGGCCGCCACGACCGCATCCTGCGCTTCGCGGCGGATCCGTACGATATCGTCGGCACTCGGATCGACGATCGTGCGTTCGACGACTTCACGCACGAGCGCGAGCGCTACGCCGATGGGCGAAATTACCTCGGCATCGCGCGCCAGACGGAACTGCACGCGGCTGCGCTCGGCAAGATAGGGCACGAGCGCGGCCGCGCCGCCGCCGCCGCCGACGACCACCAACGTATCGCGGTCGAGTTCGTAATCCGCAATCAGTTCGTTGACCGCAGCGAGCACTTTGCCGGTCGCGATGTCCAGCAGATCGCGCGCCAGCTGCACGGCATCGGCCTGCAAGTGTCGACCGAGCAATTCGAATCCGAGTCGCGCCGCATCGGCGTTTCCGCGCGCGAACGCGTCCTCCGGAACGTAGCCGAGAAGATTCGCCGCGCACGTCGGCGTCAGCGCGATGCGCGTTCCGTCCGTCGCGACGAGCGCGACGTAATCCGGCGTATCGTGTTCGGTCGGCCGTATGCGCTCGACGCGCGCGCCGTCGAGCAGCGACGGCTCTACGAAGCTCGCATACTTCAACCCCGCAATGTGCGCCGAGCGCGGGCCGACGTCGACGATCGCCCGATCGTTTACGCGAATCATGCTTCCGCCCGCGATGCCGAGGGTGCGCACGTCCAGCGTTCGGAGCATCGTGCGAAAACCGCCGACGCGTGCAGGACGCATTTGCGGCATGCCCGCGCGTATCGCCGAGCAATCCGCGCTCGTGCCGCCGACTTCGATAAAAATACCGTCGGTGACGTTCTCGTGCAGCAACGCACCGGCAACACCCGCGGCAGGACCGGAAAGCAGCGTGAGAATCGGACGCCGTTCCATTTCACGCACGTCCATGATGCCGCCGTCGCTGCGCATCACCATCAGCGTCGCAGAGATCGCGGCGCGTCTTACCGCATCGTCGGTCATGCGCGCGGTACGCACCATCTTCGGCAAAATCGCGGCGTTGAGCGCAGCAGTGCGCGTGCGCGCCCGCAGTCCGTACATCGAACTGACCTCATGCCCGGCCGTCGCGTACAGGCCCAGCCCGCGCGCATCCGCGGCAGCCGCAATTTCTGCGTCCGGGCGATCCACGGCAAACGCCTGCGAAACCGCGACAGCCTGCACGCCGTCACTGCGCAGGCGGTCGAGCGCCGAATGTGCGTCATCGCCGCGGCGCGCAAACGCAAAGCGCGCGGCGAACGGCACGCCCGGCGCGAGTTGCAGTGCCGGAAAACGCATTTGCAGACGCGCGAGCGCACCGAATCCGTCAAGCAGGCCTAAGACGCCTACGCTGGCGACATCGCCCTCGAGCAGCGCGTTCGTCGCTTGGGTCGTGGAGTGCGCGATAAACGCGACTCCGGCGGGCGACACGCCGCCGCGTTGAAAGATCGCCTCGATTCCCGCGATGATGCCGGCGGCTACACCTTCCGGCGCCGTGTGAGTCGTCGGTACCTTCACGCGCGCGACGACGCTTCGCGATTCCGCGTCGATAGCGACAACGTCCGTAAACGTGCCGCCGACGTCGATGCCCAGGCGAAGTTTACGCGACATCCGCGGCGAGCACGTATACGTTCATCGCCATATCGACGTATCCGTCGCGCGCAAAGCGCTCGAAGAGGTCGCGCATTTTCGCGCGCAGCGCCTGCGCAGGCTCGCCTTCGTGCGGCAGATACGACGAGGAGTCGACGCGGCCGATCACGCCTTCCAGAGTCAACCGGTGCTTCGAGGGCACGACCGATTCGCGCAGCGCTCCGCGGGCGAGTTTCTTGAACGTTTCGAGCGTGCGGACTCGCAACGCTTCCGTGTCATCGAGCGCATAGCGGCGCACGATCAGCGAATAGGCCGCCGAAAACGGCTGCGCCTCGTCGCGTTCGTACTGCACGAGCCCGATGCGGCGGCGCGCCGCACGCGCGAACTCGCCGAATGCGCGAAGCGGATCGAACCAGTGAAATGCTTGAAATGCAACCGCGAGATCGACGCTTTTATCAGGCAGCGGCAGCGCCTCCGCCGAACCGTCTTCCCAATGCACGTTCGGCAGCGCTTGCGCTTTCTCGCGCATTGCGGCGTTCGGCTCGACGGCAATCACGTTCGCAACCCGCTGCGCGAGCAAATTTGCAGAAATGCCCGTGCCGGCGCCGACGTCGGCAACGATTAAGCGATCTTCGGGCCCAAGGCCGCGAAGCAACGCGTCGATGGCGGGTTTGGGATAGCTCGGACGGCTCGCCGCGTACGCCTGCGCCCGTTCGGAAAAGCGCGTTTTCCCCTCGCGGGAGTCACCTGCATCGCTCACGATGACGCGATCTCGTCGTACAGGGCGCACATCGTCTTGATGCCGCCGAAGAATTGCGCGAGCGAGAATTTCTCGTTCGGCGCGTGAATGCGATCGTCGGGCAGCCCGACGCCGATGAGCACCTGCGGAAGTTTCAAAATGCGGTCGAAACTCGCCACGGGACCGATCGTTCCGCCCGTACCGATAAACACCGGCTTTTTGCCGAAGCCGGCCTCCATCGCGCGTGCCGCAGCTGCGACCGCCGGATGATCGCGCGACGTCGTTACCGCGCGCACGTCGCCGGACGCTTCAACCTCAACGCGAACGCCGCGCGGCGCGTTCTTGACGACGTAATCGCGCACGGCATCTTTGATGCACGCGGGATCTTGCTGGCCGACCAAGCGCGCAGAAATCTTCGCCTTGGCCCAACTCGGAATGATCGTCTTGCTGCCGGGACCTTGATATCCGCCCCAAATGCCGTTGCACTCCAGCGTGGGACGGAACCATTGCCGTTCCAGCGGCATGCGTCCGCGCTCGCCGCCCAGTTCCGGCACGCCGTGCGAGCGCGCCTCTTGCGCTTCATCGAAGGGCAGGCCGCGCAGCTCGGCCATGGTCGCCTCATCCAGATTGGGCACGCCGTCGTAAAACCCCGGCACACGCACGCGTCCGTCCGCGTCTTTCAAACCGGCGATGATTCTTGCCAGCGCTTCAATCGGGTTGACGATGATGCCGCCGAAGTATCCCGAGTGCAAATCTTCATTCGGGCCGTGCACGGCGATCTCCCAGTGCGCAAGACCCCGAATCGACGTGGTGAGTGAGGGAACGTCTTCTGCATAGACGGCCGTGTCGGAGATCACCGCAAGGTCGGCGCGAAATTTGTCTTCATAGCGCGCCAGCGCCGCCTCGAAATTCGGCGAACCGATCTCTTCTTCGCCTTCGACGACGACTTTGACGTTGATCGGCAACGTGCCGCGCGTGCGCAAATGCGCCTCGATTGCGGCCAAGTGCATGAGCACTTGTCCCTTGTCGTCAACCGCGCCGCGTCCGTAGATGTTGCCGTCGCGCACGGTTGCCTCGAACGGCGGCGAATGCCAGAGTTCGAGCGGATCGACGGGCTGCACGTCATAGTGCCCGTAGATGACGATCGTCGGTTTGCCCGGCGCCTTACACCACTCGCCATATGCGAGCGGATTGCCCGCTGTCTCGAGCACCTGCGCCTGCAGACCAATGTCTTGCATGCGCTGCACCAACCGTTCGCAGCAATGCCGCACGTCTTCGCGGTGCGCGGGATCCGCCGAGATCGACGGTATGCGCACCCATGCTTTGAGTTCGTCGAGATACTGCTCTTGGTGCTCCGTGCAATACGCCGCGAGATCGGCGTCGATAGCGGTCATGACGTAAACGGTTCTCCTAGCTGGATGTCGATTGTCGAGTTGCCGCGCTGCAGTTCGAATGCATGCGGTTTGCCGTCGTATGCGCGCGCCTGCGTCTGATAGGTGCCGTATTCCCACCAGAACTGGCCGTCGAGCTTATCGACGATGTCGTTGGTACGCATGCCGGCAGCATACGCCGGACCACCGGCCCGCACATACGTACGCATGTTGCCGTCGACGGTTTTGAACAGTGCGTAGTAATACGCCGGGGGATCGCCTGCCGCATAGGCAAGGCCTTGCGCGAGCAGATGGCTCCAGCGTTCGCCGTTCGCGGCGCCCCAGCCGCGCATGCGCGCAGCGCCCTCGCGCGCGAGCTGCTCGATATCGGCGCTCGCGGGCCGGGCAAAGACCGCGTGGTCGTGCCATTCGTTGACCACCCAGCCGCCGCAGTCGAACAACCGTATGCCGATGTCGATGTCGGTGCCTTCGATGAGCGTAAACCGCGTTGAGAGCACCTCGGCATATGCGGCGTACGGCTTGCGGGTGCAATCGCTCGCATTGGGATCGCTTTGCAGCGCAAACGCTTTGACGCGCGAGCCGTTCAGTTCGCGCACGATTGCGGCGCTCGCTAGCGACGCGTCCGCACTTCCGTCGGTGCCGACGGCGATGCGGCCCACCGCCGCTTGCGGCGCAAACATGCCGGGGGGCGGCAATTCCGCCGCAGCGGCGGCCGGAATGAACGCCGTGAACGGACGCATGCCGAACAACGCGTTCGAGGCGACGGCTACCGCGATGCACCCGGCGACGGCGACCGCCGTTTGGTACGGCAGCGTGCGGCGCGTGATTTCTTCGATGTGCACGCCGGTGTAGTTCGCCACCCACACGTTCGCGGTGTTCGTGGGATCGCACACGTTCTGTACTTGCACGACCGCCATGATGGCGGCAACGAGAATGACTGCCGGAAGCGCGTGCGCATTCAAGAGCACGATAAAGATCGCAATGCCGACGCCGAACGGATTGAGCGGTCCGCGGTAGAGCGCGAGCGGGCTCAGTACGCCAAAGATAATCACGTAAATAAACGGATTGTGCAGCGCCTGCGAGGTCGCGAGGGCATGCATCGCCACGCCGAATTGCGGCTCTTTGCTGGCCGTGAGCAGCATGCCGATGCCCATGAACAGCACGACCGCAGGAGCCACGTCTTCAACGCCTTTGATGGCTGCCGCAACGAGCGTCTGCACTGCGCGAGCCGGACGCGTCGTCACCGCGCCGTAGACCGCGGCGATGATGAACGAAAGCGTCGGATCGAAGTGCAGCGCGTAAAACAACACGATCGGCAGCACGGGCGTAACGAGCGCGAACCAGGGAACGCGCGCGGTCTGCGGCTGCTCGGCTTTCACCGCCCACGTGGCGTACGCGCGCGAGCGGCTGAACGAAACGAACGTGTAGAGCAGCAGCGCGACCAGATCGATGGCCGCGAGGACGAGCGCATAGCCGTACATCTGCTGCTGGCTCACGCCGAACGTCTGAATGTAAAACTTCCAGTTGACCAGGTTGAAGATGAAACCGAGCGCAAACGCCATCAAAAACATCGTCGAGGCGATCTTGCGCGGCACGCCGGTGGTCATCATGATCGGCAGCACGATCGATCCCACCATGATGATCGCGCCCAGACCGCTGAGCGAAACGAACAGCACGGCAACGACCGCGCAGAGCAGCAGCGCAAGCACCATCGGCTGCTCGCCCCCGAACTCCGCAGCAAAATTCACGATGCTCCGCGCGATGCCGGTGTCCAGCGTCACGCGTCCGAGCATCGCACCGAGGATCACCGTGACGTACACGCCCGCAAGCGCCGAGGCGCCTTTGACGATGACGTCGGAACCGACCAGGCCTCCGGGAACGCCCGCGACGAGCGCCATGATCACGGCCATCGCCGGAACTGCGAGCAGCGCCGGCATCGCGCGCGTGTACATGAGCGCCGCGAAGACGAGAAAGACCGCGAGAATGAGGAGCGGGACGATCACTTGATGATGTCGGTGAGCGGCGGCAGCGCCTTGCCGGCGTAATAATCCAGCGTCACGTTCGTCAGCGCGTCCGCGCGTTCGATGTTACGCTGCGCGGCGAGATGGTAGCGCTCCAGGTTGGATCCGAGGTGGCTTTCGCGGTCCTCGTACCGCCACGCTGCGGCGTACAGCGGTTCGAGTTCTTCATATCCGTCACGCAGTTCCCAAAACCAGTACTTGCTCCAGGTCAAATCGCGGCCGGCGGGACTGCCTTTTTGATGCGCATGCGCCTGCGCTTGCGTATAATCGTCCGCGATTTCTTTGGCCGCTTGGAACTTGCGCCCGATGAAATCGTATTTGCGCGCTGCCAGAAACATGACGCGCGCGGCATTGGCATGCAGCGGGGGCGCGTTCGCGATGAGATGTTCTTGCACCGCCTCCGCTTCGAGCCGCACGCGGCTTACGTCAACGGGCGCCATGTGCTGCGCGAAATGCGAATCGAACGGATCGGCCCACATGAGATAATCGCTCGAGTACTCGTACGAATCCGATATGCGCGTTTGAATGTCCGCAAGACGGGCGACGTCGTCCCCGTAGCGCGCATCGGTGCTGCCGAAGAAGGCGAACGGAAAATCGGCTTGATAGCGCGCCGGATCGACCGACCCGTGCTCCCACGCGCTCGTGGCGGCATAGAGAACCGGATACCAGGTCGCCTCAAAAAGCGACTCGCCGTCGTCGTGCCACACGGTTTGAAACAGGCCGAAGACGTGGGCCTTCTTGCCCTCGTCGATGAACGTGCGCTCGTTTTCGAGCGCCGTCTTCACATCGGGAAAAATTTGGTTCCAGTTGCTGTCGCCCGGCGAAATCATCTGCTGGAAGCCGCCTTTGGCGAGCAGCGAGATGTACGGCATGAACGTTTTTTCGGCGCCGTAGTGCCAGTTGACGACGACGGCGTTGCGCGGAATCAGCTGCATGATCGCCGGATCGTTCTCGATCCCGTCATCCCACAGCATCAGGCGCGCGCCCGAGGGTTTGACGATGGCGTTCATGTCGCGAATGTGTTGCGCGTAAACTTGCGTGAGCCCGTGCTGCGCCACCAGCGCCGCGCTTTGGCCCTTGCCGAGCACGGACGTTTCGTCCGAGCCGATATGAAAGAACGGCGGATGCGGAATGACCGCGAGTTCGTCCTTGATGACGCGCGCGATGTACGGGATAGAGAGCGGCGATGCGGGGCTGAGCAAAAACCCGTGCGGAAACTCAGCCGCCGGCGCGTACTTCTCGTACCGCAGCGTGTTGTGCATGTGCGCGAACGTCTGCTGCTCGGGAATGAACGTCACGTGAAAGCGGCGCGCATAGGCATCGAGCTCGCGCAGTTGCGCGGGCGTAATCCCGTCCAGGGGAGCGGGCAACGGATCGTGCGGAGCGACGAAGACGTGCTCCATGTACGGCGAGTACCCGTTCATCTTGAAGGCGGCGATCGTGCGGATGCGCTCTTCGAAATAGCGCATGTTCGGCAGCGGACCGCGCGAAACGTCGTCGGAGAGCACGCGCCAGGCAAGCGCCGGCGAGTCGGTAATGCGCACGCACGGCAGCACGTACGCCCCTCCGGCACGCTGCGGTAACTGCGCGAGCGTCATGGCACCGTAGAACGCGCCGTCAGCATCCGCTGCGGCGATCGTCACCCTGCCGTCTCCGCTCGTCTGCAGGCGGTATGCTTGCGGCGGCAGATTCGCATGAACCATGCGCACGTCCGAAACGCCCGCCGTTTTGACGAGCGACGGAATCCCGAGCGCGCGCCAGCGCTCGTCGATCTCTTGAACGGCGCCGGAATCAAAACCGCTCGAAACGCGCAGCGCGCGCGTGATCGGAAATGCACAATGCTGGACCGCGACGGATTGCGGACGCGGCAGCAGATGCAGCGTAAGCGCGGCGAAGAGCATCAGGCGCTCTGCATCGCGGCATCGCGCTTGTCGAGCGCGTCATGCAGACGTACCAGCGCGCCGTTGAGCGTCGCGCCGGTTATTTTGCGAAGCTCGGCCGCAGCGTGCACCACATCGGCGTCCGCCGCCAGCGTCGCATCGATGCGCCCGGCGGTCGCGCCGCTGTCAAACGCACGGAAAATCTCTTGGTTGATGAATTCACAGCGTAGCAGCACACGATCGTAGTACAAGCGTTCTTGCTCCTCGAGCTGTTCGATTTCTACCGCCGGGAGCGCGGCCAGCGCCTCCCCGACGAAGGCCCGAATCTGCTCGTCCGAGATGCGCCGCACCTCCGGCTCGGCATAGCCTGCAAAACCGGCGATAAACGCGCGGATCCGTTCCAGGACGTCCATGGCGCCGAGCTTAGACGGTAAGCCCGCCAGGCCTCCCGGCCGAAAACCGGATCACATGGTAGTAGCCGTGCTCGTGGGGCTGTTCGCGGCGGGTGCGCTTGCGGCGCTTGCGATGTTTGCTTTACGGTATCTGCACGAACGGGATGAACTGCACCGTTTACGCGCGCTGTTTTCGCGTTATGTTCCGGAGCACGTCGTGGACGAAATTTTGGCACGGCGGGATTTACGCTTGCTCTGGGCGCAGCGCCATCATGCAACCGTCCTGTGCTGCCGCATCCGCAACTTCGGATTTTTCTCGGAAGAACTGAGCGCGGAAGAAACGCTGCGTCATCTCAACGAGTTTTACGCGGTCGCCGGTCGCGCGATCGTGCGCCACGGCGGCGTGATCGAACGCCTGCACGCCGACGGCATCACGGCGGTCTTCGGCGTATTGACCAGCGACACGTTCCAAGAGGAACGCGCGCTGCGCGCTGCCCTGCGGATCATCCGCCTTGCAAACGCGATGAATACGCGCTGGCAAGCCGCGGGCAGACGTCCGTTTCAAGTCTATGCGGGCGTGAACTCCGGGCCGGTCGTAGCCGGCGAAGTCGGCTTTGCGCAGCGGCGCGAATTCGCGATCGTCGGACATCCTGCGCATGTCGCGGCGCGTCTGCAGCAAGCCGCGGAAGATCTGAACGCGTATATTTTGACGACCGCCGCCACGTATGAACCGGTTGCCGAGCAATTCGTCGGCATTCCGATCAACACGCTGCCGCTCCCGGGACTGCGCCGTTTGCAAAAAGCGTACATCATACGCGGTCTGGCCAAGCGCAGCGAGGAAGAACTGCTGCATCTTCCACCCGAGATCTCATCGTTGCAAACCGTCGTCGAAACGGCCGCCGCGCCGGCTGCGCCGGGAAGCGCCGCGGAAAAGGTGCCCGCGATTCCGCGCTTTTCCGGCGTGGACGACGCGCGTCCGGCGATGCCGGACCTGCCGCCCGTGAGCGGCGATTACGAGCCGCCCCGCAGCTGGTAGCGCACGGCGCCCGCTTGCTCGAATCCGCCCTCGCGGGTCTCACGTTAGCATACCGGGGGATGCTCCCCATGAAGCGAAGGACGCACGTGTGGAAGATGCCTCCCGGCTCATGGCGCGCGTGCGCGCTCGAGACGCAGCCGCCTTTGAAGCCTTGTATGACGCGCATCACCGTCTGGTTTACGGTGTAGCGATGCGCATGCTGGGCGACGTCGCGGCAGCGGAGGACGTCACGCAAGCCGTCTTTCTGAAACTTTGGAGTGCGCCGCATCTTTTTGAATCCGGAAACTTCGCGGGCTGGATCGTCCGCATGACGCGCAACCGCGCGCTCGACCTGCTTCGCAGCAAGTCATACCGCCAAGAAGAGTTGCCCGAGAACACGACTGCCGACGATATGCTTGAGGAAACTGCTTTCGCTCACCTGAATGCCGACAGCGTTCGCGCTGCGCTCGGCCATTTGGCCGCCGAACAGCGCGAACCGATCGAACTCGGCTTCTTCGGCGGCGCCACGCATGAAGAGATCGCCCGCCGGACCGGAATTCCGCTCGGCACGGTCAAGACGCGCATTCGCATGGGTCTTCGTAAGCTGCGCGCGCTGCTCGCGGATACGGTGAACGCCTGATGGCGCACGAAGCAATGCTGGACGACGTCGCGGTCTACGCCGTTGGAGCGCTGCCGCCGGAAGAGGCGGAGCGCGTGCGCGCGCATCTGGAAACGTGCGGGGATTGCCGCAAAGAATACGCGCAACTGCGGCCCGCCGTGGATGCCGTCGCAAAATCCGCCGAGTCGTGTCCCGACCTGGAACGCGGTGCGGTCGTCGCAAGTCCGCTGCTGAAGGCGCGCATCATGCAAAAGGTGCGGCGCGACGGCGCTGCCGCGCCGGTGCGTACGAACGTCGGCGAGATGCGGGCGGTGCGCCCAATCGTCTGGCCAGCGTACGCCGTAGCGGCGGCGTGCCTGGTGATTGCGCTGATTACCGGCATTTTCAACATCTCGCTCAACGATCAAATCCATCAGAAGAATGCGGATCTCTCGCTCATTGAAACGCACAGCCGGCTGCTCGCGCGCGATCTCGCGATCCAGCGCACGGCCCTCGCGGATCTGGTATCGCCCGATTCACAGCGCTTCGACGTAGCGCACGGGCAGGTGGTGCGCCGCGGCAAGCGCCTATACTTGGCGATGGACGAATTACCCCCGCCGCCGAAGGGTAAAGTGTATCAAGCGTGGACGCTGCATACTGGCGCGAAGAAGATGTCACCATCCTCGACATTCGTTCCCGACGCGGGCGGCGTTGCGGTCGTGCGCATTCCGGTCGATGCGAGCACCGTTGATGCCGTGGCAGTGAGCATCGAACCGGACGGCGGCAGCAAACAGCCAACCAGTACGCCGGCATTCGTCCTCAAACTGAGCTGATGCAATCCGGAGTGCAGCGTCTTGTGCGTGCGCACGAGCGCGCGGCACTCGAGTACCTTGCGCAAGCACCGTATGAAAACGTTTTCCTCGCGTGGCTGATCGCGGGCGATCGTTCGACGAGCACCCGTTCCTCGCTGTACGTGTATCTCGCCGATCGCGGCCGCGTCCGCGGCGTTGCGTTTTTCGGACGGCAGGTTGTGATCGCGGCCGACGGCGACGAGGCCATTACCGCGTTCGCGGACGTCGCGCCCGGATACCGCTTCGAACGCATGATCGTCGCGCCACGCGCCGTCACCGAGCGCTATTGGGAGCGCGTGCGGCGCTGGCATGCGCCGCCGCGCCGCGTGCGCCAGAGCCAGCCGGTCCTGGCGGTCGATGCGAAGACGATCGTCGTGCAGCCCGGAACGATGACCGTGCGGCGCGCGTATCCGAACGAATGGGAGATCGTCGCGGATAATTCCGCAAAAATGATCGAGCACGAGCTCGAGTACGATCCGCGCACGATGAGCGCGGAGTTCAACGCCAACGTACGCATCATGATCGACCGCGGGTTATGGTGGGTCGGCGAACAGGACGCGCGGCTCTGTTTCTTCTGCAATATCGGTCCGCGCAGCGACTACACGCTGCAATTGCAAGGAATCTGGACGCCGCCCGAACTGCGGCAGCGTGGTCTGGCGGCTCAGGCCCTCGGCAGAATTTGTGCGGAATTGTTGGAAGGTTCGCCCTCGCTCAGCCTCTACGTCAACGGATTCAACCAGGCCGCGCTGCGCCTGTACGAACGCACGGGCTTCCGGCGCGTGGGCGAACTGGCTACGCTGCTGTTTTAGCCGGCGAGCAGTTGCGCGAGCGCGGTCAGCGACTGCTGCGATTGCGATTGCGCCGTCGGCAGCAGAACGTCGACCGTAATGCCGTAGCCGTCCACCGAGCGCGCATCGCCGTACGCGTCCGTGCGGCTGAGCGCGATGCGGAACGGCACGTGCGAATGCGGCAACACGAAGTAACCGGGCTGCGTGAAGCCCATGACGCCGTACGTGCTCGAACCGGCGATTACCGTACCGGGCAAGTTTCCGAGCAGATACGTCATGTACTCGCAGTCGCTACCGCAGCCGCCGTCGACCAACGCGACGACGCGCGTTTGACCTTGCTGCTCCGCGTGCACGGCAAAGTGATGATCGCGCAAGCTATGGTCCGCGGTGCGCACGTCCGGCTCGACCGCACAGTCGGGCGTCGCCGATCCTTTGAGCCCGTCGACGAGCTGCTGAAGCGCTTGCTGGAATCCCGGCGAGACCGGCGCCTTCAGACCGTTGATCAGCTGCTGCTGCAGCCCGAACGAAAGGCCCACGGTAAAGCATGAATTCGTTCCGGTTTGCGTCATCGAATCCGCGTTCTCGATCGCGCTTTCCGCAAACCAGTTCGTCAGAATATCCGAGGGCACGTTGCCGCCGTCGTTACCGCGCAGATCGAAGACGATTAGCCGCTCTTTTCCGAGGTCGGCCGCTTTCGAGAGCACCGAACGCAACGCTTCGTTATTCGCGTCCGTAAACGTCGGCAAACGCAAATACGCGATGCCCTTGCCGAGCATTTGATACACGGGCGTTTGCGAAGGCGCGGCGGTTTGCGCTACCGGCGTGAGCGCAACGGTTTGCGTGCCGCATTGCAACGCGCTTGCGGTTCCGAGATTTTTCGGATAGCTCACATACCACGTGGGCGAGAGATGCGTACCGTCCCAGCGCTGCACCGCATGCGGCTGCTGTCCCGCATCGTGCATCGAAAGTTTTTCGTTTGCGCCGTTCGCAAAACGAAGACCCGAACATGCGCGGCCGGGATCGCGCGCGAGCTCGGCGCTTGCGGATCCGCTGTTGAACGCGGTGAAATCCGGAATGCCGGAATGATTGTCGAGCTGCACGCGCTCGAGCCGTCCCCACGGCGCGAACGCCTGTTTCAACGAAAGACTGCGATCGCCGTCGCGCGCGAGCTGCGCGTCCCAATTGCGAAACATGTTCGCCCACTTCCACCCATGCTCGGCGGCCGGCTCGTATCCCGCATACGCTTTCTGCAAAAGCAGGCGCAGCACCGGGAGGTCGCTGCGAAGCGCGGAGGCTTTCACGGGCACGTCTTTATTTGCACGCAGTTTGGTATAAAAATCGCGGTACCACGAATACGGCACGACGAATGACCGGTTCGAGTACGGCGCCGCGTACGGGTGTGCGAGCACGATGCCGCCCGGCGGCAGTTTCAGTCCGAGCGCGGTCCATCGGG
>DAISWS010000009.1:40532-43490 GCA_036826275.1 Vulcanimicrobiaceae bacterium
CGATTTGCGCCTGCGGAACGCGAACCGCGGCGGCGGGCGCGGCCGCGATCGCGAGCAAGCTGAGGCCGAGCGCGATGAAACGCATATATTTCATGATTCGGCGTCTTTCCGGCGGCTGTTTTGCGCGTCCTGTTCCCGGATTCGAACGCAACTTTCCGATGGCAGATAGCGGTCGAACGGGCTAGGCTGGACGCATGCTGAACGACGACCATTGCTGGACATCAGTGCAAGAACGGGACGCCTCGCAGGATGGGCGGTTCTTTTTCGGTGTGCTCACGACGGGCGTGTACTGCCGTCCCTCGTGCCCGGCCCGCTTACCGCTCCGGCGTAACGTGCGTTTTTTTGAATCCGCCGCGGACGCCCAACGCGCCGGACTGCGCGCGTGCAAACGCTGCCGCCCGCTTGATGCGCGCGACGCCGTCGCGCAGCGCATCGAACAGGTCTGCCGGTACATCGAACGTCACTCCGACCAAACGCTTTCGCTCGAAGCACTTGCGCAACGTGCGAACATGAGCCGCTTTCACTTTCAACGCACGTTCAAAGCGCTGGTCGGCGTCACGCCCAAGCAGTATCACGACGCGCAGCGCGTGCGCGGGCTCAAGTCACATCTCAAAACTTCGTCCGACGTGACGAGCGCCGTATACGATGCGGGATACGGTTCCTCGAGCCGCGTCTACGAACGAGCGGACGCGCGCCTGGGCATGACGCCGGCGGCTTACCGCGCGTCCGGTAAAGGCGTACGCATCACGTATGCCTCGTTTGATACGCCACTCGGCTTGCTGATGGCCGGCGCGACGGATCGCGGCTTGTGCTTCGTGCAGTTCGGCGAGTCGCACGAGGAGCTCGAAGCGATGCTGCGCGCGGAATATCCAAGCGCGGCGTGCGAGCCGATGCGCGACCCGCACGACCCGCAGTTCATCGCGTGGGCGGACGCGCTGCGCGCGCATCTCGCGGGAATGAAGCCGCACCTCGATCTGCCGGTGGATATCCGCGCGACGGCGTTCCAACTGCGGGTCTGGAACTACTTGCAAGGCATTCCGTACGGCGACGTACGCTCGTACGGTGAGATTGCAGATGCGCTCGGCAAACCGCGCAGCGCGCGAGCCGTTGCGCGTGCGTGCGCGAGCAACGTCCTCGCGCTCGTGATACCGTGTCACCGCGTCATCCGCGGCAGCGGCGAAGTCGGCGGCTACAAGTGGGGCTTACCGCGTAAACGCGCGCTCATCGACCGCGAGCGTCAGTACAACACTTCGAAGCGGTAAACGGTCGTGGCGGTGAACGTCTCGCCGGGGCGCAGCACCGTGCTCGGAAAATTCGGATGGTGCGGCGAGTCGGCAAAATGCTGCAGTTCCATCGCGACCGCGCCTTCCTTACCCGTGTAGAGTTGAAAGCCCGGCTGCGTCGTTTCGACGATGATGCGCCGTCCGGAGTTCGTATCACGCAATTCCGCAACGCGCCGGAGGGTCTTGTTCCAACCGTCGATCGCCAGATTGACGTCGTACTTGTGCGATCCCAGCGCACGCATTGCGCGAAAATCGTATGGCGTGAGAATAACGCTTGCAATCTCGCCGGTCGGAATCAGTTCCTCGTCCAGCGGCGTATACGACGATGCGCTGACTTGTAATTGATGCTGCTCGACGCCGCCCCAGCCGCTGAGGTTGAAGTAGACGTGATTCGTGAAATTGATTACGGTGGGCTTGTCTGTGGTTGCAGTATAGTCGATCGTGAGGGCGCAGTCGTCGCTCCACGTGTAGCGCACGCGGCATTCGAGCGTTCCCGGAAATCCCTGATCGCCATCCGGGCTCTTGAGCACGAAACTGTCGTCTTTGATATCCCAGGCGCGTTTTGAAAAGCCGTCCGGTCCGCCGTGCAGCGTGTTGCGTCCTTCGTTCGCAAGAAGCTCGTACGTGTGTCCGTCGAGTTCAAATGAGGCGCCCGCAATCCGGTTCGCATAGCGTCCGATCGTTTTACCTGCACTGTTTCCCGCGGGCACGGTAACTTCTCCGAGATTTCCATCGCGATCCGGTACGACGATGGATTCAATCGCAGCGCCTAGACGGTTGAGCGTTACGCGCGCGCCGCGTACGTTTTGAAGGGTGAGGTCGGCCATGGCGGTTTAGTTCTGTATTGCCGCCAATCCCCTTCGCGGCCGATGCGCGCGAAAGGAAAGGCCGCCGCGTTTCGCGGAGGGACACGTATGCGCCACGTTATCGTTTTTCTTACCGCATGTATGCTGCTGGGCGCATCGCCGAGCCCCAGCCCGCGACCGGCACTAACCGCGTTTTCAGGAACCGGCAGGCTTACCTCACAAGTCGAGTTCACGGGTAAATCGATGGGGCTTCAGGCCGACGTGGCAATGTGGGCGCGTCCCGGGCTCGTGCGCCTGGATCTGCAAAAGATGGCATTGTCGTCGCAAGACCCATCGCAGAACGCGCTGCTCACGCAGTTGCTTCCGACGGGCGGCGTGACCGCGCTCTTCAATTTGAAGACGCAGATGATGACGGTGTGGTCGTCACAGTCGCACTCATACTACACGAGTACATTGAACTTGCTGAGACCGAAGTCGAAGCCGTCGGGGAAGCCGAAACCCAAGGCGACGCCGGCGCCGAATTCGCCGATGAATGCGTTCCTCAAGGGGCTCGATTCGATGACGCAGTACGACGTGTACAGTGAAACGATCGAACTGACCGGACATCAGCCGGTCAACGGCCACATGGCGAGCGTGTTTCATTTCATTTCAAAAACGCAAAAGCACGGCGGCAAATTGGAAACAATAAACGGCAATCTCGCACTAGCCGACGATTTATCGGGCATTCCGCTGCAGCTTGCGCTCGATGCTACCGGAAGCATGACGGGCACTATGAAGATGGATCTGCTGACGTTTGCACCGTCGACCCCGGCGCTATCGCTCTTCAGCGTGCCCGCGGGCTACACGAAGGCCAAGTCGATTCTCGACGT
>DAISWS010000010.1:0-17842 GCA_036826275.1 Vulcanimicrobiaceae bacterium
TGCGCATTTCGATTTCGCTGAGCAGCAGCTCTTCGTGCCGCGTGCCCGAGCGCTTGATGTCGACGGCGGGGAACACGCGCGATTCGGCGAGTTTACGCGTGAGGTTGAGTTCCATGTTGCCCGTGCCTTTGAACTCTTCGAAGATCACGTCGTCCATCTTCGAACCGGTCTCGACGAGCGCGGTCGCGATGATCGTAAGCGAGCCGCCTTCTTCGATTTTACGCGCAGCGCCGAAGAAGCGTTTGGGTTTGTGCAGCGAGGCGGTATCCAGACCGCCCGAGAGCGTACGCCCGGACGTCGGAATCACCTGGTTGTACGCACGCGCAAGACGCGTGATCGAGTCCAGGAGAATGACGACGTCTTTGCCGAGTTCCACCAAGCGCTTTGCGCGCTCCATCGCGAGCTCCGCGACGGCGGTGTGGTTCTCCGGATGCTCGTCGAACGTCGAGGCAATCACTTCGCCGTCGACGGTGCGCTGCATGTCCGTGACTTCTTCCGGACGTTCGTCCACGAGCAGCGCCATGATGTGCGCGTCGGGATGGTTGATGGAAATCGCGTTCGCGATGTTCTTGAGCAGCGTCGTCTTACCGGCTTTCGGCGGCGAGACGATCAGCGCGCGCTGGCCTTTACCGATCGGGCAGAACAGATCGATGACGCGCGTCGAAAGTTGCGTCGCGCGGACTTCGAGCCTATAGCGCTCGTTCGGATAGATCGGCGTGCCCTTTTCGAACACGCGGCGGCCGCGTATTTGATCGGGCAGCAGACCGTTGATGCGGTCGACGCGGATCAGGCCGTAGTATTTTTCGCTCTCTTTGGGGCGCCGGGTCTGCCCTTCGATCAAATCTCCGCGGCGAAGTTCGAAGCGGCGGATCTGGGACTGGCTGACGTAGATGTCTTCCGGGCCGATGACGTAGCCGTCACGCCGCAGGAAGCCGTAGCCTTCCGGCAAGATGTCGAGCACGCCGTTTGCGATCTCCAGACCCGATCGCTGCGCCTGGGTCTCCAGGATGCGCGGGATCAGTTCGTCTTTCTTCAGCTTGAGCGGCGACTCGATGTCGAACTCTTTGGCGATCGCGTTGAGTTCGGCTTTCGTTTTCTCGCCGAGTTGCTCGGCGGTAAGCATCGCCGGTCCGGCTTGTTCGACTTGCGGGAACTGCTCGGCGTGATGCGGTTGATTGAATTGACGGTGACGGCGGGAGCGGCGACGTCGGCCTCCGCCTTGAGGCCGGCCACCGTCGTTGCGATTATCGAATTGCAGTGGATTATCTCTCTCGTAGAGTCCGCACGCCGCATACACGAAAACGTCGGGCGAGGCTGCCGCGATATTCCATGACGACGTGAGCGGGGGGAATTACTGCGTCGCGCGTTCTTTAACGACCCTTCGATTATCTCAGGGCGACACTTTGCGACGAGGAAACTATAGCACAGGTGGTAGGCCTCGACAAGGCTCGGCCATCCTTCGATACCTCAGGATGACGCCAAGGGAGTCAGGATGACACCAAGGGAGTCAGGATGACGCCAAGGGAGTTAGGATGACGCCAAGGGAGTTAGGATGAGAGCCATTTGGGGCCGCTTACGAATGGGTTGCGCTTTTCGTAGAAACGCAGGAGGCGGTCCGCCGCCTTCGTGATGCCGATACGGCGGCTTCGGCCGATGGGTTGCCCGCCCGTAGGGCCGGCTTGCGGAACGGCCCGCGCAGCGAGCCACAGCCGCCTGTCGCGCAGCAGATCGATGCCGTCCAGGGTCAGATCGACGTCGAGCGCATGGCAAAGCCTTCCGGGTCCGCGCGCCAAGTCGCGCAGGCGCGTCGTGCCCCGGCGCGCCTCCATCAGCGCGAGGCCCTCGAGGGGTTCGAGCGCGCGCACGAGCACCGCACCGGGTTCCCCATCAGGCAGGCAGGAGATATTGGCACAGACGTTCAGACAGAACGACGTGCCGTAGATCTTATAGACGTAGGCATGGAACGGCCCGAGAAACATCGACGCGTTACGCGTGCTTGGGCCGCGGTATGCGTGCGAAGCCGGATCGTCACGGACGTACGCCTCCGTTTCAACGATCCGGCCCGCGGTTCGGCCGTCCGGGCAGTCTCGGACGAGCACGCATCCGATCAGCGCTTTGGCGAGATCGACGGTTGACGCCGGTAAGTCGACGGCTTTGAGCCGGCGATAACGCGGCACGCGTTATGCCGCAACGTGCATCGCCGTTTCGCTCCGCGCTCGCGCGGTGAGATCGCTCTCACCGGAAGCGGATGCGGCGATGTCATACTCCTTAAACTGATTGAGCGCGCAACGCAAGCGCACGTAGGCGAGCGTCAGCGGCGCCGGAACATCGCGGTGTTCGCGCAGGTCCATCGCCAAGTGCGCGTCATCGACCGTGAAGCGCACGCGTTCCACGCCGCGCCGGCGTAGAACCGCGCCGGCCGCAGTCAGTGCGGCATAGCCGATTTCCCGGTCGTGAAGCGCGGGATAACGCCGAACCGCGAACGGAACCCGGAGCACCCGCGGGGTACCCGCGAGGATCAGGCGGACGTACGCGACACCTTCGCCTTGCGCGTCCGCGGCGAATCCGGTTGCCGCCTCGATAAACCCGTTCATGTTCCTATGGTAGATCGAACATATGTTCGAGTCAAGTCCCCGTAGAGGTTCGCGACGCTCTCGGCTTGGCGCTCGATGCTGTAGCGGGCCGCGGCGGCGCACGCGCGAGCCGTTTGGGCCGGATCGGGGCTCGCCGGCACCTGCTCGATAGCGCGCGCGAACGCACGCGCGTCCGGCGGAACCAGCTGCCCTGCGCCGTCGACCACCTCGCGCACCGGCGGCGCCTCCGCCGCGATCACGAGCGCTCCTGCGGCCAGTGCCTCCACCAGTACCAAACCCTGCGTTTCAGTGACGCTTGCGAAGACGAACGCGTCGGCGCTCGCATACAGGTCGGGGAGTGCATGGCGCTCGACCGGACCTAAAAAGACGATGCGATCGGCGACGCCCGATTCGGCGGCGCGCTGTTCCAGCGATGCGCGTTCCGGGCCGTCGCCCGCAATGATCAGCCGAACCGGAACGCTGCACGCGCGCACCGCATCGACGAGCAAATCGACGTTCTTCTCACGCGCAAGGCGCGAAACGAACAACAGCATGCGCTCGCCGCTGCGAACGCCCAGTTTTTCGCGCAATGCCGCGCTGCGCGTTCCGGAATTGAATTGCCGCAAATCGATGCCGCTCGGAATCACCTCAACGCGTACGGATACGCCCAAATCCGCCAGATGATCGCGCATCGACGCGGAAGGCACGATGACGGCGTCGGCCAGATTTGCAAATCCGCGCGTGAGGGTCGACGCGGCGCGCCGCGTTGCATGCGCTTCGAACGGCACGTAGTGCGCGTATTCTTCGAGCTGCGTGTGATACGTATACACCAGCGGAATACGCAGCCGGCGCGCGTAGCGCACCGCCATCCAGCCCGTGACGAACGGCGAATGCGCGTGCAGCACGTCCAACCGGTTGATGATGGCGTGCCGGTTGCGCCGGCTCACCACGGGCAGCGTGAGCCGGTAGGCGGTCGGGGCCGGCAGCGGCAGCGAAGGCATCCGGAACACCGGTTCTCCGTGTTCTTCGTAGCCCGGCATCGCGGGCGCAAAGCAGTAGACTTCGTGTCCGAGCGCGCGCAGCCCGGAAGCCAAACCGTCGATGGATGCGACGACGCCATTGACGATTGGGTGGTAGACCTCGGTGAAAAAGCCGGCGCGCATGCTCTGCTCTTTATGCCCGGCTTTCGGCCGAACCCTGGAAATGGCGGCGCCTGCTTGCCAAGGAGGATAGGCCTGCCCTTCGCTATGACTTTTGGCATATTCCGGGTTGTGTAAAGCCATGGTATAGTGCCCGGGTCAACTTACCGGTGGGACCGGTAAGCGCCTCGCCGGGTGGCCGTGAAGCCCGGCATTCATGTGTTATTGGCGTTTCCTCATCGGATCCGTCAACCGATAACCGCCTCTCAAGATCGACTCGGACGAGCTTGAAGACGCCTTGTAAGGCCGCCTTAGCCCCGCCGTGAGATCCCACAAAGGAAAGGAGTTGGGTTGATAGGACGCAGCTTGAACCGCGCATACCACCTCTGCGCCGTAGCGGGATTAACGCTCGGCTTGGTGGGCGCGGGCTTCGTCACCCATCCAGTCTGGGCCGTCGCCGCCGCGCTCGACGTCCAATCTGCAAAGCATGTCGTGCTCTTCCAATCGGATGGCACGCAGACGCAGCATGTCACGTCCGCGCAGACGGTCGGAGCGTTTCTCAAGGAGCGCGGCATCGTTCCCGGGCCGCGCGACTTCGTGCGCCCTGCCGCGGGCACGCCGCTGACGGACAACATCATCGTCGAGTATTCGCCCGCAGTGCCCGTACGGCTCGTTACCGCATCGGGTACCAAAACGATCGTCACGACGGCGCAAGACGTCGGCGCGTTACTCGAGGAACAAGGCATTCATCTCGGTACGCACGACATCGTTCGTCCGTCGCTTGCGGATCCGATCGTCGCGTACGGAACCATTCGCATTGCACGCGTCGTGAAATGGGTCTCGTCCGAAAAGCGCAAGCTCGCGCAGCGCACGATCCACGAGATCGATTTCTCGCTTCCGCCCGGCGCCGTGAAAGTCGTGCGTAAAGGCGAGCCGGGCGTTGCGCTGACGATGGTCGATTACACGCAAACGGACGGTAAGCTGCACAAACGCGTCTTAAACACGCGCATTCTGCGCAAGCCGCAAACGCGCGTCGTCGCGGTCGGCGTCGGCACCTCGGATGCGATTGCGGACTTTGCGCGCCACGGTCTCGAAAAAACCTCGTACATTGCATCGGGCGCGCTCGACATGATCGCGACGGCCTACACCGCCGGATGTGCCGGCTGCAGCGGCTATACCGCGACCGGACCCCGTGCGGGGCACGGCATCGTCGCGGTGGATCCGCGCGTTATCCCGCTGGGCACGCGCTTGTACATTCCGGGATACGGATTTGCAATCGCGGGCGACACGGGCGGCGCGATTCGCGGCAACCGCATCGATCTGGGATTCGATTCGCTCACCGATGCAGTCGATTTCGGGCGCCGCTCCGTAAAGGTCTATACGCTGCATTAAATAAAGCAGCCGCCATGCATCCCAAGGCGCTGCTCGAGCAGTTCGGCTACCGGCCGAAAAAACGGCTCGGCCAAAACTTTCTCATGGATGCAGGCTCCGCTGCGCGCATCGCGCAGCTCGTCATCGAGGACTCGCCGCACGGCGAGTCCTTTCGCATATTGGAGATCGGTCCGGGCACCGGTGCGCTGACGCAGGCGCTCGCAGGCATGCATGAAGACGTCACCGCGATCGAAGTTGATGCCGACATGGTCCGTATACTGCGATCGCGTGACGATCTGCAACGCGCGCACATCGTCGAAGCGGACGCGCTGACGTTCGACTATTCCGCGTTTGCCCGCGACGTACCGTGGCGCGTCACGGGCAACCTTCCCTACAACATCGCGACGCCGCTCATCATGCGGTTCATCGAAATGCCTAATGGACCGCAGCGGCTGGTCGTCATGGTGCAAAAAGAAGTCGCCGACCGTTTTGCGGCACGCCCTTCGACCGCGGCGTACGGGAGCCTCACGCTCGCCGTCCAGTACGCGATGCACGTCGAGAAAGCGTTCACGCTCAAACCGGGCGCGTTCTATCCGCGGCCGAAGATCGATTCGACGGTGATGTGCCTGACGCGCCGCGAGCGGCCGGCGGTCGACGTACGCGACGAGCACCGGTTTCTGCAGGTCGTTCGCGCAGCGTTCGCGTACCGCCGCAAAACATTGGCAAACAGCGTTTCGCTGGCACTCGGCATACCGCGTGCGGTGATCGCGCAGGCGCTTACGCGCGCCGGCCTGGATACGGAGATTCGTGGAGAACAGCTCGGGCTTACAGACTTCGCAAGACTCGCCGATCACCTTCCCGCCTGACGGTTTCCGGTGGCTCGGAACCATTGGGTTCCTGATTTCGATCGCCGTCGTGTTTATCGCCCTGGCGATCATCGGAACGATCTGGTACATGGCTTCCAATCATCTCGATCTGTACGGCGTGCAGCGCGCGATGATGGCGATGCCAGGCGTAACGATTCAATCGATCGCCGAAGTGATCACCATCGGCTACATTCTGCTGTTGCTTCCACTCGTCGCCAAGTCGCCTCTGGCGGATATCGGTTTTCGTTCGCTGAATGGGCGGCAAATAGGCATCGTCGTCCTCGGCGCAGTCCTCATGTTCGTCATCGTGACGCCGCTGGCGTCGCTGCTCGAGAACGTCCTGCACTTCAAAACGCCGGAGGCCGCCATCGCGGTATACACGCATGCCGCGGGCTGGCAAAAGGCGGCGTTCGCCGTTTTTGGAATCGTCGTTGCTCCGGCGTTCGAGGAAAGCGTGTTCCGCATCGTGCTTTTCAATGCGATGCGCAAATGGTGGGGATTTTGGGCCGGCGCGATCGTCAGCTCGGTGCTCTTCGGTCTGGCGCACTTGCAGCCGCCGTTTACCGGCGCCATGTTCGCCTCGATAACGTTTCCGCTGATGATTGGCGGTTTTATCCTGTGCTGGGTCTACGCGAAAACGAACAACGCGTGGTCGAGCTTCATCACGCACGGCGCATTCAACGCCATTACCTTCGCGCTGCTCGCGGTAAATCCGAACCTGGCGAAATAACCTACCGAAGCAACTCGCACGCCGCCTGCCACGCGTCGGCCGCAGTGATGCGCATCCGTTCGCGCAGCGAAATGGTGCGGTTGCGAAGTGCGGGCGGCACGGACGTGTGCGCCGTGCTGCGGTCGTACCGCATATCGAAAACCGGCTTGCCGAGCAGATGCAGCGCGGACCGGGAAGTCTCTTCATACCAGTCCGGATGATGCGCGAGCCAAATGCCGACGACCGGAATTTGACCGTGCCCTAACGCGACGTGAAGCGGACCGGCCGGGACGCCGATCAGCACCGCGGCGCGGCGCACGAGCACTTTGAGCACCAGCGCGAACGGAATATCGAGATCGCCGAACAGCCCGCCGAAATCGTCTTCAAAACACAGCGCGCGCCAACGCGGCCGTTGGGAATCCAAAATGCCGCGCAGCGCCGCAACCTCATCGCTTTGCCAGTTTTTGCCGGCGCTCGTATGGCCGCCGCGCCCGATCAGTGCGAGCCGTTCTCCCGGCGTCACATAGCCGCGCAACCGATCGTCGATGATGTGCTCGATCTCCCGATCCACGTCGAACGAGATGCTGGAACGCAGCGGCTTCTCGAGCGCGCCGAGCACTGCGGGCGAGAGGTCGACCAAATCGCGCAGCAACGCGCGCGCTTTCGTATGGAACGGATATTTCGTACGGCCTGCGCGCTCGGGATAATCGGTATACAACACGGCATCGAAGTGCCGCCGCTCGAACGCGCTCTCGAAGCGCCCAGCGGCTATCTTGCGAACCCGTCCGTTGATGCGCTTCCACGGTACGCCCAAATGCCGCGCGCCTGCATCGGTGCCATCCGAGATCGAGCGAACACCGGTGTACAACGGCGTTGCGTACGCATTGCCCTCGAATAGCGCGACGTAGTCGTCTCCGTAGCGCGCGACGGTATACCGGTTGCTGCGCTCGAAAAACGGGACGATCAACGCCAAGTGTGCCCAATCCCCCAAACCGTGCGGCCAGTAGATAAAAACGTTCTTATCGCGCAGTTTGGCAAAATGTCGCCTGCGCTCGTCGACGACTTGAACGGACATGCCGCTCATGCGGATGAGCGCACGTCCTGGACGATGTCGCGCAGGCGCTGCATGAACCGCTGCGGCGCGAATTGCTCGGCATGCGCGCGAAGGCGCCGCGCATCGTACGGGCGCTCGTCGAACGAGCGCAGCGCGGCTGCAAGCGATTCCGCTGAGGGTTCGTCGAAAAATTCTCCCGTCGCGCCTTCGACAACGGTCTCGAGCGCGCCGCCGGCACGGAATGCGATCGTGGGACGCCCGCACGCGGCGGCCTCGAGCGGAAGCAATCCGAAATCTTCTTCGGCCGGAAGACCCGCGGCGCGCGCCGCGCCGAGCAGCTCGTTGATGCGTTCGTCGCTGACGAAGCCCAGCATCGTCGTCGTCGTTCCGCGAGCAACGTGCCGCAGCGCTTCTTCCGCCGGACCGGTTCCGGCCACCAACAACCGTACGCGCGCGCGCTGCGCGGCTTCGATGGCCAGGTCGATGCGTTTATACGGCAAGAGCCGCGACGCAATGAAAAAGTAGTCGCCGCGGCCGGTCCCAACGCTGAAACGCTCGAGATCGACCGGGCACGGCAGCACGATCGAATCGCGTCCGTAAAACCGCTTGATGCGTTCGGCCGCATTGCGCGAACTGGCGACGAATTGCGTGGGACGTTGCGCGGCCCGCTCGTCCCATTCGGTGAGGCTGCGGATCACCGGACGCGCAAAGGGCTTCGCGCCGAGCGCGGACACGTAACTCTCGTACGCGAACGCGAAGCGGCTCACGGTGTGCGTGTAACACACGTGCACGGCGCCCGGCGGAACGATGACGCCCTTCGCCCACGCGGTGGTCGAACTCACGATCGTGTCGTACCCGCGCAGATCGAAGCGTTCAAACGCCAGCGGATACAACGGAGCCAGATAGCGGAAGTAGCGGTTTGCCCCGGGAATGCGCGCGAGAAACGAGGTGCGCACGCGATCGCGCCCCACCAGATCGCCGGTTTGCGCCGGATCGTACAGCGCGGTATAGACAGGCGCTTGCGGATACGCGCGTGCGATGTGCGCGAAGACGCGTTCGGCTCCCCCGCGCTGGTTCAAATAATCGTGAACGAGCGCGACGTTCAACTACGGCGTTGGCGTCTGCACGCTCGCCTGCGAGCGCGGAAGTACGAGCGCGATCGTGGGTGCACCCAAATAGCGGGCCGCTACGCGTTGCAAGCCGGCGGACGTCGTGCCGTCAATCGCCTTGAGCGCGCGCTGAAAATAGTCGCCGGTCATGCCATGCTGGGCGAAGACGCCCGCAAACCACGCGCGGTCCTGCAGCGTGACGGTATCCTCCAGCAACCGGCCTGCGGCGTACGCTTTCATCTCGCTCAAGTCGCCGCTGAGCTTCGCGTGTCCGAGCACGTTCACCACGGTGAGGGCCGTCGCAAACGTGCGCGTCGGATCGCCGAGCCCGCCGTCGACATACATGATCACGTTCGCGGGCCGGGCATCGAAGTTATAGTATGCGCCCACGCCGCGCTGCGCGGCCGAGCGCGTCGCAATTCCCGGAACTTCGGAAACGTCTCCGAGCGTGCGCTGCATGAACGTCGTGAGCACGAGCATTGCGCCGAAGTCCTTGCTCGTCATGTCCGGCGCCGGATATTGCGCCACGAGCCACGGAACCGAAACGTCGCGGCGCGCGAGCAATTGGCGCGACGTCGACGGCAACTTCGGAATCGCTACGTTCACGCGAGCAGAAGTACCCGGAGGCAAGCCGGCAACCAGCGCGGAAAACGACGAACCCGGAATCGCCGAAATGTTGCCGTCGACGCTGATGACCGCGTCGCCGCTGCGGTAGTGCTCGCGGTAGAATGCCTGCGCGTCGGCGCCGCTGAAACCGGCGATCGTCGCCGGCAAGCCGTACGGCGGCATGCCCGCGGAATCTTGATAGAACGCGCGGTTGAGCATATCGATGCCGACGGTCAGCGGAGCGCGCTGCGATTGCCTTATTTTGTCCCCCAGCGCCGCTCGAGCCGCTGCGAGCGTCGCAGTACTGAAATCGGGTTTGGTGAGCGCCGTTTGAAAAAAATTCAGCAGCGTGGGATAGTTGACGCTCAAGCCTTCGAGGTAAAAGCGCACACCTCGCGGATCGACTGCATAGGTAATCGATCCGCCGTTTGCGTTCACCGCGTCTTCAAACGGAACCGCACCTTGCACCGGCGTGTGCAGAACCGTCTCCGCCACGAGCGCCGCCAAGCCGTTTTGTTTGGACGTTTGCCGGTCGAGGCCGGCTTGCAGCAGCACTTCGGCGCCGGTAAGTTCGCCGCCGGGATTCGGCTGTTCGACAAGCAGTGGTGCGGCCGCGAGCGCGCGCAGCGGGATACACAGCAGCAGCGCGCCCAGAAAAAATGCCGCGAGGCGTCCCATCACGTGCTGCTCTCCTTGCGCTGCGTCGAGATGAGTTCCTCGAGCGCGGGATGCTGCAAATACGTGCGCACGGTTTGCGCGACGTACGCAGGATCGAGCGATGCCGCCGCTTTGAGATATTCGCCCGATGGCGATCCCGGCGCGTACGATGCGTTGCCTTCGGCCGCATACCATCCGAAGTTATCTGCGCGCCCCATCGGCGTTTGCATTTGACTGAACAAATGATATTCGAATGCCTGCCGCGCCGCTTCGAACGCCTTGGCGTCCATCGGCCGCTGCATCGCGGCGACGGCGTCGTTCACCTGCGTGCGGAGCGCATCGGAAGCCGCGCCGGAAATCGTGAGCAGCAGCACTCCCGGATTGTGCAGTGTGATGAATTGACCGTTCACGAATGCGTCGCTGTTGTTTTTTTGGATCGCGTGCGCCAGCGTCCCGTGGTCGTTGTCGAAGAGGTAATCCGCGATAAAATCCATCGCGGTCGCTGCCTTTACGTCGGCGATCGGCGGACCGGCCCACGCATAGCCTAAGCCGGTTACGAAGGCACTCTTCGTTCCGGAGCCGGGCGTTGACGCGAGCGTCGAATCAACCGGCGCATCCATCGCACCGCCTGTCTGCGCACCGGCTTTAATGCTGCCGAGCAATTGCGCGTCCACATCGCCCGCAAGTGAAAGCACCGCATTGCTTTGCCGGAAGTCGCGTTGCGCAAATGCTTGCGCCGCTACCTGTGAGATCTTGCTGAAATCGTCCACGGACGAGGGGATCGGCGGATAGTGCGCGGGCCCCGACGCAAAGAGATCGGCGAACAGTGCGTCTTGCAAAATGCGCTCGGCATCGAAACGCGTCTCCGCGGCGGCCACCGCACAATCGCGCAGCGCCGCTTTATACCCTTCGGTGGAAATGGACGGCGAAAAGTACGCGGAGGTCAGCGCCGCAAGCACGCGGCTTGCATCCCACGCAGGAACGCTCACCCCGATCATGACGATGTCGGGATACACGTTTATCGAAAGCGTTCCGCCATAGCGGTTCACGAGTTCCGCGAGCGAGGTGCCGTGGGGCGGGCTGGACACTGCCAGCGCGCTGATGGCGAGCCGTGAAATGCCCGGTGCCGTTCCATCGGCTCCCGCAGACGGAGCGCGAAACCACAGCTCCATCGCCGTCGTTTGCGCGAGCACGTCGGGCCGCATCACGTAGATTCCGCCGCCCGGCAAGGTGCCCGCGCTTTGCGCGTGCGCGGGCGTGCCAAATGCAAACAGCGACATGCATAAACATATCGCTGTTGCGGTTTTTCGCAACCCAGAGATCACGCCGGTTCCGGCGAGATGTTGGGCGGCAAGCGCTTGGGTTGTTCGACGCGCTTGCCTTCGTCGACCGGCACAGGCGCCGGCGGCTCCGCAGCCTCGGGCGTCCCGCCGCCCCGATTGAATGGACGTCCTTCGAGAATCGCTTTGACTTCGTCCGCTTCGACCGTTTCGTATTCGAGCAGCGAGGCCACCATGCGCTCGACCTTGTCCCAGTTCTCGGTGAGGATCCGGCGTCCGCGGTCGTAGCACGTCTCGATGATCCGGCGCACTTCGGCGTCGATCTTCGAAGCGATTTCTTCCGAGTAATTGCGCTCTTCGCCCAGGTCCCGTCCCAGGAATACTTGATGATTTCCGCGCCCGTACTGAATCGGTCCGAGCGTTTCGGACATGCCGTATTGCGTCACCATGCGGCGTGCCAGTTCGGTGGCTTTTTCGAAATCGTTGCTCGCGCCGGTCGTCACGTCTTTGAACTTGATCTCTTCGGAGAGCCGTCCGCCGAGCGCCATCGTAATGTCGGAAAGCAACTCTTCACGCGTGCGGCTATGCCGATCGTCTTCCGGCAGCGACCAGGTGATGCCGAGCGCCATGCCGCGCGGGATGATCGTCACCTTGTGAATCGGATCGCCCTTTTCGAGCAAGCCGCCGATGATCGCGTGGCCGGACTCATGGTATGCCGTGTTTTCTTTTTCTTTTTGAGACATCACGATCGATTTGCGCTCCGGACCGACCATCACGCGGTCGATCGCTTCATCGCAATCGTTCATTTCGATGACGGTCTTGTTGCGCCGCGCTGCGAGCAACGCCGCTTCGTTGAGCAAGTTCTCAAGGTCCGCACCCGAAAATCCCGGCGTGCGCTTTGCAAGCGTCTCGAGCGAAACTTCTTTCCCCAGCGGTTTGTTCTTCGCATGCACTTCGAGGATCTTCTGACGGCCTTTGACGTCGGCACGATCGACGACGACTTGCCGGTCGAAACGGCCGGGGCGCAGCAGTGCCGGATCGAGCACGTCGGGGCGGTTCGTCGCGGCGATGAGAATCACGCCGGTATTTTGATCGAAACCGTCCATCTCGACGAGCAGTTGGTTCAGGGTTTGCTCGCGCTCGTCGTGACCGCCGCCCAGACCGGCGCCGCGCTGACGCCCGACCGCGTCGATTTCATCGATGAAGACGATGCACGGGGCGGATTTCTTCGCTTGATCGAACAGGTCGCGCACGCGTGATGCGCCGACGCCGACGAACATTTCCACGAAGTCCGAGCCCGAGATTGAGAAAAACGGAACGCCCGCTTCGCCCGCGATCGCGCGAGCGAGCAGCGTCTTACCGGATCCCGGCGGTCCCAGCAGCAGCACGCCCTTGGGGATGCGCGCGCCGAGCGCCTGGAATTTCTTCGGATATTTCAGGAACTCGACGATCTCGCCGAGCTCTTCTTTTGCTTCGTCAACGCCCGCAACGTCGTTGAACGTGACCTTCGGGCGGTTTTCGGAAAGCATCTTTGCACGCGAACGGCCGAACGACAAGGCTTGACTTCCTCCGTTCTGCGCTTGTCTCAGGATAATGAACAGAAACAGCGCAAGTACGATGAACGGTAGGAATCCGACGATTGAGGTAACGAGCGAAGCATTGTTCGGCATGTCCCACGTGACGCCGCCTTTGACGTGCTGGCGCACGAGCTCCGTGAAGGCGAAATCGCGGCTGGGTATCGAGGTCGTGTAGCTGCTGCCGTTGACGAGATGTCCGGTGACGTCGTATCCGACGGCGTGGAAATCTTCGATCTGATTGTGCTCGAGCTTCTGGTAGAAAGCCGAGTAGTCCAAGCGCGCCGTATCCGTCGTCGGCAGCACCAAGCGTTGCACGATGAAGAACACCGCGACGCACGCGATGATGATGAGGACGATGCCTCGGAGATGCTTGCTCACGACTCTTTACAATTACCTTACTCTGAAAATACCCACGAGCGGAGCTGCGCAAGGTATGGGAGGTTCCGGTAGCTTTCCCGGTAGTCCAACCCGTACCCTACGACAAACTCATCGGGCGTGAGCAGCCCTACATAATCAATCGGTACGTCGACGCGCCGATTGTACGGCTTGTCGAAAAGTACACATGATTTGAGGCTCTGCGGTTCCCGCCCACTGAGCAACGACCGAAGGTACTGCAGCGTGAGGCCGTTGTCGATAATATCCTCGACGACGAGCACGTGCTTTCCGGTGATATTCTGGCCGACGTCTTTGAGAAGCCGGACTTCGCCGCTAGAACGCGTCGAATTCCCGTAACTCGAGACAACCAGAAAGTCCATTTCCAGCTCGCTTGGCCCGCCGGGCACGCGCGAAATCGCCCGCACCAGGTCAACGGTCACGTACAGCGCTCCCTTTAACACGCCGAGTACCAGCAACGGTTTCCCGGCGAAGTCGGCCGCTATGTCTTCGGCCAAACGCGCGATGGCGGCCGCAATTTCCGCCTCGGAAAACAGCGTTCGCTCGATCGTGCCCCCGTAGGACTCCTGAATCATCTCTGCTCCCGATGTACCGTTAACTCCCCGTTCTCAATCGTAACCTCGACGCCCGGGCCCATGGCGAAGCGACCGCTGCCGCCGCGCTCGAGTGTGCGTACGGCGGCCTCGATATGCTCGAAATCAACGTTGCGAAGCGCCTGGTGCTCCTGCAGCGTCTCGCGCACCTGCTTACGCAGCGCCGCATGAGGCGCCCCGGCGAGCTCGTCTCCCACCACGGCAGCGGCTCTGGCAACGGCTGCGTCAAGTCCCGGAAAAAGCGGGCGCAGCGCGCCGAGCGCCTCCCGGACCGCATTTCGCCGGTAGGAAACGTCCGCATTGGTCGGATCGATGCTGTACGGGAGACCGAGCGTTTGAACGTACTCGCGGATTTCCGATCGCGCGAAGCGCACGAGCGGACGCGCCAAATCCAGGCCGGGCGCAAGTTCGCGACGGGCGGGCATACCGGCAAGTCCGCTCGGGCCCGTTCCGCGGAACAGCGCCAGCAGAACGGTTTCGGTTTGATCTTCCGCGTTGTGGCCGGTCGCGACGACGTTTGCGCCGATGCGCTGCGCCGCTTCGATCAGCGCATCGTAACGCGCTTCGCGCAACGTCGCTTCATCGCGCCGCTCGGGAGTCAGCGTAATACACGTCAGCGAAATGCCGAGCGCGGCACTGATGCGCAGCGCGACCGCTTCATCTTGCCATGCGGACGCGCGCACGCCGTGGTTGACGTGCGCAAGATGCAGCCGCAGATCCAGCGGTTTTGAAAGCGCGCAGGCAATCGCCGCAACGCCGACGCTGTCGGATCCGCCGCTGCACGCAACGAGCACGCAATCGCCTTTTCGAATGACGCCGCCCTGTTCAACGGCTTGTTCCATCGCACGCTGCGGACGAGTACCGCGCATCGCCCGGTTAAAAACCCGGAACGCTCACGACGTGTGCCTCGCAATCTCGCGCTCGACGTCCCGCTTGGTAACCGCCTCGCGCTTATCCCAGAGTTTCTTGCCCTTGGCCAAACCGATCTCGATTTTCGCCTTGCCGCGCGTGAAATACAGGCGCAGCGGCACGATCGTCAGGCCTTTCTCCGCAGCGCGTCCGCCCAGGCGCGCGATCTGCTCCTTGTGCAGCAGCAATTTACGCGGGCGGTTCGGTTCCACGTTCGAAAAACTGCCTTGCTTGTATGGCGGAACGTGCATGCCGAGAAGCCACAATTCACCGTCACGCACGCGTGCATACGCTTCGTTCAAACTGATCCCGCCTTGGCGGATCGATTTGATCTCCGTGCCGGTGAGCGCGATACCGGCTTCCATCGATTCGAGAATGTGATACTCGTGGCGCGCGCGCCGGTTGTCCACTGCAGGCGCGTTATTTGTGCGCGCCGCTTCTTCTTTCGCGGCCTTTCGAACGGCCTTTGCCTTAGGCATCCGGGTTGCGCCTGTCCGCCACATCTTCGATGCGGCCTTGCGAAACGAACCGGCCCTGCGCTTCCACCAGCACGGTGCCGTCCTCGTCTTTCACGCTCGCGTGCAGCTCGAGCACGTTGCGGCGCATCCATTCGACGCGGCCTTCGATCTCGAGCGGAACGCCGAGCGGTACCGCTTTGCGAAAACGCGCGTTCATGCTCGCCGTCACGCCGCGATGCCCCGCTGCGCCGGCCGCGTGCGCCATCGCTTCGTCGAGCAGCGCGAGCGCAATGCCGCCGTGCGCGATGCCCTGCCAGCCTTGGAATTCCGCGCGCAGCACCGTGCGCGCGCGCACGCCTTCGCCATCCGCGCGGTCGAAACGCAAACGCAAACCGTTTTCGTTTTCGGGGCCGCACGCAAAGCAGCGGCCGTCATCGACCGGGACGGTCAACGCTTAGCGGCCCACGTCCAAACGCGCAGCCAATGCATGCGGCAGTTCGGCATCGATGATCTTCTGCTGCACTTCTGCGATTGGATAGTCGTAGCGCACCCACTCGATGGTCCGCTGCTCGTCGTCGAAAAAGACGAAACACGCCTGGGGATTGAGATCGCGCGGCTGCCCGACGCTGCCGACGTCCATGATGTAGCGGACGCCGGGCGCGAGCGTAATTTTTCCACCGTGCTGCATGTGCTCGTGCGAGATGTTGCCGTCGTGTTCGAGCGCATAGTACTCGGCGATGTGCGTGTGCCCGATGAAGATCAGCGGCGCATCCGTACGCTCGAACGCCGCTTTCGCGTGGCGCTTGTCGAGCAGATACTCGAAGTAGTGAACCGGCGCGCCGTGGACGAGCAAAAAGCCCGGCTGACGGATCTCGTAGCTGAGCCCGTTGAGCCACGCGATGTTCTCGTCTTCGATGACCGTCTGCGTCCACTCGATGGCGCGGCGCGCCGCCGCGTTGAAATATTCGATGCCGAAATTGTCGACCGCGGCCACGTCGTGATTGCCGAGTACCGTCTCGCCGGCACGCTCGCGGATCATGCGCACGCATTCGTTCGGATTTGGACCGTACCCGACGATGTCGCCCAGACAAAGGACGCGGTCTTCCGGCCGGATCAGTGCAAACGCGCGCTTGAGCGAATCCTGGTTTCCGTGAATATCGGAGACGATGGCATATCTCATCCGCGATCGACCTCCGCCAGCACGGCGCGCAAACGCGCGCCGAATTCCACGCGCTCCGAAGGAGTGCCCACACTCACCCGCACGTACCGATCGAGCGGCGGCGCGCCGGGCTTGCGAACGAAGACGCCGTGCGCGAGCAGTGCGTTCATCACCGCCGTCGCGCGTTCGCTCGTCCGGAAATCGATGCAGACGAAATTCGCATGCGAGCGCAGGGCACCCGTGCCCATCGCCGCGGCGAGCGCATAGTATTCCTCACGGCCTTGCGCGACGTGGTGGATGACTTGGCGGTGAAACGCGCGGTCTTCCAGCGATGCCAGCGCGCCGATTTGCGCATTTCGGTTCACGCCGTAATGCAGGCGGATCTTTTGAAACGTCACCACGTTGCGCGGCGTGGAGATCAGGTAGCCGATGCGCGCGCCCGCCATCCCGTATGCTTTGGAGAACGTGCGCACGCGCAAAAGCCGTCCGTGGAGCATCGGCGGAAAGATCTCATCGTCGGCCACGAAATCGGCGTACGCTTCGTCCAAAAACAACAGCGACTGCGCGGGCAAGGTTTCGAAGATCCGCGCGATCTCCGCCGCAGGCAGCAGCGTGCCGCTCGGATTATCGGGATTGGCGATATACACGATCGCGGGATGCAGCTGGTTCGCGCGCGCGATCAACGCGTCCGCATCGAGAAACCCGTCGTCGCGGTACGGGACGGTTTCCAGGCGTCCACCGAAGCCGGTGACGTGATAGCTGAAGGTCGGATACGTGCCGCGTGTGGTGAGCGCAACAGCGCCCGGCCACATGAAGGCCCGCACGGCCAAACCCATCAGATCGTCGATGCCCGCGCCGATGCAGAGGTTTTCCACCGAACATCCGTGGCGTACGGCGAGCGCGGAGCGCAGATCGTACGATTCCGGATCGCCGTACCACGAAATATGCGGCAACTCGCGCGCCATCGCTTCGACGGCTATGGGGGAGGGACCGAACGAACTTTCATTCGCGCCTAAACGCAGCAGCGAAGCGTGTCCGCCTTCGCGCATGAGCTGTTCGGGCCCGATGAACGGCGTGACGACGGGAATCGCCTCGATGTGCGGCGCCGCCAAAAATTCCGCTTCGGGGTCCAGTTTGTTAATCAGTTTCCACCCACCAAAAATCGCGTGACGTCAACCGGCGTGCCGGCCGCGGCGGACTCGACGCTTTCGTCTAAAACCACGAAACCGCTTGCGCGCGCCAGAAGACTCACCGAACTTGAACGCAACTCCAGCGGATACGCTACGGCGGCCCCGCCGGCCTCGTCCAGGCGCACCGGCACGTACCAGGTCCAGCCCGCGCGCTTGCGCACGTCGCTCGCCAGCGCCGCCCGCTGCACCGCCGGCCGCA
>DAISWS010000010.1:17852-43270 GCA_036826275.1 Vulcanimicrobiaceae bacterium
CCCCGCCGCTGAGCGCAGCCACGACCGGCGCGGCGACCGCTTCCAATATCATGAGGGCGGACGCGGGGTTGCCCGGCAGGCCGATTACCGGTTTACCGCCCACGCACGCGAGAACCGTCGGCTTTCCGGGCTTGACCCGCAACCCGTGCACGATGACGCCCGGCGAACCGAGCTGGCCGACGATGCGCGGGGTGAAGTCGCGTTCACCAACCGACGAGCCGCCGGTCAGCACCACGCCGTCACAGGTTGCCACGGCTTCGCGAAGCAGCGCCTCCAGGCGCGCGGGATCGTCCGGCGCGGTGGGCAGATGGCGGACCGCCGCCCCGAGCGCCTCCAGCGTTCCGGCAATCGCCCAGCGGTTCGAATCCCGCACCTGCGCCCGGCCCGGCACGGCGTCGAGTTCCACGAGTTCGTCGCCGCTCGAGATAACGGCGATGACCGGACGCCGGTACACCGCGACGCTCCGAATGCCGAGCGTTGCCAAGACCCCCAGTTCCGCCCCGCCGATGCGCCGTCCAGGCTCCAGCAGCGTCTCGCCCGCGCGCATGTCGGAACCGGCGGGCGTGACGCAATCCCCGGCGTGGACTGCCTGCGGAATCTCAACGGCCTGCGCGTCGATGCGTGCGTCTTCAATAGGAACGACTGCGTCGGCGCCTTCGGGGAGCATGCCGCCGGTCGGAATCCGCAACGCTGTTTTCCACGGCATCGCATCGCTCCAAGCGTGGCCCATGCGGATCTCACCGGCGAGCGCGAGGCGTCCGGGCGTCTCGGCGGAGCGGACCGCGAAGCCGTCCATCGCCGACCGCGGCGCGGACGGATAGACGGCGTCGCTGACGATCGATTCCGCGAGCACGCGCCGCAACGCGTGTTCGAGCAGCACGTACTCGGTTTGCGGCGCGCGCATCTGCGCGCGCGCGAAGTACAGCGTCAGCGCCTGCTCCGGAGCGAGGAGCGCGTCGGCTTGGAATCCAATGCGGCGATTTTCCATGCTAGATATTTCTTTGATCCGTCGCGACCCCGATCGCGTCCGACGCTCCGCACAGCGGCGCGGCCACGATCCCTCGTTCGTCGACGAGATTCTGCGCTTGGATGCGCAGTACCGCTCTGCGCTCACCGCGGTTGAAACCGCGAAGGCCGAAAAGAACCGTCTATCGGCACAGATCGGCAAATCTGCCGATAAAGCGGCAGCCGCGCTCGAGTTGCGTCCGGAAATCGACGAGCTTTCGCAGCGCATCGAAGCCGCGGAAGAGCAGGAGCGCGCGCTGAGCATGGACAGCGATGACTCGCCGCTTCGCCGGCTGCTCGCGCAATCGCCGAACGTGCTGGACGATTCGGTTCCGGACGGCGCGGGCGAAGAGGATAACGTGGTCTTGCGCGCTGCGGGCGCACCGCCGCACTTCGATTTTGAACCGCTTCCGCATTGGGAGCTGGGCGAGCGTCTGGGCATCCTGGACTTCGAGCGCGCCGCGAAACTCTCGGGCAGCCGTTTCTCCGTGCTGCGCGGCGCCGGTGCGCGTCTTTCGCGCGCCATTGCGCAATTTTTTCTCGACAGCGCGGCAAAAAACGGCTACGTGGAGGTGATGCCGCCCGTCTTGGTTTCGCGCCAAACGATGTGGAATACCGGGCAGCTCACCAAATTCGCCGATGCGATGTTCCAAGATCAGGATGCGGATCTCTTCATGATCCCGACGGCCGAAGTGCCGCTGACCGCGCTGCATTCGGATGAAATTTTAGCGCTCGAAACATTGCCGCTGCAGTATTGCGCGTTTACGCCGTGCTTCCGCAAAGAAGCCGGCGCCGCCGGCAAAGACACGCGCGGCCTGATCCGCCAGCATCAATTCGAAAAGGTCGAACTGGTCTGGCTGACGGCGCCCGAGCACTCATTCGATGCGCTCGAGCAGCTCACGCGCGACGCGGAGTCGCTGCTCGCGCAGCTGGAACTGCCGTACCGTGCCGTTGCGTTGTGTTCGGCGGACGTCGGTTTCAACGCCGCCAAGTCGTACGACCTCGAAGTGTGGCTCCCGAGCTCGAACACCTATCGCGAGATCAGTTCCTGTTCGAACTGCACGGACTTCCAAGCGCGCCGGTCCGCCATCCGCTTTCGGCGCGATGCTAAAGGCAAACCGGAACTCGTGCACACGCTGAACGGCTCCGGCTTAGCGGTCGGACGCACGATGGTCGCGATCATGGAGAATTACCAGCAAGCGGACGGATCGATTCGCGTGCCGGCGGTGCTGCAAAAGTATTTGGAACTGGACGTTATTCGTCGAGCGTGAGAACGCTCTGATCCTCGGCGTAGACAAAGCGCGTGTCGAAGGCGCGCGTCTCCATCGCATCGCGATCGAAAATCCGCGAGTGTACGTTCACGCGGTGCATCGGCGCGCCGTCGCGATCCGTCTTGCCGCCGTACGCGTACTGCACGAGCGGCGTGTTGCCATCCAGCGGCGCAAGGCGCTTGCGCTCGACCAAGATACCGAGCATCCGGTGCTGCACCGTATACGGGATGAGGCGCGCCACGTCGTCCGGCTGGAGGCGGGTGAACTGTTCGGTGCCCTCCGGCGGATTTTGCGCGTTGCAATAGCGCACGAGGGCCTCCCAGCCGTCGGCGTCGATACCGGTAATTCGTAAACCGTAGCGGTGCACGATCTGCCCGCGAAACGTTCCGGGCTGGGCCCACACTTTTTTCGCGCGGAACGTCACTTGCACGTCGTCCAGCGACGCGTTGAATTGTACTTCGTCTTTCTCGAGCTCGACCGGCATGACCAGTCCAAGACCGCTCGCGGAAATGTCGACGCCGTACGCGCTCACCCACTTCGTGCCGAGCGCGCACCAGAGCTTGTAGGTATCGCGGCGGCGCACGGCGCGCCGGCGCTCTTGCCACGTGTTGATCATGCGCTTTGGATCATCGGCCCCGCGCGAACGGCGGCGCACCGCCTACACGGACACTTTACCTAGCGAGCGCCCGTTTGTAAGAATTCCGCCAACGCGCGCACGTACTGCGAGGGTTTAGCCGGCTGCACCGTAGCCCCGCGTCTGCTTTGAATGAGGACTTCGGTTACCGTTTCGGATTCTTTGCGCAGCGAGCATGTGAGGCGCTCGGAGTTGACCAGACCGAACGTCGCTTCGATGGTTCCACGCCGCTCGTCGGCCTCTCGAACGGTACCGCCGAGGACGTCTTCGATACCGCGCAGGCAGGTGCGCCACGCCTGCGGAAACGGCGCCGCGATTTCAACCCGCTGCGCGGCGTTCGGAGCAACTCCGGCGGGACGTTCGATGCGCAGCCAGTCGCGCAAAAATTTCATGTGCCGGTGAACGGCGGTTCCGTGGCTTCTACTTTTCGCACGCCGCTGAGCGCGCCAATCTCACGCACGACGCCGCCCAAGTTTCGGCCGTGCGGCAAATCGACGACATACACGAGTTCCATGATTTCATAGCCATCTTCGTTTCGCACGCCGGCGACGTCGCTGAGATCGATGTCGACGCCGGCCTCACGAATGATCTGCGTGACCTGCGCGCCCGAGGTCTCCGATGACGTGCATTGCACGCGAATCGTATGTTTGCGCGGAATGCGCAGCCAGCGCATGAGATCCGCATCGGAGATTGCAAGTGCGAAAATCGTGATCGCCGTGGCCAGCAGCGCGACGTACAACCCGAAACTGGTGGAGTAGCCCATGTTCAGACCGATCGCCGCGGCCATCCAGATGCTCGCTGCCGTCGTCAGTCCTTGGGGTGTGGGTCCTTGCCGCACGATCGCGCCCGCGCCAAGAAAACCGATGCCGACGACGACGTACGATGGGATGCGCGTGTCGTGCAGATGCGCGCCCATCGCGGTGAACGCAGCGGATGCAGCCGCGACCAGGAGATGCGTACGGAAACCGGCGGGTTTGGCCGCAGCTTGGCGCTGCACGCCGATTGCGCCGCCCAAAACGGCAGCGCCGACGATCCCGGCCAGCGGCGAAAACGTAAACGGCACGGCGCGCGCGCCGCTAGGACGCTTCTTCGATCATGTCGAGCAATTTCGAGCGGTCCAGGTAGCGGATGTGTCCGCGTTCGCGCCGCAGCGCTTGGACCCGCTCGAGCTCGGCAATCGCGCGCGCCGCAACTTCTTTCACCGTCCCGGCAGCAGCGGCGATCTGCGCCTGCGTCATCGTCGGCAGCGGCGGCAACGCCGGATGAAGTTCGCGCTCCGGCGCGGCGTACGGCAGAAGGGCTGCGGCGACACGCGCGATGATCGGTTGGGAAACTTGGGCGGCCAGTTCGCTTGCCAGCGTGCGGTTGCGCTGAGCGGCCGCGGAGCCGATCGCCATCATGAATTCGGGCTCTTGCACCGCAATCGCGCGCAGCGTTTCGAACGGCACGCTCGCGTATCGCGCAGTTTTCGAAAGCGCGACAGTACGACCCATCGTAAGTCCGCGGTCGAAGAATTCCGACTCGCCGAACGTGTCGAACGGAAAAAGATGAAATAGCAGCCGCTCGCGCGAGCCTGCGCCGACGAAGACCGCAAACGCGCCTTCGAGGACGAAGCCCAGAGATTCGCATCCGGCATTTTCAGCGCAGATGACCTGCCCTTTGCGCGCGGTATGTTCGGCGATCGTTTCCGTTACGCGCGAGAACGCGTTGCCGCTCAAACGCGAAAAAACCGGACTGCGGCGTAATGCCGCTTCCAACGACGAATTCTGTGCATCGACGAGCAGCCGAAGCAGGCGCACGCGCCATTCCGCTTCGCCGACTTGACGGTGCTCGAAAGAAAACTCCCCGGGCCGCAGCTGCTCCACTCGCGCCATCAAGGCGCGCGGGTCCACTTCCGTGAGAAACTCAAATGAATCGCCCGCGCCGAGTTTGTTCGACTCCTCGAGAACGAACGAGGCGCGCTCCCAGACGGGCAATTCGCGAAGATCCACCGGTTCGTGCGTCACCATGGCGCTCCTCGCTTTCTCGGTCTGGTTGGGAGTCTCATTGTTTGGGCGTAGCAACCGGGCGGCCTCGTGCGTTAGCGCAGTATATGAAACACGTACTCGCGCTTACCGTAGCAGCGTTCAGCCTGCTCTTGCCGGCCGCCACGCCTGCGGTCGCCGCTTCCGACCCCACACAGTATGCCACCGCACTGACGGCGATCTACGGTTCGCCGAGCCCGTACACCGGCACGCTGAAACTCACGATTTCCGATGCCGGCATCGTACGCGGCTACTACTTCTCGTCCGATGGTTCGGCCGCGTTCGTTCCGGTTACCGGCGGGCAGCGGGGCGACACGATTTGGTTCGACATCGGAAACAACGGGATGTATCACGTCGATGGACGCGTGCGCGACGGAAGCATCGTCGGCACGGCATTCGCCCGTGACGACGAGCAATTCACGTTCGTCGCAACCGCGCAGCGGTAAATTGCGCTGCGCTAGGAGAGGGGGAGATTCGAACTCCCGGAAGGCTCAACACCTTCTGCGGTTTTCAAGACCGCTGCATTAAACCGCTCTGCCACCTCTCCGCGGCGGGTACCTTACTTGGTGGCTGGGCTCGCAGGTCCTTCGACGCGAACGGTGAGCACCGCAATGTCATCTTGATGCTTGCCGCGCACGACAGTCTTGCGCAACGCCTTAGCCGGGTGCGCGGAGCAGCGAACTTCTTCCGATCGCAGCGCCTCGTACAACGCGCGTTCACCTCCCATATAATCACGCTCCCACTCGAGAAGACCATCGGTGAAAAACACTGCAAGCGAACCTTCGGCGAGCTCGATGGAGCACATCTCCTGTCCACCGGCGCCCAGATGCCGCGTCCCAAGCGGCATCCCGCGCTCCGAAAACGGATCGACGACTCCACCGTCCGGCGTCCAGATCACCGGCCCGGGATGGCCTGCCGCCGCCCCCAAGAGCTTGCGGGTTTCGGGATCGTAAATGCACAGTTGCGCGGTGGCGTAGCGTCCGTCCGGAAACTCTTCACCGATCAAATAATCCGCAATGTCGAGCGCGCGCAATAAGTCCGGCTGACCGTAGAGCGCCGTGCGAAGCGCGTCGCGCAGGCTTCCCATAAACGCCGCCGCGTCGACGCCGTGTCCGCTCACGTCCCCGACCGAGATGCCGATGCGTCCATCCGGAAGATTGAACGCGTCGTACCAGTCGCCGCCGACTAGCGTCTCGGCTTCCGCGGGCTCGTAATATGCGTCGAACGTCACGCCGGGCCTTTGCGGCAGGACGCGCGGCAGCGACGCCAGTTGCAGGCGCGCGGCGATCTCCAACGTTTGCGAATACAATTTGGATTTCGAAATGGCGGAGCCGCAGCGGCGCCCCAGGTCCTCGGCGAAGAGCAGCGCGCGCTCGTCGTACCGTTCGTCGCTCGGATGCGCGCGTACGAGTGTGAGCGCTCCCAAAATACCTTGCACCTGCGAAACCACGGGTACGACGATGAGCGAACGGTATTCCATGTCGCGCATGAACTGCGCGTGTTCTTCACTCGTCGCGATCTTGCGAATCACTGCCTCGTCGATCGAGGGGATGAGCAGCGGCGTGCCGTTTTCGATCACGTCACACACCGAGTGCCGCGGATAGCCCTCGCATTCCGCAAGAAAATCCCCGGCGCGCAGCAGGCGCTCCGTCATGCCGGGAACGCGATGCGTTGCCGCGACCATCTCCGTACGGTTTCCTTCGCCCAGGTCGAGCAGACAAATGTCTGCGACCGTTTCGACCGCCGCGGCGCAAACGTTGCGAAGCGTCTCGTGGTAGTCGAGCGAAAGGCCGAGAATTTCTCCGGCGCGCACGAGAAAAAGCAGATAGCGGGTCTCGACCGCCTCTGCTTGCTGCCTGCTCATCTCGTGCATGGCCATGCGAAAAGCGTTGTTCCCACGCGGCGGGCGTGCCCTAACCCGGGCTAGGGCTGAGCCGGCGGATCGCTAGCGGGAAACGAGCCGGCGACTTCCTTGTCGTACTCGTCCAACTTTTTGTCGCCCTCGTGCGCGTCGACCGCTTCTTTGATGACTTCAGCGCGCTCGTTTTCACGCAGGGGCGTCGGTTTTTGTTCCATGGCGGGAATTGTACCCGGGCGGCGCCTGCCGCGACGGAGAAACCGCCTGCATGCTGACGGCCCGCGTTGCGATTTTCACGCCGCTCGGAGTACCGCTTGTCGTAACGAGCGACGGCGAGGGTATTTGCGGCGCCTCGTTCACGCGCAGGGCACGGGTTCAAGCAATGGCGCCTGATGCGCTGCTGCGCGAAGCAAGACGACAAGTGGACGCGTATTTCAAAAAGCGATTACGGCGGTTCGATCTACCGTTGCGTTTCGAAGGTACGGATTTTCAAAAAGAGGTGTGGTCGTTCGTTGCGGCGCTGGAAGCCGGCGAAATTATTTCGTACGGTGATCTCGCGCGCTGCATCGGACGTCCGCGCGCCCATCGCGGAGTGGCCGCCGCTATGCGTATGACGCCGCTGGATCTATTTATCCCGGCGCATCGCGTCGTCGGCGCCGACGGCAGCGTGCGAGGCGCAGCGCGAGGTTCGATGCGCCGGCGTTTGCTCGCGTTCGAGGGAATTACTTTGCGATGACGACGAGCGCGAGCGCCCATCCGCGCTCGGTTCGCATCCGGGCGAGATATCCGTCGTCGGTTTTTCCGTAGATTTGATAGCCTGCGCTCAGTGCTTCGCGCACCGACTTGAAGACGACCACGCCACTCATAACGGCGGGGCCTTACGCATATGCGGCCGGGGAATCCCTGTTCAGAGCGGGGATAACCGAGCGAAACTTGTGCATACGGTGTGGATTACCGCACGTACCGGCGCCACTCCAGCAGCAAACCGCCGCCGTTGTTCCGGTCCGCCGCAGCGCCGGTCAGGGCGTACCGCGCCGAGAAGTTAATCGAGCGTATCCCGACGAGCCACTCGGACGTGCCGCGCGTGATTCCGTACGCAAGCATGCCGTCTTCTTCGGCCGCCACTTCCGGTTTGACGACGTTTGGCGAACCGTCGCTGAACGTATATACGTCCGCGCCGGTCAAATGCGGTGCGCCGCCGAACGTCAGTTCCACGAAGCGCGACGCAGTGAGTGCGCGCCGGTACGAAAGTTCGTATCGCGCGCCCGCCAAACGTGACGCGACGACCTGTCCGATGTTCGGCAGCGGCGTGCGCTGATTGATCACCGTCATGCCGGCGCCGAGCCACCAGTTCGCATCGCGATCGATGGCGACGCGCGCAGCGGCATTGATGAGACTGAGCTGCGGCGTTGCCTGCCCGTAAAAAGCCGAGGGTGCTTGCGGAAGCGATACCGGCGGAATGCCTTCCGCGTGAAAACCGAGGCGCGCTCCACGTATGCCGAACTGCAGCAGTGCGCCGCCCGCGATGCCGCTTTGCTTTCCGGCGACGTCGGTGTGCGAGCCGGTCACGGCGAGTCCTTGCAATCCAAAATACACGCCGTGCGCGGGAGCGGTGCCGAGCAGCGCGACCGCAAGGATCAGACTACTGCTTGCGCGCATCGAGAACGACGATTCCACGGGCATTGGTGTGTTGCAATTCATCGAGCGCTGCCAAAGCGGCGCCGACGGGACTATCCGGTTGCGTCGCCTGCGTAATCGTCATGCCGAAACGTGCCTTTGCTTCATTGTCCAGGGGGCCGCGCAAAACCGCCGGAAGCGCGCGGTATTTCGCGATCATCCCGAGGATCGTTCCGAAACGCTTGTCGACGCGCTGGGGATCCATGACGACGAGCAGAACGTCGTGCCCATTCGTCGCGCTCTTCCGTTTAAAAAGAGCGTAGTCGAGCCCGTACTGTTGCACTTGCGCTTGTTCGTTCGGATTGGTTTGATCCTCGAGCGCGCGGTATCCCGGCGGTGGCGCCGCGTTCAGGCGATCGACCCATTGCGAAAGCGCATCGAATGACGCCGGACTAGCGGCGATCACTTCGTGGCCCGCGTACGTGCCGGTCACCTGTTTTGCCGTGATGACGTTCGCGCCCGGGTACAGCGGAAAATCGAGCGGATTGCGCAGCGCGGCGGACGGAGTCGCGCGCGGCGAACCGCCGCCGGCACAGCCGGCGAGGACGGCAGCCGCCGCCAGACACGCTGCAACGTAAGCCATGTTCATAGCGGACTTGGCTTCGAGGAGAACCGCATCAAGCCCCGTAAGGCATTGCGGTGACGAAAAGGGGCGCGAGATGACGTTCGACGAGTTTTGGCCACGCTATCTGCAGGCGCATCGCGATCCGCGCACGCGTCTTTTGCACGTCGCCGGAACGCTCGCCGGAACCGCGCTCGTGCTCGGTGGAATCGCCGCGCGTAAACCTTGGCTCGCGCTCGCCGGAGTTGCCGCAGGTTACGGGCCCGCCTGGTTCTCGCACGCGTTCATCGAGCACAACCGCCCCGAAACATTCAGCGCGCCCGTCGCATCCTTGCGCGCGGACTTCGTGATGGCGTGGCACGTTTTGCGGGGAACGATCGATCATCAACTATCGGGACAGAGAGAGGGATAGCTTCGCGATGCAGCAGCAGCACCAGCTTTCCTACGGTTCGTATCTGCACATCGACGACTTGCTCTCGCTGCAGCGGCCGCTTTCCTCGCCCGAGCATCACGACGAGATGCTCTTCATCATCATCCATCAAGTCTACGAACTGTGGTTCAAACAGTTGCTGCACGAAACGAGCGCGGTGATGCGCGCGTTGGATCGCGATGAATTGCTGCAAACGGCCAAACATTTCCGCCGCATCCATACGATTCAGCGTTTGATCGAACAGCAAATCGACGTGCTGGAAACGATGACGCCGCAAGAGTTCAATGCGTTTCGCGACAATTTGAACCCCGCGAGCGGTTTCCAATCGATTCAGTTCCGCGAGCTCGAGTTTCTCTGCGGCGTCCGGCGCACCGAGACGCTGAAATACATTCAAACCAATCCCGAGCAGCGCGAGCGCCTGGAACGCCGGCTGAACGAAGCTTCGCTGTACGACAAGGCCAAGGCGGTGCTGCGCAGGCGGGGTTTCGCCACCGATACGCACGACGATCTCGTGCAGTCCTACAAAGCCATTTACGAGCATCCCGAGCAGCACTACGATCTGTATCTGCTGCTTGAAGATCTCATCGAGTTCGACGAGCGTTTTTTACTTTGGCGCGGCCGGCACGTTCGCATGGTCGAGCGCATGATCGGCGCGAAAAAAGGCACGGGCGGTTCGCTCGGGGCTGCGTATCTCGCGAAAACGCTCGAGCACCGGTTCTTTCCCGAACTGTGGGAAGTACGTACGCTCTTGGGGGGCTCATGGTAGTATCGGCAATCGCGGCACAGCGCGAGCAGTTTCCAATCCTGGCGAACTCGACGTATTTGGTCAGCCACTCGATGGGCGCCGCTCCGCTAGGCGCAAAGCGCGCGCTCGAAGCGTATTTCAACGATTGGGCGAGCGAAGGCCCCGAAGCGTGGGAGCAGTGGCTGCCGCAGATTCAGGATATCGCCGACGGCATCGGCGCGATCGTCGGGGCGCCGGCCGGTTCGATCTTTTTAGGTCCGAACGTCTCGGTGTTGCAGGCGGCGCTCGCATCGTGTCTGCGGTTCACGCCGCAACGCAACGAAGTGGTCTATGAAGCGCTGCAGTTTCCGTCGCTGACGTACGTATGGACCGAATGGCAGCGGTACGGAGCGCAGCCGCGCATCGTACCGTCGGACGATGGACGGACGGTGCCGACCGAACGGATCATCGCAGCCATCACCGAGCGCACCGTCATCGCGGTACTCTCGCACGCCTATTATGTATCCGGGGCCATCGCGGACGTGCGTGCAATTCAAGCGCATTGCCGCACGACCGGTACGCTGCTCTGCGTCGACGCGTACCAAACGACGGGCGTGTATCCGTACGACGTCACGCAGTGGGATCTCGACATCGTCACCGGCGGCAGCCACAAGTGGCTGTGCGGCGGCCCCGGTTGCGGATGGATCTACGTCAAGCCCGATCTGCGCGAGCAGTTCGAACCCGCGGTTACGGGTTGGATGGCGCACGCGCGCCCGTTTTCGTTCGAACCCGCGCCGATGACGTGGGCGCCGAACATGTACCGCTGGGGCACCGGCACGCCGACGGTTCCCGGATATCTGGTCGCAAGGCCTGGACACGATCTGATCCGCCAAGCCGGCGTGCAGAACATTCGCGCGCATAACGTGCGCCTCACGACGATGCTCGCGGACATGGCGCTCGAACGCGGCCTGCGCGTCAATACGCCGCTCGAGCCCGAGAAGCGCACTGGCTGGATAGGCATCGACATTCCGGAGCGCGACACCGAGCGGATCTACCACGAGCTGGTGACGCGGCGCATTTTCATCGATTACCGGCCCGGCTGCGGATTGCGCGTGAGCCCGCATTTTTACACGACGGAAGACGAGATTCGGGCATTTTTCGCGGCGCTGGAGGGACTCACATAGCCTCGTCGATGATGGTCGACCACCGCAACATAGGCGCCGCATTCCGGCGCCTTTCGCTTCCCATTGCGGTGCAGATGCTGGGCGATCAGCTGCTCGGCATCGTCGACACGATCGCCATCGGCACGCTCGGCGCCGTGGCTCTGGCGGGCGCGACGGCTGCAACGACCGTCATGCTCGCGCTCGGCTTTGCCGTCTTCGGCTTTTCGAACGGCGTCGGAATTCTCGCCGCGCAACGAATCGGCGCGCACGACCTCGCAGGCTTTGCCAGAACCGTACGCGCCGGTTTCGTGGTTCCATGCTTGTGCGCCGTACTTTTCGCCATTCTCAGCATTCCGTTTTCCGGCTTTATCATCGGTCAGATGATCGGTCATCTCCCGAGCGCGCATGCAAGTTCGCTCTACCTGATCGTGCGGTGCTTCTCGCTCATTCCGATGATCGTCTCTACCGTGCTGGTCGTGAGCTTAGGCGCGGCCGGGAACCGCGTGCTGGGAATCACGCTGCTTGCGGTCGTCAATCTCGTGCACATTCCGCTGCTCTTCGTTTTGGCACTCGGCGTGTTGACGCACCATCCGTTCGGCATCGTCGGCGCCGGCGTTTCATCGCTGCTTTCGGAAACGATTGCCGCCGTCTACGGCATCTGGTACGTCTACCGCCGTCCCGTCTACCGCATCTTCGAAACGCTGCGCGTCGATTTTCGCCTGGCGTGGGAATGCGCGCGCCTCGGTCTGCCCGAAGCGGTGTTTCTGTTCGCGGTGATCGCACCGGATTCGTTCATCGTCGCGATGCTCGCACCGCTCGGCGCCATTGCCATCTCCGCGTTTCGCGCGCTAAACGTCGTATCCGATCTGACGTTCGCGGTGCCGAGCCCAATGCAATCGGCGACGCAGACCGTGATCGGTCAACGCCTGGGCGCCGGAGACGTGGATGGCGCGCGTTGGTTTTTCAAGCGGTCGCGCACGTTCGCGTTTTGGCTGACGACGGTGACCGGACTGGTCACCGCGCTGCTCGCATGGCCGCTCGCGTATGTGTTTACGCTCAACGCCGTGGTTGCGAGCGCGGCGGCGCTGCCGCTCGCGTTGCAGATGGCAACGCTTCCGATCAAGGGCTGGGCGATGGTGTCGATGGCGCCCATTCGCGCGGCGGGCGATACGCGCTTTTCGATGACGGTGGGCATCGTTTCGAGCGTGCTCGTCATCCCGCTCTCGTACCTGTTCATCAAGGTGGTGCACATCGGGCTGCTCGGCGTGCCGATCGCATGGGTCGTCGCTTGGCTTGCGCGCTTGATACTGACGGTGATAAAGCTGCGCGGCGACTCGTGGACGCGCCGCAAATTACTTTCAACGTGAAGGCGCGAACAGCTCTTGCATCTCGTCATGAATTCGCCCGTTCGTTGCCAAGATCGAATGCCCGTTGAGATCGAACGGCGATCCGTCGGTTTGCGTCACCGTCCCGCCCGACTCGCGCACGAGTAGAAGCCCCGCCGCCATGTCCCACGGCGCTAGGTCGAACTCCCAGAAGGCATCGAAGCGGCCCATCGCGGTATACGCAAGATCGAGAGCGGCCGCGCCGTCGCGCCGTACCGCCTGCGCACGGTGTGACGCTCGAGCGAAATACGGTGCGTTCGTTTCGTAATCGTACGGCTTGAAACCGGTGACGACCATCGCATCGGCGAACGTGTCGATCGTCGAAACGTGCATCGGCTCACCGTTGCGAAATGCGCCCTTACTACGCTCCGCGGTGAAGAGTTCGTTCATGAGCGGCGCCGAGATGACCGCGGCAACCACCTCGCCGTTACGCTCGTACGCTATCGAGATACAGAACAGCGGATAGCCGTGCGCGTAATTCGTCGTGCCGTCCAGCGGATCGACGATCCAGCGTTCATCGGCATCGCCCTGATACGTCCCGCCTTCTTCTCCGAGAATGGCGGCGTGCGGGAAATCCCAGCGCAAACGCTCGACGATGACGCGCTCGCTCGCGCGATCGGCAACCGTGACTAAGTCGGCACGGCGCCCTTTGTCCTGAATGTGGAGAGGCCGGTGCAGGTGCTCTAGCAGCACCGCACCGGCCTCATGTGCAGCAGCAACGGCGCTCGCTAGCGGATCCACTATTGCGCGATGAACGTGTAGGTCAGCACGGACGTTTGCGGCGTCGTGACCCCGCCTTGAATAGAGATCTCGAAGTTCATGATTGCATCATAGGGCGTGCGCGTCGCCGCAATGCCGGTACCGTTGTCCATCAACAGGAGCGAGCTCGCCGTGGGCACGACGGCGTACGTCGTTCGATCGAAGTTGATCCCTGTTCGCGGCGCGGAATTCGTAGGATCGATCGACGTGAGCAACTCATTGCTCGGCGAACCGGTGTTCGCCGGATTGTTCGTGGTACTTACGTAGAGCTTCCACGCGTTTGACGATCCGGCGTTCGTATAAATACTCACGCGCAGCACGTCGGCGCCGGTTACCGTCGACAGGTTGGCGACCGTGCCGAAATCGATAAGATTTGTTACCGTGTTGAAGCTGCACACCGCACAGCTCACGCTCGGCGTCGATCCGCCCGGGCCGGGGTTGCCGGGATCGACGGCGACAGTCAACGACGCTCCAAGAATAATCTGGACAAAGGTATCCGTCGACCACATCTCAGCCGCGCTCGTCGATCCGTTCACCGTGGTCGTAAACTGATACGAATCGTTCACCGTATACGGTGCTTTTGCATCGAACGTGACGGTGATCGAACTGCCCGGCGGAATACTGCAGCTTCCGCCCCCGATCGTAATGCCGCCGTTGTATGCTCCGTAACCGTTGTTGGTGCCGGTGCGATTCGCGCTGGTATAACTTGTGACGGAACAATTATAGGAATTCGTCGTCGATGGTGCGTTGGTCAGCGTCCATGCAGTGCCGTCAGACGGCAACACGCTGCTGACGTCCAATCCGGGAATCACGATCTTGGCGGAGGTCAGATTCTGTCCCGTTCCGCTCGTGTTCTTGATAACGTACGAATACGCATTGCCGTACGTACTGTCGGCGTCCGCACCGACCTGCGGCGTATTCGGAGAAGTTACGCTGCCGGCGCTCGGATAGCCGCCCGCGCCATTGAAGCCGGCGGCCGCGGATATCGCTGTTACGTTCAGCGTGAAGGTGTGACCGCTGGACCACCCGTTGACGTTCGCGCCGTGAGCGTACATCGTTGCCGTGATGTTGCTCGTTGAAGTCGCGAGGTTCCCGGTAACGCTGAACGTACTCCCGGGCTTGATCGAATTGGCCTCCGTGGCCGCGCCGCAGCTGCTCACCGATGCGGTGATCGTGAGCGTCGTCACTTGCGCGGCGCATAACCCGAAGAAATAGCGCGTATTGGAGCCGACGGTTGTCGTCGCGAGCTCGGACCATCCGGCCGGCATGCTGCCCACGGTCGTGAACGCGTTCGTCGTCGGGATGTCTATGGCGATGAGATCCACGTAGTCCGGATTCGGATCCTGCGCAGTAGACGTATTCGTGACGTTGATCGTCATCGAGTTATTGGTGTTCTGTCCGGCGGTGGTCGGCGAGAAGGCCGGCGTGATCAGGTTACCCGTAAGCGAATATGCGGCCGTCGCGGTCGTGTCGTACGATAAGGTCGATGGTACGAACCCCGTAAACGTTCCGCTCGGCGCCAACGTAAATTGCGTGGGCGTCACGGCCTCGACAGTCCAGTCGGTGAACGAGAACGAGCTCGGCGGCGGGGGCGTAAAGCCGAGTTCGAACGTGTCCGTGCCGCCTGCCGGGCTTATCCCCGTGCTGCTCGTAAGGCAGAACGCCGTAGTTGGCGCTCCGCTCGGGCACGTCGCATACGTCCAGTTGCCGGCGCCGCTATTATAAACGCTTACGGTCGTCAGCGTTCCGCCCGGCGTATATGCCGTCGGCATGACGATTTCGAGCTCTTTGAGATTTGTCGTCCCCGCGCTGTCGTTATTGACGACGGTAAAGGAGTAAATATCGGCGTAACCGGTGGTCGCGGTCGAAGGCGACGTGGACGTATAAATCGAGTTCGTCTGGTTGTACGTGAATCCGTGCGTCTCTTGCCCGGAGTGGTACGTGTTGGTCGTATCGAGATACCCGATATGCGTGATGCTCGCCGTTCCCGCGTACGAGTTCGTAAAGCTATTCGTAAAATAGACGGTGTTGGTCGACGCGTTGTTGCTGTCGTTCGACCAGGAAGCACCCTTATATGGTTCGATCGCCGTCAAGCCGGTACAGCCCGTTTGGCAGTTACTGTTTCCGGGAGCGTTACTGAAGCTCACGCTCGGAATCGACAAATAGCCGCCGACGGCAAGCTTCGTGCTCGAACTGGCCGGATATGCCGTGATCGTACAGCCGGCATTCGCGCCGTTGCCGCCGTAACACGAGTTCGTGACGGTCCAGTCGTTGCCGGCGCTATCGGCCACGGTCATCGAGGAAACGCTGCCCGGCAGCAGCGTCGTGATGCCTTTGGAACCGGTGTTAAATCCGAATCCGACGATCGAGTCGCCGTTGCCGCTTCCATAGAGTGTGTCGCCGTCGTTCGTAAAGACCAGATTTTCTGTCGCGGTCGAACTGGCCGTGAGCACAAGGGCCGTGCTGTACGCGAGCGTGCTCGTGTTCTGGAATTGCGTCGTCGCGTGGTAACCGAGTATTTGGAATGCCTGCGAGGCAGCTACCGCCGTGGTCGATTGCTTGAGCAACTGAACGGTATAGACGTTCCCCGCGTAATTGTTCGGCGATTGCGCGTTGGAAAGCGTATACGAGGTCGAGATCGTTCCGCCAGACGAGGACGTGACCGTTGCGGGCCCCGACACGACCGCGCCCGTCGGATCGGTAACGGTCAATGTATAGTTCGTACTGGCCGACAAACCGCTCGCGCTTAGGTTCCAGCCTTTGTCCGATTGTTCGCTCGTCGAGTCGAACGGAAAAATCGTTTGGCCGGCTCCCGGATTCGGTGGCGGGGTCGGCCAGTTCGACGGGAGCGCCGCGTTGCCCGAAACCGGCGTAAGCGAAAGCGTGCCGGCGCCGCTGCTGCCCGTAATGGAAACCTGCCGCATCGCCATCCGTTGTCCGGTGGACAGATCGTACAGGACCACCGAATACGTGCCGGTGGGCGTCGATGAGCTGAGCGGCCAGACAGCGGTAATCGCAGCGGAACTCTGCGCACCGACAACCGCAGTAATGCCCGCAGATTGCGTCGGATCGCAAAAGCCCGTTGGATTCGGCGTTGCGGTTCCCGACGGCGGCGAGATGTACTCGCAGAAAAGGTTCGTGCCTGTCGATTCGATGTACACGACGTACAACTGACCTTGCGTCAAGCCCGTTGCGTTGACGTAGACGTTTGTGCCGTTCGCGGCCGTGAACTGCTGCTCCGGCGTAGTAGCGGCGCTGTCCGCATAGGTGCCGAAGACGTTCACGTTTCCGACCGACAGATACACCACGGCTTGCCACTGGCTCTTGGTGCTGTCATACGTCGCAAGCACGTACGTACCCGTGCTATTCATACTCGGCGTATCGTTCGCGCCGGTCGAATTTACGTCCGGGCTATAATTTTTGCACGTGTAGGAGCCGCCGCCGTCGTCGTACACCGTCGGCGTGTTTGCATTCGTCAGTGAAATGTAGTAGTCGTGACACGTGTCCGTGCCGTCCGGCAAATTCGCCGGATACCAAAAGACGTCGCATCCCACCGGAATCAGCGTTCCGACGGTGGAGCTGCAACTGCTCGAAAAGAAGTCGTCGAAGTACGTGATCGTCGCACCGGTCGCGGACATCGGGTGACGTCCGGGACGTGCGCCCGGATTAAAATAGGCGGTATTTTCGGCTGTTTTCGCGGGCAGCGCGGGAAACGCACTGAGGGGTGTGCCCGGCACAATGCGAAAAATACGGCGCGAGGGAATGCGCGGCAGCCCGTGCTGCTGCAATGACGGAAGCCCCGGCGCGCTGGACGGCCCGGGCGAGGTCCCCGGCGCGGCGGTCGGCGCTGCGGTCAACCGCGGCAACGGCAAAGGCGTAGTAACCGGATGCGGCACAATCGGGCGTGATGGGCCGCCCGGTTCCGGCGGCCGCACTTGCTGCGCGAGCGACACGGAAGCGGCTACCGCAAACAGAAGCGCCGTCAGAGCCGAGCTCAGACGTAAGCGGTTACGCATCAGAAGTACAGCGTATAGATCGCATTCGTACTATACGCGCCTCCGGGAACGGTCGACGGAATCGTGAGCGTGAGCGTAACGCAGTACGTCTGCATGCCGCTCGACTTCTCTTTCGGATTCCAGCTACTGTTGTTGCCGGCGTAAACGATAAATGGCGTGGCCGTCGGCTGCGGCGTTCCGGCTTGCAAATACGTGTTATTCGATAGGTCCTTACCGGGCCATGTATTCGCGATGAAGTCGCCCGACAAACCATCGTCGAGCGTCCACGACGTCGTAGGCGGCGTATCGACGGTAACCGTGTACACGCACACCGGCGTGGTCGCCGTCGTTCCGGCCGTTTGATTGATCGTAACGTCCGGCACGTTCGAATACAGCAGCGTGGCATTCGGGTTTGGCGAAACGCTCGCCTGAACGCGGACAGCCGACTGGGCTTGCGCCACCGCATTGCCGATTTTGAAATCGGGAGCGTCGGTCAGGGCGTCCGAGCCGCGCGCCCGTCGAATATGCGAAGCGATCGCTATAGAACCGCGTTGCGCGGGCACCGGGACGTTCCCCGGCTCGTATGCGACCGCCGGCGTCACGTTCACGAGAACCACGACGGCAATCTGATCGCGCTGCGTCTGCAGAAATGCGGACTGCCCCGGCTGACCGAGAGTCAACGCAATAACGAACGCCATCAAGCCGACGAACGTCCACCGAAGGCGCGTCATTTCGGCACCACCGTATACACGACCCAAACGTAATACGCGCCGGTCGTGGCTGCGGGCGGCACTTTCAGCTGGTAGTCGTAGTAGAGGTCTGAGGTATTCGCGCTCGATGTCGCCGTCATCGGCGACGGGTACGTTGCGTACGTGATTGTGGGAGCCGTGGCGAAGCTGTTGCCGCTAACCGTTCCTGACGTTTTATAGAACGGCAGCGACGCGGAAAACCCGGTGTTCGTATCGCCAGAGAGGACGGAAGGAAGGTAATAGAGCGTCGTGCTTAAGCTCTGCGACGTCGCGTCGTTTTGATTATAAAAATCCGCCGCGCCTTCGCCATACACATTGACGCCGTTGCCGTCGTTCGTCTTGATATTCAGGTGCGCCGCATACTTATAGAGGTAGTCCGTGCCAGCGAGCACCGTTCCGAAGTCGATGGCGCAGCCCTGTAAGCACGCACCGCCGGCCGGCGCCGGCGTCGGCTGGGCGCCGAAAATCGCCTTAACGGGGCCGTAACCGCTCGTGTAGTTCGGCGTAAGCACGAGCTTCACGACCGGCGTCGTGTTCCAATTCGTATCGATCGTAGGCGCGGTTTGCGCAGAAGAAGGCGCCGCTTCCCCTGCGAGGAGCGCTACGAGGATCGCGGTCCCGAACCAAGTACGCACCGGACACACTCCCTGTCACCTCGCACCGCGCACCAATCCCTAGTGCGCGTCAAACGATATCTCGCCTCCGGTCATCGTCTTGCCGCCGTAATCGATCATCGCGATCGCGAGGTACTTGCCCGGCGGCAGACGTTTTCCGGTCACTTCTATCAATCGGTCGCCGCCGCGCTCGACAAGCATGTCGCGCGGCATGGCGATCCGTTCTATTACCTGATTATCCTTTTGAACGAGCAATTGTCCGGAGCAATAGACGTGGGCATTCCCGCGGTTGACAAACAGCACGCGATAGAGGCGGTCTTCCGATCCGCCCGCCGACGTCATCTTGCTGATCGCACCGTCCAGTTTGACGGTGCCCGGAATAGTGGCATAAATTTTTGTCGCGATGCGCACCGATACGGCGACGGTATTCGCGTGGCGCGTCGGACGTGTCTGAAAAAACAGGACGCCTGCGTATTCGCCGGTCAGCGCGGACGATTTAGGAACCGAAAGCGTCAATCGAACCTGTTGCGTGGTGTCGGGGGAGAGATCGAATTCCCGTGGATTGATTGTCGCCCACCGCAACAATGAATACGGGCGCGATCCGGCGCGTTCGAACGCATAGTCTCCGGCGCGCGTAACGCTGAAGTCCGACATCGACGAAAGGATGTGAACGGGCGCACCGCTAGAGTTGCGTATGGTTATCGGGATGTTCCAGCCCTGGGTTCCCGGCGGAACGCTCAGTTCGAGCTTCGCCGGGGTGACGTCGAGTCCTAACCCTTGTGACGCACCCGGAGTGATTCCGAACACTCCGCAGCACGCCGCTGCAAGTCCCAACGTACGGAAGACGCGATAGATCTTCATGCGCTCCACAGTTCGCTGCGGGGCGCAAGCGCCCCGCAGCAAACTCAGGTCCAAAGGTTAAGAGTTAATTGCCGACCAGCGTGTAGGTGATCACGAACTGCGATGCACCGGCGGTCGCAAGAGCGGGCACGATGAGCGCATAGTCTTCGCCTGCATGTAGGCTGGATGCCGTCGCTGCGGACGAGACTGCCGTTACCGCGCCGACCGGCGGCGGACCCGCGGCGGTTTGGTTCGTCACCTGCGTCATACCGGTCGGACATGCCGACGGATTGCCCGTAGCAGTGAACCCGCTCGGAGCCGCAGATACAGTGGAACCAGTCGCGGCAGCAGTCGGAACCGATCCGTTGGCCGCGTAGCAAAGCATATAGTTCGTTGTATTTGTCGAGGCGGTCCAGCCCTCATAAACCTTGTAGCCGGTACCGTCGTTCGTTGAGAACACCGCGTCAACGGCGTCTTTGTAGTAACATTCGGTATTGTTATTCGTAAGGTCGGGAGAGATGTTTCCGAAGAACACGCCGGTCGAACTGCCCGCTGCGCCGGTGTTGGCCGTCGGAGCGGTAGGAGCGGCGGTACAGGTGCCCGTGCCTGAGCCGGCAGCAGTCAAGACTGCGGGCGTGCCGCAGCCGGTCGCTTCCGCGCCGCACAGGGTAGAGCCGGTAGCATAATCCGCGTAGAGCGTCATGCTGCCGCTTGCGGTCGTATTCCAGTTTACGTCAACGGTGGGAGCAGAGAACTGCGTTACCGCGCCCGCCGGTAATGCAGTTACGCCGACGATCGCCGCCAGCGCTGCAAGAGTCAGGAGCTTTTTCACGTTCGGTCCTTTCACAATGCGCAATATATGTGCCATCCTTGGCAGAATGCGAAAAGCGTTACCTAAGCGTTATCGGCAGCTCCCCTTGCCGGGTTAGCAGCAGACCGCGCAGTGGTTGTTCAGATATCTTTACAGTGAATTCGTACACGCGACCGGTTACGGGACGTGAAAGTTGTGTAATCTGACCGTCAAGCCAGTGTATTTTGTCGCCGGGATGTACGTCTGCCAAAAAGCGCGCCCGAACGCTGACGTATTGCCCGTGCATCGGATGCCTTGGAGTTATGACAAACGTCGCAAGCGGGATCTTCGGATCGACGGCAATCTCCAACGACGTGCTTGCTGCGTGCGCACCTCTCGCCGATAGATCGACGGTGCCGGTGCCCGGGTTAGCCGACAGCGGCACGACGATCGTGCCGACCCATTTTTTCCGGCTTCCGTCGTACGCTAAAACGTATTGCTTGCCGAACGCCGATGCTGTTACCGCCTTAGCTGCCGAATCCGCATCGAACGTGACTTCGGTTGCGCCTCCCGGCGGCAGACGCGATTCTTCGAGCGACGCACTCGGTGGGGCCGGACCGACCGCCTTCAATGTGAAGACCACGTTCTTCTGCGCCGTACCGACGAGGATGCGCACGGCTTGCACTTGGGCTCCCGGATCGAGCGTTATCGTCTGCGGGCCGCTGATGTTGCCGGTGTCCTTCGGCACCGTTTCCGGATCGAGATCCAACGTGTACGTTCCAGCGGGCAAATTGTCGAGCAAGAAGCTCCCATCTTCATCGGTGATAGCGGCATAATCGCCGGGCTCTGCGACGACGTATGCGTTCAGGACACCGCCTTTGTGGTCGGGGGCGAGGGATTGATCGAAGACCACGAAGCCGCCGATCGATCCCAGCGGTTTTGCCGTGAAATCGAGCGTCGAAATTTGCCCGGTCCGCACGTTGATCTTTTGCGTCGTCATTTCCGAGCTCAGACTGGCCATTGCCGGCAATGAGGCGGTCTCCACGGCGACGACGTGGCTGCCCGCGGCAAGCCGTCCAAAGCCGTATAATCCGTCGGCACCGGTTGTCGAGAGTTGCGCTCCGTTATCGAGCGTCAGAACGACTCCGGCCAACGGTACCGCCTCGCCGGTCGTATCTCGCCCGAACACGTGCCCTTGAATAGCGCCGTAATTGCCGATGCGGAAAACAACCGATCCTTGTTGCCCACCTTGCACGTCGAGGGCGGCGACAGGCTGATCCGGCGTAACTCCGCGCGGAAGCGACCCGAGTTCGAGTTGCACGGTGTGATGACCGGGCGTTACGAAATTAAATTGAAAGCGCCCCGAGAGGTCCGTGCGTTGCACTTGCGCGCCGTCCAAAACGACCATGACGTTACCGACGCCGTTGCTGACCGCGGCCGCGAACGCGCCTTGATCGCCGATGTCGTTGATGACCATGCCGCTAATCGTTGCGGGCAAACGCGGATTTGCATGCCCTTGCACCAGACCGTTGCCAATCGAGAACGGCGCGGTGAGCTGTACATCGAACAAACGCGAGCGCCCGTTTGAGGACGGATTCAACGTGTCGCGGGTCGTTTGAATGCCGTACGAAACCGCGAGCGCAAGCACCGGCGAGAGCCTGCGCGAGAGCGTGAGCAGCGGCGCCGTTTGATACGCGTTGCTCGTCATCGTGGTCGTGTGCGTGAACGTATCGGCGAGCGTGATTGCGGTCGGCCCCCACTGCCTGCTGACGTTTAGCAGCGTTTGGCCGACGTCGTTGAACGTGGCCGCGCCGATTTGGCGGGACTTCTGAATTTGCGCGTTCACCGTGTAGTCGCCGAATGGCTTCTGTATTAGCGCTTGATACGTAACACCGGCGACGGGCGGCGCGGATGACGACGTCGAGCGCGAGCCTTGCACCTGAAACAGGGTGCTCAGGTCGCCGAAGCTCATCGCGAACTGAACGCCCGCGGTGCCAAGCCACAGTGTGCTATCGGCGGTTCGTGTTTGCTGATCGGAAACGTTCCACATCGTCGAGAGCGGGCGCCGGTTACCGAACTGATGAAAAAATGACAGCGATCCTTGGCGCGAGCGCGTCATTTGATCGCCGGTGCCCGCGCGATCGAACGTTTCCTGCACGTCGACCGGTCCAGTATGGAAGGCGCCCGAAATTTGATTGTCGGCTAGAATTTGGCCCGAGCCGATGCTGGTAAAGCCGGAACCAACGTGTTTGGCGGTAATCGTCGAGTATACCGTATCGCTGCCGTAATCCAGCCGGTACTGCAATGCACTTACGCCGTGCGTTCCAAATACATCGTGGCGGCGTTGCAACGCGCCTTCGAACAGTTGGTTGAGATCGCCGTTATCGCTCGCGAAGCCGCCGATTAGCGAATCGACCGTCGCTTGTGCGTCGTCGCGGCGGGCTCGAACCAGGCCTAATTCGAAGAGGTTGCGCCCGGCGAGCACTCTCCCTCGAACGCCGTAGACTCGAGCGCCCGAGTTGAGGTCGATCAGCGATCTTCCTTGATACAGGCTCACATCGCCGCCGTGTAACGGCAAGACGAGTGAAAAGCCGGGCAGCGTCGATCCCATCGGTACGCCGCCGAGAATTGAAACGGGCTGCGGCATGTACTGCAAGCCGTAACGCGCCGTGTAATATCCGGCCTGTATTTGGCCCAGCGTCGCACCTTGCACGTTCGAGACGCCGAGCGGAACGCCCACGGACAACGAGCTCGAACCGGTGCGCCGCTCCATCTGCATCATAAAGCCCGCATTTTCGCTTTGCTGGCTCTGCGCGTTCGTCACGATTCCGCCGGGGGTTGAGCCGTCCCCGCGCATGCTGCTGGATCCGCGTTCGCCGAACGATAAGCTGCCACTCAGGGTGAACGTTAAGGGCCCACCGCGCACTACCGCCGGCTTCGGCGCGGGCGTCGGCCGCGTTGTCGCTGCGGGCGCCGGTGCCGGGGTCGGTGATCCGGCGGGGCTTGGCGTCCCTTCCGGTACCGGCGTACCAAGCCCAGGCACCGGCATGACCTGCGCCAAAGCGGCTCCCGCGCCGGAATGCAGCAGCGCAGCCGAAAGCGAGGTCGCGATGAATGCCAAACCGACGGCACGCAACGCAAGCGCGAGCCGCCGGAGTCTGTGCCGGCTTTCCATAGACTGTCCTACCGTGTTTCGGAGCGCCGCCGCCGCATCTTAATAAAAAAGCGCCCTTTTTCACGCAATTTTTTCGCCCCTCGAGCCGATATGTGGATCACAGGGAAGTTTCACGGAGGAAGCCTTCTCTTTCATGGATGTGCTGGGGAGCACGGATCAGGTCCAGCTAAACCTGTTCCGGACTCAATTGGATGAGGAACGTCAAACACGCGCGTTGGCCAGCGGCCTTCGCGTGATTTCCGCTTCCGACGATCCGAGCGGCCTTGCAGTCGCCGAAAACATCCAAACTCAAGTTCTCGGACTCCAGCAGGGCGTACAGAACGTCCAAACGGCGAGCAATCTCTTGAACGTCGCAGACAGCACACTCGCGAACGTTCAGACGATCCTCTCGCGCATCCACAGCCTCATCGTAGAAGCCGCCAGCGACTTGAACTCTACCGAGCAGCTTCAGTCGATTCAAACCGAGATCGATTCGCTGCTGCAAGAAGTCAACAAAATTGCGAGCAGCGCATCGTTCAACGGCATCCGCCTTCTCGACGGCTCCTTAGCACAAACGACATATCCTGCCGCGTACGTCATCCAGCAAACGTCCTCTCCATCATTGCCCGATGGAAGCACGCCGACCGGCGCCCAAGTGACGAATTACGACGGCGTCAGCGGTACGCCCGGCAATCTCATATGGGATCCGGCGAGCTCCAATCCCGCTACGGCGCCGACATTATCGATTACCAACTCCGTGTCGTCGTATTTCTCCATTAGCGTAACGGGTTACAGCAGCAACGCCATCGATCCGGACTCGCAAACCGCCATCGGCCCCGGTGACTATGTCCAGCTGATCGCGTACAGCACCGACCCGCGCATGGGCGTTGCACCCATCTATATGGATGCGCAGGCGGTCGCAGTCGGCAGCGGGCCGATCGGGAACGTCCAACTCGATACGCCGGACGGAACCGCAACGAACATCGTTAACTTTACGCTCGCGAACTTGACGGCTGCAGACGTCGGAACGTCAATGACGTTCATAACGCAGGTCACCAGCAATACGTCTTCTCCCACCGGCGGGACTCCGCTGACTGTGAATTACGGCGGCACCGAAGGGGCAAATTTACAAATCTCACTTCCGTCTGTCGACACCACTACGCTGAACGTCTCAAATATTTCCGTGCTCGCATCGGAGACGGAAAATTATTTGGATCAGTCGACGGGTATGTCGTCGAACCAAGTCCCCGTGGCAGACGCGGAGGCGCGGGTTCAACTCGCGCTCGACTCTATCAGTGAAGCGCGTGCGACCGTCGGCGCACAAACGGTTTCACTGCAATACGAAGCCAACGATGCATCGATCCAGATCGTCAATCAAGTTGCGAGCGAAAGCGCCATACGCGACGTGAACGTCGGCGCGGCGGTCACGCAGTTTACCAAAGACCAAGTGCTGTCAGAGATCGGCACGAGCGTGCTCGCGCAGATGCAATCGAATGCTCAGCTCGTTATTCAACTCGTGAAAGGACTCAATAAGGGCGTCAACGGCAAAGTCTAGGGCGTGATTGCCCCGCAGAGATCGTCATCAGCCAAGACGGCGGCCGATTAAATTCAGCCGGCCGCTGATCTGCTCGCCATGGGGGTTGACGCAGACGCCTATACTAAAGAAGGATACCTCGCTAGGTGAGGCGTCCACGCAATACACAAGCCGCTGCCCAGAAACGTCGAGAGACGCCAACCGGGTAGACCAGACTGCGCCGATACAAGGCGATGTCTAACGCGGCTGA
>DAISWS010000011.1:0-41847 GCA_036826275.1 Vulcanimicrobiaceae bacterium
AACGAAGACGCGAACAACGACAACGTCGCGGCAGTCAATCTGCAGGCGTCGGAATCCGCGATTCGCGACCTCAACGTCGGTCAAGCGACCACCGAGTTCACGAAACTGCAAGTCCTGGTGCAAGTCGGCACCTCGGTCTTGGCGCAGTCGAACGCGAACGCACAATCCGTCCTGGGCCTCTTCCGATAGGAAGGCAGTAGCCTGGAACAAGCAAGAGCCCGCTTCGGCGGGCTCTTGTTTTTTTAGTGGATGCCGAAAACTAGACCGATGCCCATACGCGTGAAGTCGGTGCGGGCGGCGGCCGCGCGGCCACACTCACCGCGAGTTGCTTCGAGCGCGCCGCCGTTTGGCTTGCCCATGCCGCCGGCCGGAACACCGCAACTGCCGGCCGGCATCAGTTTGTGCATGATCGTCAAGAACGAGGAGCGCTTCCTCGAGCAGTGCTTGCGCAGCGTGCAGGGCATGGTAGACGAGATCAATATCCTCGACACCGGATCGACCGATCGAACGATCGAAATCGCCGAGAGGTTCGGCGCGAACATCGGGCACTGCGAGTGGCGCAACGACTTCGCTTGGGCGCGGAACAAGTCGCTCGACATGGCGACGCGACGCTGGATTCTGCAACTCGACGCCGATGAGGAATTGCTGCCCGAATCGCGCGGTGCGCTGGAGCAGTTGAGAAATGCGCCCGCTGCTCTCGAAGGCGTGTGGCTGCGGTGCATCAACGCAACCGACCGCTATCGCGGCGGCGGCAATATGTCGCACGCGATCTTGCGGCTTTTCCCGAACAATTCCCGCATTCGCTTCAAAGGCGCAATTCACGAATTTCCGAGCATCGACGGATCGCCGGTGTCGATGACCGGCGTCATGTCGCCTGTGAAAATCGCTCACCATGGTTACCTCACGGAAGTCGTAAAAGACCGCAACAAGTACGCGCGCAACCTTGCGATAATCGAGGAGGACACCAAGCGCGAACCGGAGGAAGCCTTTCATTGGTACAACTTCGGCATGACGACGCATTTGGGCGGCGACAACCAGCGCGCGGCGCCGGCGCTCGAGCGCATGTGGCAATTGTGCTTAAAGAACGGAATGCGCGCCTTTACCGCAAATGGATTGCAGACGCTCTGCGATATCTATTCGGAGCACCTCGGTCAGCCGGAAAAAGGACTGCCGTACGCGCTGGAATGTATCGAGCGCTCTCCGCATTACGCGAACGCGCATTTCTCGGCCGGAAAAGCGTACTTCCTGATGAAACGCTACGACGAAGCCCGCGAGATGTATCAACACGCGATCGAGGATGGGGCATACACCGATCGCCAGTATGTCGTCGACGACGAGGTTCCGGTCTGGAAAGCGCAGTGTGAAATCGGCAGCACCTATGCCGAGCAAGGCGATCACGCAAAGGCAGCCGCATGGTTCGAAAAGGGCTTGGCGAACCGCCCGAAAATTCAGCCGCTTCGACTGAATTACGCGAACGCGCTCGAGAAGCTCGGGCGGCTCGCCGAAGCCGAACGCATCTTCCGCTCGGTGTACGCGGATTTCGGCGACGAGCAGTCCATCGTGTCGCTCATCAACTACCTGCTCCGGCACCAGTCCGAACGCGAAGCGATCGATCTCATCGAGCGCCATTACGCGGACGTGAGTGTGCCCGCCGCTGTTGCGATGCTCTTGGCTGCGGCTGCGGTAGCGCAAGGGCGCAAGTGGGGCGATGGCGAGCGTTACCTGCGGCAGGCGGAGCAGCTGCAGCCGGACTCACCGGAGGTGCGCAATGCGATCGCCGCTTTGGAAAGCAGCCGCAGCAACTCCGGCGTTTTGGCGAGCGTGCAAGGCGCCTTCGCACAGCAGCGTTTCGACGACGCGATCGCACTGGCGGAAACCGGCCTGTCGGCGGCCCCGGGGGATGCGCAGCTCGCCTACTACGCCGCGCTCGCGTGCGCGAATCTGCAACGTAAGGACGAGGCGCTCGCGTATTTGAACCGCATCACGGACGCGTTTGCGGGTGAAGGTGCCGACATGCTCCGCGCGACGTTGCTTCGCGAACTGGGGCGCACCAGCGAAGCGCTCCAGGCGCTCGAACGCGTCGTTTCGCACAACGCCTCGAACGTCGACGCCGTGCTGATGAAGAGCTCTTTGCTCGAATCGGCAGGGCGGATCGACGAGGCGGAGCGTGCATTGCTCGGCGTTTTGCCTATGGGACGGCAGCGCGTCGGCGTCGAGCTTGCCGGCTTGTATTTGCGCGGCGGGCGCATCGAGGAAGCCAAACGAATCGCAGAACAAGCCCTGACCTGACGCGCGTGAACTACAGCATTATCATTCCCGTCTTCAACAAGGCCGCGCTCACTCGGCATTGCTTGAGCACGCTGCGCCCGACGCTCGAAGGCGCGGGAGACGGCGAGGTCATCGTCGTCGACAACGCGAGCTCCGATGAAACGCCGCACGTGCTGGCCGAGTTTCCCTGGATAAAAGTGATTCGCAACGAACGCAACTTGGGCTTCGCCGCTGCCAATAACCAGGCGGCGCGCGAGGCGCGCGGGCGTTACCTCGTGCTGCTCAATAACGACACGGAAGCAAAACCGGGTTGGCTGGCGGCGATGCTGCAAGCAGCGCACGAGCCGGACGTCGGCATCGTCGGAGCAAGACTGCTCTATCCGAATGGAACGTTGCAGCACGCCGGCGTGTACTTCGCGCCACTCGGTCTGGGGCGCGCCGCCTTCTATGCGGCGCACGACCTTATCGGCGCGCCCGGCAACCATCCGTACGCCCAAAAGAGGCGCGCATATCAGGCCGTAACCGCAGCGTGCATGGTAACGCCGCGCGAGCTGTATCTCGAACTCGGCGGCCTGGACGAAGGCTATTGGAACGGCTACGAGGATGTGGATTACTGCTTAAAAGTGGACGAGCGCGGCTTGCGCGTCATTTGCGCAGGCGACGCGGTGCTCACGCATTTCGAGTCGCAGTCGGGAGCGGAGCGTTTCCGGAAAGTATCGTGGAATGTGGCGCGCCTCGCGCAGCGGTGGAACGGCCGCGTGCGGTACGACATGCTCGAGCACGCCATCGCGCGGGGAAGTATCCGCCGGACCTTGCGTCTGCGCCGCGGTCAAGCGATGCAAGAAGAGTTGCCCACGCCGAAGTGCACGGTCGCAGTCCACGGCGCAGCCGGCCACGACGCGCGTCTTGAAGAACGCCTGCGCGATAATGAGACGCCGCTCGAACGCATCGTATGGCTGCCCGAGAACGGCGCGATTGAAGCGCTGCGCAGCGAAATGGAGATCCGCGGCGATCGCTACTTGGCGCTGGTGAACGCCGGGTGCGAATTGCGGCGCGGTTGGCTCGACGAATTGGTCCGTCAGGTCGAATTTGCGCCGAACGTCGGCGCGGCGGCATATACCGGCGATGCTGACGGCAACGAGGATCGCGCGCTCTTTACGGCCGGCGCGCGGTGCACGCTCATTGCGCTCTCGAAATATCCGCAGCACGAACGGCTCGACGATAGCGATACGCTGGACGGCTCCGTTGCCGGTTTTCTGGTTCGCGGCATGCGCGCTCGAGCCGGCATACGCGCCGCTGCCTTCGACCGCGCGCGCCTTCCGGCGTTACCGCGCGACGACGCGTTCGCGCGGGAGCACGGGATGGAACTCGAAGATGCATGCGCCGCCGGCCGGGAGGCCGCGGAACGCGTATTTGCGGCGCCGCTTCGCCGCCGCCCGAGCCTCGTCTCCATCGTGATGCTCAGCTGGAATGCGCCCGAGTACACGAAGATCGCGCTCGACTCCATCCGCAGATACACGCGCGGCGAGTATGAGGTTATCATCGTCGATAACGGCTCGGGGCCGGAGACGACGGAATGGCTTTCTACGATAGACGATCCCGCCGTACGCGTGATCTTCAATGCAACGAACCGCGGGTATGCGGGCGGAAATAACGACGGTATGGCGGCCGCGCGCGGTGAGTACGTCGTCATTTTGAATAATGACGTTGTGGTCACCGATGGATGGCTCGACGGATTGCTCGACGCGTTCGAGCGGATACCCGCCCTCGGCGTCTCCGCTCCGCGGAGCAACATCGTCGCCGGCGATCAGGTCGTTCTCGACGCGTCGTACAAAAATCTCGACGAGATGCACGAGTACGCCGCAGCCAGACGGCAGCGGTACCGCGCGCGCGGATATTTGACGGATCGCGCTATCGGGTTATGCCTGTGCATCGACCGGCGCGTGATCGAGGAAATCGGCGGCATCGACGAGCGCTTCGGCGTCGGAAACTTCGAGGACGACGATTTTTGCCTGCGGGTGCGTGCCGCCGGTTATCAAATTCACGTATGTGACGACGTCTTCATCCACCATTTCGGGTCGAAGACGTTTGCGGCGAACAAGGTCGATTGGCAGGCCACGATGCGCCAGAACTGGACGAAGTTTGCGTCGAAATGGGACCTCCCGCCCAAACAGGAAGACGGCGGTTATCAACCGCTTCCGGCAATCCGTCGCGGCTTCGTGCGCGACAAGCATTTTTTCGCATTGCCGCTTCCTGCTGCGGCGGACGCGTGCGATCGGTCGTACCAAACGGTTTTTGCTGCCGCCATTACCGGCGAAGGCGAGTGGGAGGATGTCGCAAACTTCGTGCGCCGCTACGTGCGCGCGTTCGATGCATCGCAACCTGCGCTGCTGGCGATTGGGGTTTTCGACCAGTCGGCCGCGGCCGACATCGGCGCGCGCGTGAACCGCATTGCCGCTAAAGAGGGCATCGCGGACGAGAACGTTCCGGACATCCTGATTTCCGATGAAACGGCTATCGATGCGTGGCTTGAATCTCTTCCGCACGGCGAGCGCCGGCGCGTGAATGCGAGCGGCAACGCTGCGTTCGATGCGCTTGAAGTGGTCTCGGAGCGCAGCCCGAGCGCGCTTCGGCGCCTGCTCAAAGCGGCGGTGCGATGAGAACGCACCGGAAGTATTCGCAGTTCGTTCTTTGGCGCGATGCGGCAAATCTGCGCGAGCTCGTTCAACTGCCGCATTTGGCCCTTGCGCGCGTGGAGCCGGTCGTTCGCGGCCTTCGCGGCGGAGCGATGATGGATCTCGTTTTTCACTCTGCGCACGGCGTTGCGGTTATTCCGTGTATCGAGATCGTCCCGGAAATGCTCGTGCAGCGCGAAATGTCGCCCTTCGTCTGGCCGCACGATGCTGCAAGCGGCTTCGCCGACGGCGTGGCCGGCGAGCTGGAACGAGCGCTGCTGCCATGGATAGAGTCGCTCACGCTGGCCCGTCAATTGAATGCCGAAACGAGCCGGTCATTCGCGGGCGGCGACGCGGCGCACGTCATAACGTCGGCGCGCGAAGCCGGTTTTATCGGCGCGTCTCCATATGGCACCGTACTCGAGAAGGCCGCGCCCTACGCGTACGCGGTGCGCTTTGCCGAAAACGCGCGTGCGGCAATACGCGATTCCCATGGCGCGCTCGGCGCGGCGATGTTGCGTGCGCACGCGCGCGAGATATGCGTCGATTTCGGAAGCGAGGAACGGCGAACGCTGGCTGAGCGCTGGTACGGGGGCACCTTTTCGGCGTTGAACGGCGAAGGCGGCTTCGATCTCTCGATATCGGATGCTTCAAACGCTATCGATGCGAGCGTTCGCGTCGTTCTTGGCGAGAATTCCGGCGATCGAACCCATGTGGACGTCGCAACGCCGGTTCCGACCGACGTCATGGTGTCATACGATCCGCATGATGCGGCCGCGTGCGGGAGCTTTACCGTGCGCCGCACTGCTCCAAATGAACCGCGTCCGGCGTTCATCCCGGCGCGTCCGCAAGCCGCGGGAGGTTCGTCAGGGCGAATTCTCTTTGTTTTGCGCGAGGATTGCGAACGTGCGCCCGACGCAGATTCCGACGAAGCATGCGCGCTGGCGTCATTGCTTCGTGCGGAGGGATTTTCAGTCGACCTCGTTCCGGCCTCGCGTGCGCTTCCCGCGCAGTACGATCTCGTGCATGCGTTCACGCTTGCGCGCGTCAACGAACTGTTTCCGGCGCTGCAAGCCGCGCGCGCAAGCGCCGTTCCCGTTGTGGTCTCGCCGATGCTGCACGACATCTGTGCCCAGGGCGCCTGGGGAACGGGCATCATTCGCGCACTGCTCCGCGTTTCTACCGACGAAACGGATCTGCAAGATAATCTGCAACTGCTCTCGCAGCGCCGGCTCGATGCGCCGGGATTGAGTTCGAAGCATCAAGAGCCGTTCGCCGGTTATGAAAACGCCGTACGCCAAGCGCTGGGGATCGCCGGCGCCGTGGTCAGCACCTGCGCGGCGGAAGAATCGCTCGTCCGCCGTTTCGGCTTCACCGGTCCGATCGTCAACGCGCCGCCGGCGGTGTTCGCCTCCGGCTTGGCGGCAGCCGAGACGCCGGTTGCAGGCGATTTTGTGCTGTCGCACGTTCCGATCGAGGCGCGCAGCAATGTGTTATTGCTGGTTCGCGCTGCGGTATCCGCACGGCTTCCGCTGATCCTGGCCGGGCCGGTTACCGATCCGGAATATGCGCTGGCGGTGAAAGAACAGGCCGGCGATCGGGTGGTCTTCGCCGCGGAACCGGACGCTGCAGCGGCGGAGGCAATGTACCGCGGCGCAACGGTTTTTGCGGACGTGGCCTGGGTCCGCTTCGGCCTTCACCGCTTGATGCGCGCGGCGGCATCCGGGGCGGCGCTCGTTGCGCCCACGGACGCGCAAATGCGTAGCCGCCTGGGGAGTGAAGCCGTGTGGGAGGTCGACCCGGCTTCCCAAGACTCCATCGAGACCGGCCTGCGAGACGCGTGGATGCATGCCCGGGAGCAGCGCGGCATTGTGGCGGGGACAGCCCGAAGGGCCGGTTCGCTCGTCGATCCCCGGGCAGCACTCGTCGCGGCGGTTCAAGCCTACGCCTGTGCCCAGCGCCCTTCTACGCCTGCCTAAAATGCCTGCGTTTTTGAGCCGAATAAGAAGAGAGCAGGAGGCGTAACATGGACGTACAGACTGTCGGGGCCGCTGAGGCAACCCCACAGCAAACGCCGCCCGTGGCTTTACCACAGGGCGGTCAACCGGCGCCGCAGCCGGTTTTGCAGGCTTTGCCGCACGTAGAAAATACGGGCGCGCTTTCTCCCGTTGTGGCTAAGATCTTCGCGGGCGGAGGCATTCCCAAACCCGTTGCGGTGAATGTCAGTTACCGCGTGGAACACGACCCGAACATCATCGTCACCGTGTTCACCGATCCGACGACCGGTCAAGAGATCGCGCAGATTCCTCCGGAAGTGATGGTCCAGATCGCGCAGTTTTTCGACAAACAGAGCGGCGTAACGCTCGATCGGAGCGCCTAGTTCTCAATGTCGAACTTGTCGAGCATCCCGGGCACCAATGTGCCTCCGGTCTCGTTCCCTGGAATCGCATCGGGTATCGACTACAACTCGATCATCCAGAAGCTGACGTCGATGACGCTGGCTCCGAACGTTCAGCTCAACCAGCAGATCGCGACCATTAACGCGGCGAATGCCGAACTGATCAAGATCAACAACCTGCTCGCGTCCGTTCAGTCCGCGCTTACGGGCCTGTCCCAGTCGGACATTTACGATGCGGTTTCCGCCGTTTCGAGCGATTCGGCGGTGCTTACGGCGCAGGGGATCGCAGGCGGAAACGCTACGCCGGGGACCTACACGGTTACCAAGACGTCGCTTGCGACGGCGACGCAGGTGGTTGCGGCCGCCAACACGTTTCACACCGAGCTGGATACTGCGCCCGGAACCACGGCGAACGGTGCCGCCGTTCCGCTCATCGATTCATACGCTGCCATCACGCCGAGCAACGGCACGAGCAGTCACGGCACGATCACCGTTGACGGCGTGCAGATCCAATACGACGTTACGACGGAGTCGCTCAACCAGATATTGGCGACGATTAACAGCGCCGTTCACGCGGCGGGAGACGCGACGTTCAATATCGGTCTTGTCGCCGGCACGGATCAGGTCCAGATCACCGATTCCGCTCATCCCGTTTCACTCGGATCGGCGAGCGATCAAGGCAATCTCCTGCAAGTACTTCGCCTCGATCAAGCGCAGGTCAGCAATACATCCACTGCCGGAACGGTAACGGCGACCGCAGGCGTCGGCGGCATCAATCAGGCGCTGGAATTCAATTCGAAGAATGGTTTGGGCGGCGCGAGCGACGCGAACTACGTTACGCCCGTAACGTCCGGCTATTTTACGATCAACGGTGTCCAGATTACGGTCGACAACGCGACGGACAACTTGCATTCCGTAATCCAGCGAATCAATTCGTCCGCCGCCGGCGTGATCGCCGCCTACAACAGCGCGACGGGTCAAATAACGCTGACTTCCAAGACCACGGGCGCGCAGAGTATTGTCGTTGGTTCGGGTTCCGACACCAGTAATTTCCTGACCGCAACCGGCTTGACGCCGGCGGCGGGCGCGGCGACGGCCGTCGGACAGCAAGCCTCGGTAACGCTGCAAACGGCGAGCGGCGGAACGCAGACCGTTTACAGCAACAGTAATACGGTCACGACCGCGATCCCGGGCGTTCAGCTGAACTTGCTTAGCAACGACAGCACGGCGCCGTTCCAGGTGACGGTCTCGCAAGACACGTCCTCATTGGTCGGCGCCGTCGGTACGTTCATTTCCGCATACAACGCGGCGATAGACGAAATCAATACCGCGACCGCGGCTCCCGTCATTCCCACGAGCGCGGTTGGCTCCAGTGTCGGCGCACCGCCGGCGCAGCCTATCGGCGCGGGAATTCTGTTCGGGAACGCGGACGTACAGATGATCAAAGACCAATTGGTCAATATGGTCACCTCGGTGATGCCTGACAATAACGGCTCCGGCTACACCTCGCTCTCGCAAATCGGGCTCAAACTCACTGATTCGTTTACGCTCTTGCAGCAAACGTCCACGACCACCGGCGCCGGTTCACAGTCGAACCAAATCCAGCAGAAGACACTGCAAGGCACGGACGGACAGCTGCAAGCGCTGGACGTGTCCGCGTTCCAGGCCGCATTTGCATCCAATGCGACGGCCGTGCAGAACCTGCTGAGCGGCACGTCGGGTCTTATCCAGAGCATGGGCACGTATCTTACCGGCGTGACCGGTTTGCCTACGCAAACGCAAAGCGGGCTGCTCGGGAGCATTCCAACGGTTTCGCTTATCCAAGGCTTCGAGAACGCAAACAGCGATCAGATTACCTCGATACAAGAACAGATCAGCCAGATCACCAACAACGCGAACATGCAGGCCGATCAACTCCGTGCCGAGTTCGTGCAGACCGAGACCTCGCTGGCGGGCTATCAAGCGCTCCAGCAGCAACTCGGATCGTTCTTCAAGGGCTCCGGCGGCTAGGGGAGACGACGTGAAACGTTCCGCAGACCAGAAATATTTGGAAACGTCCATCGCGACGGCATCGAAAGAAGATCTCATCGTCAAGATCTTCGATATTCTCGTACTTGCCGCGACGCAGGCGCTCGAGAAGCTGCACAATCAACGCGACGACATCGAAGGCATTCATAAGTCGCTTCTGCGGTCGCAGCGGGCCCTCGCGCTGCTCATGGGATCGCTCGATATGGAGATCGGCGGCGAGGTTTCGCGCAATTTGTTCCGCGTGTACGAGTTTTGGCACCACGAACTCGTGATGGCCAACATGCAGAAGGATCCGGTCCGCGTCGAACGTTTGCTCCCGAGTTTCAAAGACTACCGGGAGATGTGGGCGCAGGCGGTTTCGCAGTTCAAAGCGATGCAGCAGGACCAGCAGCCGCAAGCGGTAACGGGGCAAGGCTTTGCCGCAGTCGGCTAGCCGCGAATTTCTTCTGGGCGCCGTCGAGGCAGCGGTGCGCGAGATGGAAGCAATCTGCGGCCGTGCGGAACGTGCGTTGATGATGCGGCACTGGGACGACTTGAACCAAACGATCGCCGACGCGCGCCGCGTTACGCATGCGCTTTCGAACGCGATGGACGATGCTCGGGGGTTTCGGGACGCAGAATTCGACGAAGGCATCATGCGCCGTTTACGTTACGTCGGTGCCATCCGCGAAAATCAAATGACTCGTTTGCAGCAATATCACGACGCCGTGGGGCAGCGCTTGCAATTGATCGCGCGTTGGAAGAGCGCTCTGAAATCGCTGCAGCACGGCAGAGCGCCGCGTCTTTCGGCTCTGGATTCACTGCGCTAATTAATCTTCGATGATGTAATCGAGACGCGCTTCGATGTGCCGCTCGTCGATGCGCGGCACGTTTTCGTCCAGCGGCACCATGATGAAGTTGCCGCCGCGCATGACGCCCATGCGCGGTTGATTGGTCGCCGCGCCACTTTCCCACTCCAGCGGAAACGTCTTACCGGTTCCACGGTCGTAGTGGCCCAGGCGCACGCCCGCGTGCAAGTACGTCGTGAATTCACGTTCCGCCGCGCGGCGGCAAAACAGATAATCCTCGTTGCACACGCGTACGCGGCGCTGCGATTCCTCCAAAAAGATCTGCGCGGGAAAATACGGTTCGTCGAGCGCGCGGAACACGTTGCACCCGATCATGACGCAGCCGAAGCCCACGCCGGCGACGGCAACGGGATCGTTCAAAAATGCCGGGGTGTATGCGCTCGTCGTATCGTACGCGTTCCAATTGGCGACGGCCATCGGCCGGACCCCGTCGCGCGCGTAGTAGAGGCCGCCGACGATACCCGCGCGAGCGTCGCGTTCAAAAACCGTAAGAAATTGAGCGATGGCATCGGGCGGCACGACGATGTCGTCGTCGATCATCAGCAGATAGTCGGCCTTCGCGCGAAGGGCATGGCGCGCGAGCAGTTCGCGCTGCGCCGGAACGAAGTTTCCCGTGACCGAGAGATTGCCAAAGCCGGTGATGGAAACGGGCAGCTCGAGATTCTTGAGGCTATCGACGAATGGTTGCGCCGGATTTCCGCCGCTCGGAATTCCGATAACGAGATTCAAGCGTTAAAACAGCGCGGTCAACGCCGCAACGAGCGATCGCGCGGCCGCATCCAGCGTTTCATCGTGCGCGAAGAGCAAGCCGGTGGTGCGATCGATGCGCATCCGCACGAAGAAGCGTTGCAACTGCGTCGCTGCGGTTTGTGCATATGCGCGCAACGCGTTCTCCGCTGTTTCAACGCGGTCATGGGCGGCGTTCGCCGATATCCGGCGGGCTTGCAGCGCTAACGTAAGCTGCCGCGCTTTCGTGAAGTCCCAACGCGCGCTGTCTTCCTGCATTTTACGCAGCACGTTCAGCGTCGGTGGCTCGAGTTCGACCTCGAGGGCGAGTACGTTCGGATCGTCCGACGCGACGCTCTCGCGAACCGGCGCCGCGGCGAATTGATCCACGCGGGCGAGCATCGTCCCCGCGTATTCCGCGATCGGCTCTTTCTTGCCGATTTTTTCGTGCAGAACGATGCGCTGAAGCAGTTGGCCCTGCGCGTCCAAGTGCGCTTTGAGCCCGGCGACGTCGGCGTCGCCGGGGCCGCGCGTGCACGCCAACGCGCCGCCCAAGATGAAGTGATTGAGCAGCGTCGGCGGTTTGCTGCCGTTGAAAATGCGCTCGAAGTATGCCACGGACGGACGGTCGATGCGTCCATAGAGCGCGACGGCTTCGCGAACGGCGGCGGCCGGTGCGGGTTGGGCCGCTGCAGGCTCCACGTCCGGAGGCTGCTGGGGCGGCGGCGGAGTGTACGGTTCTTGCTCCGGAACACCGGGCTCGGGAAAGGTTTCCGGCTGCGTCGTAGGCGGCATCGGTTCGCCCGGTTGATCCGGTGGAGGCACGGGCTGAAGCGGCGGCTCCATGGGCGGCTGGTATTCCGCTATGGGCGACAACGCGGCGTCGGCCGCCTCGTGCTCGATGATCTCTTCCTCGTCGAGCTCGTAGATCGGCAGCTCTTCCGTGACTGCCGCCGGCCGGGGACCGTCGTATAGGGCTCGATCGTACCGTTGCACCTCGCCGGCAAAGCCGGTCTGCGTTTCGCTTTTTCGCGAAATGATGAGGGGCTGCGCGCCGACGACGGCTGTGTCGTCCGCGCTGACCATGGGAGCAATCACGAGCGGCTTATTCCCAAGGCGCACGCCAATCTTCCAAACGAACGTGACGCGCGATTTCGCGGGAATCGCGCCGACCAGGGTCCCCAAGCCGAAAAACTCATCGGCTGCGTCGTCGAGCAGCGGACGCCCATCGCGGACGAACGAGCCGTTGCGGTAGGTGGCTGCGCCGGGCAGAGGCGCCCCGACACGGACGTTTCGCGCGTCCGCGGCGCCTTCGTTTGCAACACTCAGGGCCAGCGTGACGATTGCTCCCGGGATGACCTCGCCGCTCGGCGTGGCCGTCAGTTCGACGGCGACCACGGCGCTTTCAAGATGCTGCTCGGGAGCCTGCGCCGGTGATGCGGTGCCTTCCGTAGCTCCGTGCGATTCCCACGTGCCGCGGGCGGGCGGAGCAACGCCTAATGACGCTCGCTGGAGGTCGACCAGCCGCATATCGGCGCTTTCCTCGAAGTCGGGCTCTCGCGGGCGCGGCGCGCTCATTTTGCAAAGCGGAAGCGGGCGAACAAACGCTCCAGGAAGCCGCTATGGTTGCCGTTGAGACGCTGTTGCTCGAGAAGCGTCCCCGCGGGCATGGACGGTTCCGGAATGCCCCGAGCGGTCATCGCGGCGCGGACGTGGTCTTCCCGGACGAGCGTGCTCGCGCGGTCCGCGGCCTCTTCCATCGAGAGATGTGCCAGCATGGTGAGACGCCGCGGAAGACCCGCGGCGGCCGTCGTCAAAAGTGCCCGCGCCTCGGGCGCGAAGATCTGCTGTCCGGGCGCCAGCCCGGCGCGCGACAGACGGTAGTCCAAAATCGCCCCGGCCATCGCCTCGTCCAGCGGCTGCAAACGGACCCAAGAATCGACGCGGTCTATGAGGTTGCTGCGGACGTTCAGCCGGCGCTCGAGTTCGCTTTGGCCGAACAGCAGCATGTTCAGCAGTTTTTTCTGCGGCACATGGTAGTTGAGCAACAGGCGCAACGCTTCCAAGTTTTCGTCACTGAGGTTTTGCGCTTCGTCAACGATGAGGACGAGCGTGCGATTCTCCAGGACGGCCGTTTCGAAGAAGAAGTTCTTGAGCGCATTTTTCAGTGCCGCGCTCGAGCGCGGCGGCAGCGAGAGCCCGAAAACACGGCCCACGGCAATGAGGAACTCGACCTCCGTTGCAAAGGTCGGGTCCAGAATTTTGCCCATGAGGATCCGGTCGTCTTGAAGCAGCTCTTGTTCGAGTGCTCCCGAAAGGCTCGTCTTACCGGTGCCCGGCTCGCCGAGAACGACGGTGAGACCGCGCGATTCGTCGACGCAAGCAGCCAGCCGATCTTTGGCCTTACGAAGCGCGCCGAGTTCGCAATAGAAATAGGGATCCGCCGTGTCTAAGAACGGATCCCGCTCAAGGCCGAAGTACCGGTAGTACTTGGACATTAGATTGGTAGGTTAGGCGGGCATCGGCAAAGTCTTTGTGCTTGTCGCAGGGTTAGCTTCCCGTGCGTGCTATTCTCCGACGAGTGAGCGATCTCCGAAACGCATCGGTATTAGTCACCGGCGCTTCCGGTTTTCTCGGTAGCCGTGTGGTCCGTTACCTTGCGGGCCGGACGCGCCGCTTGGTCGCGATGGCACGCGGTGCCGCCACTCCTTTGCATCCCGTCTTGCGCGGTGTGGAAACGGTGATCGGTGACGTATCGGTTGCAAGCCAGATCGAACGCGCGGTCGCCGGCATCGACGTGATCATTCATCTTGCCGGGCATTCCGGTGCAGCATCGAGTGTGTGCGATCCGGTTTACGATCTGAACGCCAACGTCGGCGGCCTGGTCACCCTGTTGGAGGCGGCCCGCAAAGCAGACCGGCCCATTCGAGTGGTGTTTCCGGGATCGCGTTTGGAGTATGGGCGGCCCGCCGTTTTGCCGGCCGCAGAGAGCGATCCGATGCATCCGCTCTCGCCATATGGCGTCAACAAGCTCGCGTGCGAGTTGTATTTGGAGTTGTATTCGCGCTTGCATGGGATCTCATACGCCGTCGGGCGCCTGACCAATCCGTACGGACCGTCGGTGGGCGGCGCGTCTACGGAGTACAACGTTTTCAACCGCCTTATCGCGATCGCCGCAAGCGGTGGAGACATAACCCTCTATGGGGACGGCAAACAGCTGCGCGATTACGTGTTCGTCGACGATGCCGTGAAGGCGCTCGCTCTGTTAGCTGCCTGCCAGGCGAACATCACCGTAAACGTCGGCTCGGGAATCGGCGTTACACTCCGCAACGCGACCGAGACCATCGTGCGCGTGGTGGGCAGAGGTCAGGTCGTTTACGTGCCTTGGCCGGCTGACGCGCAGCGGGTCGAGACCGGCGACTTCGTTGCCGATATTACCGGTATGCGCGCTCTGGGTTGGGAGCCTTCTACTGCTCTTGAGGACGGCATCCGAAGGACGCTTACCGAGGGCATGCTCACACCGTGAGCGAGCGCTTCCACCGCGATCTTCGGGCGTATTGCTTTCGGGTACCCTCGGTACATCGAGCGCAGCTCTTCTCGCTCAAACTTGAACATGTCGAAATCGCCAACTTTCGGCGCCGCTACGTCGACGCGGTCCTGGTTGACGGAAGCGCTATCTTCCCCGTTGGATTCATTTTTATCGACAGCGGCGGGAACGCTATTCTGCACGAACAGCACAGCGCGATGCACGAATCGGTTCGCCGGTGGCTCGCCCGCACGGTGACGCAATGGGTCGGCGGTAAGTCACAGGACGCCAACTTAGAGGCTGACGTTTTCAGCACCGACGAAAACCTGCGCTCGGAGATTTTGTCTGCAGCGGACGTTGCGGATCGCCCGTTTCCAGGCCTGTCCCCATACGCGTCGCTGTTCACTGAGGCCGAACGATACGCGAGCGTAACGCCGTTCGTTTTTGGACGCACGGCTATCGACTTCAACCCGGGGTTCGGCTATGGTGCGCGCCTCCTCGCCGATGTCGCGGCGTCGGTTTCCCTACCCGAGCGGGCGCTGACGCGGATCATGAAACGGTTGCGTCCGAAGCTGAAGGCTGCACAGGGCGGTGCGGAAGTTGCCGTGTGGCTTGACGTAAGCGATACTGACCTTTCGTCGGCCCTGGATGAAATGAATGCTTCTCTGCTTCCCGGAGGCGTAGCAATCGTCTCGCGAGTGGGGGCGGATGCGGCAGATGAATTGCGCGCGGCCGGCGCCGACGTCATCAAGATGTCGCGTCCCGGCTGCGACGGTTTGGGGGCCCTGGACGAGTACCTCGGTGTCTTTCGTGCGCAGATAGCCGCGCGTCCGTTCGCCGTGCCGCAGGCGCAGAATGGTTCGGACGCGTCGATTGCGGTCTCGCCGCGGCCGTTGCGTGTGCTGTTTGCGTTGCGTCCGACAGCTCAGTCGATTTTCGGCGGAGACGTGGTGCAGGTTAGGGAAACCGCCGGCGCGCTTCGCAGACGCGGACACTTCGTCGAGATATCGATGATGCCATCGCTTGACGCGAGCGGTTTTGACATCGTGCACCTGACGAACATTACCGTGCCGCCCGAAACGTTGCCCCAAGCGCAGTCCCTGGCCGCATTCGATGGTGCGGTGGTGATGATGCCGATTTTCACGGATCATTGCGACGAAGCCGCATGGGGAATGAACGTCTCTACGTCTGTCTTTGCCGTGTCGCAAGGCCCGGACGATCTGCGCGAGAAGCTCGAACGCATAGAAGCGCGAACGATTAGCGTCGGCCGCTATACGCCACCGCCGGCGCGCGCGGAGATGATAGAAGGTTACACGGACATGCAAAAGGCGACGTTGGAGTACGTCGATTTTTTCATCGCCAATGCGCACAGCGAAATGAACCGGCTCTACCGGTACCTCTCTTGCGACATCCCGTATGCGATTGCTCCCTCGTGCGCGAACCCGCGAACCTACGGCACGCATGCCAGGGACCGCTTCGTGCACCGCTTCGGGCTGCAAGACTTCGTGTTGCTCGCCGGGCGCTACGAGTCGCGAAAGAACCAGCTTGCGTTTTTCGAGGCGACTCGCGAATTGTCACTGCCGTTGCTGTTCATCGGCAACAACTACGATCCGACGTTCGGAAAGATTCTGCGGCTGCATCGTCCCGCACGCGCTGCCTACATCGCTCATCTTCCCGAAGAAGATCTCGCGGGTGCATTCGCGGCGGCGCGCGTCGTTGCGATACCCAGTTGGGACGAGGTTGTCAGTCTGACGGCTCTGAACGCGGCCATCAGCGAAGCATCCATGGTGCTCACGCGCAACAGTTACGAACATGAATATTTTACGGACGATGCCGAATACTGCGACCCGGGGAGTACTCGATCGATTGCGCACGCCGTGCGCAGGGCGTGGGACACGCACGAAGAGCGCGCACCGCGGCGCACGGCGCTGGCGGAGCGGGTCCGCCGGAATTATTCATGGGACCGGTCGGCGGAGCTGACAGAAGCCGCGTATTATCGCGTTCTCGCGTTTAACCCGAGACGCGAACGGCGCCTGGCACGGCGCGGAGCGGCAGTTCTGGCGCAATGACTCCGAATTTGCGGAGTCGCCGCATTTTCGTTACCGGTCACACGGGCTTTAAAGGTTCGTGGCTTTCACTTTGGTTGCTGCACCTCGGGGCAACCGTGCGCGGGTACGCGCTGGCTCCGGACCTCGAGCGGTCGCTGTTTGATTTGGTGCATCTGCAACGTGATATGGAATCGATTATTGGCGACGTGCGCGACGCTGAAACGGTCGATTCCGCGGTAGATCGTTTTGGCCCGGAGCTCATCATGCATCTTGCGGCCCAGCCGCTCGTTGCACGCGGGTATTCGCACGCTCGCGAAACCTTCGAGACGAACGTAATGGGAACGGTGAATATCCTGGAGGCTGCGCGCCGCTCTCGAACCGTGCGTGCGATCGTCGTCGTTACGACGGACAAAGTCTACCGAGAAACGTTGCCCGGCGAATCGTCGGTGGAGACCGACCCGCTTGGCGGCCGCGATCCCTATAGCGCCAGCAAAGCGTGCGCCGAAATGGTTGCGCTCGCCTATCGTGAGTCGTTCTTGGCGCGCCGTGGCGTGGTGCTCGCTACTGCACGAGCGGGAAATATATTAGGCGGCGGAGATCGCGCCGAACACCGCATCGCTCCTGACATCGTCCGTGCATGGACGGCCGCACATCCGGTAGTCGTACGAAATCCCGGCGCCGTGCGGCCATGGCAACATGTGCTCGATGCGCTCAACGGATATCTCGTGCTTGGCGAGCGTGCCTTGGAGGGGGATGCGCGCGTAGCAGACGCCTGGAACTTCGGACCGCCGATAGCGGACTCGGTTCCGGTCGCCCGTCTTGTAGAGATTTTTCAATCGAAGTGGCCGGGCGCACCTGGTTGGGCCCCATCCACCGATGCGGCTACATTCACGGAGAATCCCTGGCTGGGGCTCGATGCCGGTAAAGCGCGAACGATTCTGGGTTGGAAGCCCCGTTACGAAATCGATGCCGCCGTCGAAGCGACTATTGCATGGTATCGCGCGGAATTGAACGGCGCCGACGTACGTGATTTTTCTTTGAGGCAAATCGATGACTTTACACGCGTGGGATGAGCCGTTTCCACTCGTAACGACGATCATCACGTCATATAATTACGCGCGCTTTTTGCCGGCTGCGATTGAGAGCGCGCTCGAGCAGGATTACCCCAATCACGAAGTTCTCATCCTGGACAATTGCTCGACCGATAATTCGCGTGAAATCATCGAGCGGTACACCGCCGACGCGCGCGTTCGGGCGATATTCAACGAGAGCAATTTGGGGTTGATAGGCAATTACAACCGCGGCCTTGAGCAGGCAAGTGGAACGTACATCGTGCTGCTCTCTGCGGACGATTTGTTCTTCCCGGGGCACTTGCGCCGTTCGATAGAATACTACCGTAGCAATCCGCAGACTGACCTGATGTATACGCCATACTACATCATCGATGCGTCAGGCGCGGTGCTCGAACGCAGCACAGCCTACGGAATCCCCAATGTCGAGTCGTATGCCGACCGCAATGAATTCGCCGATCTCCTCCAGTATGACAATTACATGTATCTGCCGTCGATTCTGGTTAACCGGAACCTGTACGAGCAATATGGCGGCTTTGCGACCGAGATACCCGTGGCCGCCGACTACGAGATCTGCCTGCGCTGGATTGCGGCGGGCAAGCGGTTCGGCTTTCTCAACGAGCCGGCCGTTGCGATGCGCAGGCACGCAAGCAACCGGAGTGGGGACGCCTATGTGGAAACGGGTGCGCAATTGCGCGAACACGTTTGGATTCTCGATAAGTACATCAACGAGGAACACGCCAAATTCTATGCCGGCCGTGAAGGCGACATCGTCTCCATGTTGCAGGCCAAAATCACGAATTTGAGAGCGCACCGGGAAGTTTTCGATCGCACCACTGCGCACCTGGAACCGCGCATCCAGGAGATCCTCGAACGTATGAGGCATACGCAGACGCTCCGACCGCCTGCACCGCTCGTGTCAGTCATCGTCCCTTGTTCCGGGGACGTTCTCGCGCTCCGTGATGCGCTGACGAGTATCGCCGCGCAGTCGTATGAAAACTGGGAAGCGGTCATCGTCCAAGACGGTGGCGCGAGCATTGAGTCTTTTTTGCGCAGCCTAGCCGGCGCCGAGCGCTTTCGTTATGCTCGGCGCATGCTCCGTAGCGGTGCTGCAGCCGCGCGAAACGATGCCATACGATTGGCTCGCGGCGACATCATCGCGTATCTCGACGAGGGCAACCTCTGGCAGCCCGAGCACCTAGACACACTGGTCAAAGCGATGGCCCAAACGAAAACGGACGTCGGGGTGGCGCAGGCGATATCGACTATTGAGCGGATGGAGCCGGACGGAACGCGTGCCGTTCTCAGCCGGGACGAACAGGTATACGCGCTCGAGCGTACGTCCTGGCCGATCCACACAGCCAATGCCGTCCCATTGAACTGTGTCGCGCACAGACGCGCCTGCCTATCGCGCTCCGGATTGTTTTCAGATTTGCAGGTACTGGAGGACTTCGAATTTTTACTGCGCCTCTCGAATGCGTTTCCGGCGGCGATCGTGGCGTCGAAAACGGTCGACGTGCGCAGCCGTCCAAACTTTACGGGTCATTCGCTGAACGCGAATTGGGCTGCTCTACCGGCGATAACCGCCTCGCTTTTTGGACGCTACAGCGTGGACGCCGGATCGGAGATAGCCCGCCGGCGCGAAATATACTTGAGAAATCTGCACCAACTAGTCGCGCGAGACCCCGCCACGCCGCTGGATACGGCCGCCGCCATCACGGTTCTGGCCGGGGCGGCAGAAAGGAATTCATGATGGGAAGTGCCAGCGAGAACGCGCAAGTCGCGCAGTCGGTGGCGGCCATGCAGCGTGATCCGGAATTCATGCAAGCCGTTCGGACGTTCATGGACAAGACCTTCGAGTACGGCTATTACCGAAATTTCACGTGGCTTGGCCGTCCGGTCATTCAATATCCGCAGGACGTCCTCGCACTTCAGGAACTGCTGTGGAGTTACCGGCCTACCCTCGTGATCGAAACTGGCGTGGCCCACGGCGGTGCGCTGATCCTGTACGCGTCGATATTGGAGCTCATCGGCGGAACCGGGGACGTCATCGGAATCGAAGTTGAATTCCGCGAGCATAACCGTCGCGCGCTGGAAGCGCATCCGCTGAAGAGGCGCATCACGGTCATCGAAGGCTCCTCGGTCGATCCGCAGGTTGTGGGTCGAGTGCGCGATATGGCGCAGAGGCACGAACGAGTAATGGTCGTTTTGGATTCAAATCATACGCACGAGCACGTGCTCGAAGAACTCCGCCAGTATTCCGCCATGGTTCGGCCAGGCGGACCGCTAGTCGTCTTCGGCACGTCGGTCGCACTGGTGGACGAACACGTGGATTTGAAACGGCCCTGGGACCAGGTCCGTAATCCGCAATCTGCGCTCGCGGAATTCCTCAAGGAAAACTCCCGCTTCGAAATCGACCGCGAGATTAGCGACAAGCTTCTTATCACCGATGCTCCAGGTGGCTACTTGCGATGTGTTGACGACGTGGACACCTCAAAGCGATGAAGGTCGTTATTCTGGCGGGCGGCTTGGGGACGCGCCTTGCGGAGGAAACCGAGAACCGCCCCAAGCCCATGGTCGAAATCGGCGGCTATCCAATCATTTGGCACATCATGCAGATTTACGCTGCCGCCGGATTCAACGAATTTGTGGTCGCGCTCGGCTATAAAGGCGAAGTGGTCAAGGACTATTTTCTCAATTTTCGAGCTCGTCAGTCGAACGTGACGGTGGATCTCGGAACGGGCGGAGTAACGTATTCGTCCATGCGGGTGCCGTCGTGGAACGTTCACCTGGTCGACACTGGAGACGCCACAATGACCGGTGGACGGCTCCTGCGCCTTCAGCCGATGTTGCAAAACGAGCGCTTCATGGTTACCTATGGCGACGGCGTGGCTCGTCTCGACATTAAGGCGTTGCTTGAGTTCCACCAAGCGCATGGGAAAACCGCGACGCTCACAGCGGTGCGTCCGCCTTCGCGTTTCGGCAGTCTCAGTCTAACCGAGAGAGGCGCCGTGGATGCATTCGTCGAGAAACCACAGGTGAACCAAGGGTGGATCAACGGCGGCTTCTTCGTTTTTGAACCGTCGATCTTTCGCTACTTGGATGGCGACGCCACGATCATGGAGCGAGAACCGTTGGAAGCGCTCGTTTCCGACGGCGAACTGCGCGCGTTCTGCTTGGATGATTTTTGGCAACCGATGGATACGCTGCGGGAGAAGCGCGTACTCGAACAATTGTGGTCATCAGGAGACGCCCCCTGGAAAATCTGGAAAGATTGAGCCGTGTCCATACAGATCTTGCAGACGAAATTCCCCGAAGTGAAACTTTTCACGGCCGCCGTGCATCCTGATTCGCGCGGGTACTTTCAACGGGCGTTTTCGGCGTCGGAATACGCGGTATTCGGCATAACGGAACAATTCGTCGAAGACAACATCTCTTATTCGTCGAAGAACGTCTTGCGTGGTCTGCACTACGACATGCGCCTAGCGAAGTTCGTCCAGGTGCTTCACGGTGCCGTTTTTGACGTCGTCGTGGACGTTCGAGCGGGATCGCCGACGTTCGGCAATTGGGAAGCCTTCGAGTTGTCGGCAGAGAACCACAAGCAGCTGTTTGTGCCGAAGGGATTCGCCCACGGCTTCCTCACCATTACCGGCGATGTCTTATTTTCGTACAAACAAAGCGCAGCTTACGATCCCGCGCATGAAGGCCAGCTGCTCTGGAACGATCCCCTCGTCGGCATTCCTTGGCCGCTATGCGAAGAGCCGATCCTATCGGAAAAAGATCGCAATGCCAAGACGCTGGCTCATCTGGGCGGTTTGATCAATAGACCCTGACCCGAAGGAACCGAGAATATCTTGACGCCTTTGCGCTTCGCGAATGCATCGAGCGCGATTTTTTGGTTCACATGAGGGCGCCAGCCGTAATCGTCCATCACGACGAATGCTCCCGGCACCAGTCTATCCCAGAAGAATTCAATCGACGCCAGTTCCGGCTCGGCGGCGTTCAGATCCAGCATGAGATAAGCGATTTTTTCGCACGTCACTTGCGGCAGCGTTTGCGGGATCATACCTTTTATGACCTTCACGTTATCTCCGTACTTGGCGAAGTGACTCTTGACCAGTTCGTACGTGTCCGTGTACATGGCGCCGTACGTCTGCACTAATCCCGCTGCCTTTTCGGCGGACGTCAACTGCGTTGTAGGATACCCGTCGTACGTGTCTAGCAGCCAAAGCGTTTTTTGCGGATAGTTTTCAAAGCCGATGTAATCGGTGACTGCGCGAGATACCATGCCGCTCGCGACGCCGCACTCGACGAAGTCTCCATCGAGATGGCGTGCGTTGTAGGCAGCCCAGCACGGCAAATAGACACGCCATTCGACGTGGAGATCCGGCCCGTACGGATGGCCGCTTTCCATTCCCAAGCGGTATGCGTGCGCGAAATCGGGTTCGCCGATGAAGTCGGCATTGTGCGTTGTTGCAAGGCCATCCTGATTGTACGTCAGCGGGCCGGCGACCAAGGTGCGTCCGTCGGGAAGGGGAAACTTCAGATTTATCGTGAGATTGGAGAGATCTGCGGACATATTCGGCGTTTCCTTGAACGGCGTCAGATTCACTATCGTGGGCGCACGTGGTTTCATTGGTTCCAGACTCTCAATGGCGCTCCTGGCGCAAGGAGCGGATGTACGTGGTGTCTCGCATGACGCGCCGTCTGATGAGAGTCTCGGCCACGTCATCTATTGCTCCGGCGTTGCCAGCGGCTCGGAAGACCGACCGTTCGATGCGTATCGCTTGCACGTGAATTCGCTTGCGCAGTGGCTGCAGCGCACGTTTCAAAGCTTTTTGTACTTGTCGTCCACAAAGGTATATGAGCGAGCCGGCGCAACCGCAGAGGAGAGCGGCGTCACCGTACGCCCGTATGCGTCAACCGATGTTTACGCCGTCTCGAAGATCGCCGGTGAAACGCTGTGCTTGAATTCGGGTAAGGCCGATGTGCGCGTTGCGCGCTTATCGAACGTTGCAGGACCGGACGTGCGTTCCAATCTGTTCTTTAGCGATGTCATGCGGCAAGAGGCTTTGACTGGAATCGTACGAGTTCGCACCAGCCGGGACTCATCAAAAGATTATATTTGCATCGAAGATGCCGTGACGTATTTGGCGCTCATTGCGCTTTCCGGCACCGAGCGGATCTACAACGTCGCGGTTGGACGGAACACGACACACGCCGAGCTGCTCGAGAAGATTCACGAGGTGAGCGGAGCTCGGATCGATGTCGCCAAAGACGCGCCGGCGATTGCGCTCGCGCCGATCGACGTGACGCGCGTTACGCGGGAGTTTGGCGTGCCACGGTACGATGTGCTCGAGCGCGTAGCGGAGTGGTATTCGCAATTTCTACAGAACCGCGGCTCCTAAAGATTTGTCCGATGCAACGAGCTGATTTGCCTTGTACAAACTCTCGAACGTCCCCGCGTCGGTCCACCAGCCGTCGAGGACGTCGTAGTGCAAGTCACCCTCGCGAATGTAGGCGTTGTTCACGTCCGTGATCTCTAACTCGCCGCGAGCAGAGGGCTTGAGCCGTTTGCAAAAATCGAATACCCGGCGGTCGTACATATACATGCCGGTCACGGCGTATTGACTCTTCGGCCGTGCGGGTTTCTCTTCGATCCGCACGATACGATCGCCGTCAAGTTCCGGGCAGCCGAACCGCTCGGGATCGTCGACCTCCTTGAGGAGAATGCGCGCGCCCGAATCTTGCTCTTCGAACTGGCGCACGTACGGCGAGATATCATCTTGAACGATGTTGTCGCCGAGTATGACGACGACGCGGTTGCCCTCGGCGAAATGCTCGCAGAGTTTGAGTGCGTCCGCGATGCCGCCTTCGCCCTCTTGATACGTGTAGAAGATGTCTTTGAGGCCGAAGTCGCGTCCGTTGCCCAGCAATCGCAGAAAATCGCCGGCCGAGTTGCCCCCGGTGACGATCATGATGTCTTTGATTCCGGCGCGCACGAGCGTTTCGATGGGATAGTAGATCATCGGCTTGTCGTAAATCGGCAGCAAATGTTTGTTCGTCACTTTGGTCAAGGGACGAAGGCGCGAGCCGAGGCCGCCTGCGAGAATGATGCCTTTCACGTTGCTCCTACCTGTGAGCGTACTGGCGTTTGTAATACGCCAGAAAGTCGCCGTTCTTGAGCGGCCGCCACCACGCTTCGTTTTCGCAGTACCACGCAATGGTTTGGCGCAAGCCTTGTTCGAACGGCACCTGCGGCGCCCACCCGAGGGCGCGTGCCTTTGCGCAATCTATAGCGTAACGGCGATCGTGTCCTTCGCGATCCGCGACGTGGCGCACGTGCGTGTCCATCGAACGTCCGCAGCCTTCGACGAGCATCCGGGTGATTTCTACATTCGTGCGCGGGTTGCCGCCGCCGATGTTGTAGACGTTGCCCGGTTCGCCGCGTTCCAGAACGTGCAGAATGCCGCGCGCGTGGTCGTCCGCGTGCAGCCAATCACGGATCTGCAAGCCGTCGCCGTATACCGGCACGCGTTGGTCGTCGATGAGGTTCGTGACGAACAGCGGAATCAGCTTTTCGGGATACTGGCGCGGGCCGTAGGTGTTCGAACCGCGCGTGATGAGGACCGGCGTTTTGAACGTCGCCCAATACGCGAGAACCTGAAGATCGCCGCCCGCTTTGCTCGCGCTGTACGGACTCCGAGGTTTGAGCGCATCGTCCTCGCGCGACTCGCCGTGCGAGACGTCGCCATAGACTTCGTCGGTCGAGACTTGCAGATAGCGCGCGATGTGATGTTTTCGCACGGCTTCCAGCAGTACGTGCGTACCGAGAATGTCGGTGCGCAGAAAGGCTTCCGGTTCGAGAATCGAGCGGTCGACGTGCGTCTCCGCCGCGAAATTGACGATTGCATCGACACCGTCGGCCACGGCCTCGTCTACGAGTGCAGCATCGCAGATGTCGCCCTTGACGAAACGGTAGCGGCGGTCGCCCTCGAGGTCCGCGCAGTTCGCGGGGTTACCGGCGTACGTCATGGCGTCCAAGTTGACGACGTGGGCGTCGGGCCGCTCGCGCAGAAGCACGCGGATGAAGGTCGAGCCGATGAACCCGAGCCCGCCGGTCACGAGAAGACGCATCTCTATGGGTTTCGGACGAACCCCGCCAAGGCAGTAGCCGCAGGGAGAGCGGGCAGGCGACGGCACGCCTCGGCTCAGGCCTCGATACCTCACGATGACAAGGCGCCGGGGCCCGTGCTATACTCTGTCGGTTGTCACCATCTCGCCCCTCATGGAGGAGGGGTGTTTATGGCCCCACCAGACCGGTGCCAGGACGGCGGCCGGCCGGGGTTCAGAAAGGAACCGGACTTGTCAGTCATTTCTATGCGCGCCCTGCTCGAAGCGGGCGTCCACTTCGGCCACCAGACACGCCGCTGGAACCCGAAGATGAAGCCGTACATCTTCCAAGAGCGTAACGGCATCTACATCATCGATCTCGCGTTGACGGTGCAAAAACTCCGCGAGACCTACGAGGCGGTCAAGCAGATGTCGCGCGAGGGGAAAGTCATTCTCTTCGTCGGCACCAAGAAACAGGCGCAGGACGTAGTTAAGGAAGAGGCGGAGCGCGCCGGCACCTACTTCGTGAACCAGCGCTGGCTCGGCGGCACCCTGACGAACTTCTCGACCATTCAGAAGCGCATCGCCCGTCTTCGCGAGCTCGAGAACATGAAGCAGCAAGGCGACTTCGACCGTCTTCCCAAGAAAGAGGTCGCGAAGCTTTCGGACGAGATGGGCAAGCTGGAACGCTTCCTGGGCGGCATCAAAGACATGCACCGGCTGCCGGACGCGATTTTCATCGTCGACCCGAAGAAAGAGCAGATTGCGGTCAACGAGGCGCGCAAACTGAAGATTCCGATCATCGCCGTCATCGACACCAACTGCGATCCGGACGAGATCGATTATCCGATCCCGGGCAACGACGACGCCATCCGCGCGGTCAAACTGATGGTCTCGAAGATCGCCGACGCGATCATCGAAGGCCGCACCGAAACCGAAAGCGCCGGCGACGTCGCCGCCTATGCGGAGGCGCCCGTCGAAACCTACGCGGAGCCCGAAGAAGAGATAACGACCATGGCCGAGGCCGAGGCCGGAGTGTAGCGAACGAGAGGGGGCGCGAGCCCCTTCTTCATAACCATCGAACCATAACTTTAAAGAAGATACTGGAGAATAACGTGTCTACCGTGGCCTACCAACCCAAAGCCGACGAAATCAAGAAATTGCGCGAGCTCACCGACGCGCCGATGATGGACTGCAAAAAGGCCCTCGTCGACGCCGGCGGCGACCTGGATAAAGCCAAAGAGGAGCTGCTCAAGCGCGGCGCGGCGCAGGCGCAAAAGAAGGCCGAACGCGTCGCGAACGAGGGCTTGGTTGCCAGCTACATTCATGCCGGCGGTAAGATCGGCGTGCTGGTCGAGGTCAATAGCGAAACGGATTTCGTCGCGCGCAATCCGAAGTTCGGCGAGCTTACGCGCGACATCGCGATGCACATCGCCGCGATGTCGCCGCAGTACATCGATCGCGAGAGCGTCCCTGCCGAGGTCGTCGAGAACGTGCGCACGGAACTGCAAACGGGCGTGCCGGCCGGCAAACCGCCCGAGGTAGCGCAAAAGATCGTCGAAGGCAAACTGAACAAGTGGTATGAGGAGCATTGCCTGCTCGACCAGCCGTTCGTCAAAGACGACTCCGTCACGATCGCCGACCTTATCAACAGCGTCGTCGGCGTGCTCGGCGAGAAGATCAAAGTCCGCCGCTTCGCCAAGTTCGCGCTGGGAGAAAGCCAGTAACTTGCAAGCGTCAGCACCGAAATACCGCCGCGTCCTGCTGAAGATCTCCGGAGAAGCGTTCTCCGGAACGGAAACGGGCGTCGACGTTCATACGACCGAAGACATGGCCCGGCAGATTGCCGAGGTTCATCGCGACGGTGTTTCGGTAGCGGTCGTCGTGGGCGGCGGCAACATTTGGCGCGGCAAAGTGCATGAAGAAGCCGGCATGGATCGCGCGACCGCCGACTACATGGGCATGCTCGCGACCGTCATCAACGCGCTGGCATTGCAAGATGCGCTCGAGCGCATCGGCGTGGCGTCGCGCGTGCAAACCGCCATCGCGATGCACCAGATCGCGGAACCGTACATCCGGCGCCGCGCGATCCGTCATCTGGAAAAGGGCCGCGTCGTTATTTTCGCGGCGGGCACCGGCAATCCGTACTTTACGACCGACACGACTGCTGCGCTTCGCGCCGTCGAAGTCGGTGCCGAAGCCATTCTCAAGGCAACCAAAGTCGACGGCATCTATAGCGCGGATCCGAAAAAGCATCCCGAGGCGACGCGCTTCGAGCAGCTCGCGTATCTCGAAGTGCTGCAGCGCGGCTTGGAAGTGATGGACAACACGGCGCTCACGCTGTGCATGGACAACAATCTGCCGATCATCGTCTTCGATATGGGCGCTCCGGGCAACATCCGCCGGGTCGTGTGGGGTGAGTCCATCGGCACCCTGGTCGGCAAAATCAGTTCACTGAATCCCGTTTAACCCTTCGACAGGCTCAGGATGACACTGGAGAGAGTTCCATGGCTGATTTGAAAGACGCCGAAGCAAAAATGCAAAAGTGCGTGGAATCTACGCGCGGCGAATTCGCATCGATTCGCACAGGACGCGCGACGCCCGCATTGCTCGACCGTCTCCACGTGGAAGCATACGGTGCGGCCGTGCCGCTCAAGCAAGTTGCAAGCGTCAGCGTTCCGGATGCACGTTCGCTCGTCATCACCGCGTTCGACCGCAACACCGTCGGTGATATCCGTAAGGCGATCGAGAAAAGCGATCTGGGTCTGACGCCCAACGTGGACGGCAATGCGATCCGGCTCGTTATTCCGCCGCTCAACGAAGAGCGCCGTAAAGACCTCGTGAAAGTCGTAAAAAAGAAAGCCGAAGACGGCAAGATCGCCGTGCGCAACGTGCGACACAAGGCCCACGACGATCTCAAAACGCAGCTCAAGGATCACAAGATCACGGAAGACGACAGCAAGCGCCTTCAGGACCAGCTGCAGAAGTTGACCGACAAGTTCATCAAGGACATCGATCAGCTGGTCGTGGCCAAAGAAAAAGAGATCATCGAAGTCTAGTACGCCTGTGCATTTTGAAGATCTGGTGCTGATGCTCGAATCCGAAGCGCGGCGCGCACTGTCCGGAAAGGCGATTTCGCTGCGCGTTTTGGCGCCGGTCGGGCACTTCGCCGGGCGCGGCGCGCTTCGGGTGCTGCGGGTGAAGCCGGACCAGCGGGGTGTCGAGCTGGTTTGCGGGTACGAAGCGTACGATCGGCTATGACAATTTCTGGCGTTCTTCCGGCCTTAGCCGGGCAGCTCGAATCAACACGGCTTCCCAAGCACGTGGCCATTATCATGGACGGCAACCGGCGGTGGGCCAAACAGCGCGGGCTGCCGGGCATCGAAGGCCACCGGCGGGGAATGGTGACGTTGCGCGAGATCACGCGTGCAGCGAGCGATTTGCACATCCCGATTCTGACCGTCTACGGGTTCTCGACCGAGAACTGGCGGCGCGATTCCACGGAGATTTCGCTGCTGCTCGATCTATGCGTGTACTTCGCGCGCAACGAACTGACGGAGTTGTGCCGCAACAACGTGCGCGTCAATGTGATCGGCGCGTACCGGGCGCTGCCGCAAGCCTCGCGCGAGGCGCTCGAAGGCCTCATGGAGCGCACCGCGGGCAACACCGGTCTGCTTCTCAATCTGGCGGTAAACTACAGCGCGCGCCTGGAACTCGAGCGCGCGGTCCGTACGATCGCGCAGGATGTTGCCGAAGGGCGGCTGGCGCCTGACGCCATAGACGATCGGGTGATCGCCTCGTACCTGTACACGGCGGAGATGCCGGACCCCGATATTCTCATCCGCCCAGGCGGAGAACACCGCTTGTCTAACTTCTTACTTTACCAAGTGGCCTACACGGAACTCGTGATGACGGACGTGTATTGGCCAGACTTCGGCAAGGACGAATTCGTACGGGCGCTGATAGAGTTTCAAAAGCGGCAACGGCGTTTCGGGGGCGCATAAGCGCACCCGCCGCTGCGGCGCGCGCCGAAAGCAGTATGAGCCGGCGCGTGCTCGTCGGGCTCGCACTGGCGATCTTCGGCTTGGCGTGCATCGCCTGGGCGCCCGCATTCTACGCCCTCCTCGTCGTGCTCGGCTCGCTGATGTTGTACGAGCTCTCGCGTCTGTGCGATATCAAAGGGCAGCCCCTCGAGTTCCAAGTCGCGATCATCGGCGTGCTCGCGTACGTGTTTCTCGCGATCTTTCACGGCATGTCGCGCTGGGAAGGCGTGCTGCTGGCGTTTATCGTTCTGGCCACGTTCTGGCTGGGCATGTACGGCGAAGAGCGCGGCTATTTCGCACGCACGGCGTATACGCTGCTCGCCGTGCTGTACATCGGTAAACTGCTCACGTATTTCGTATTCATCCGCGAGGTGCCGGGGCACGGCGCGTACTGGACGGTTTTCGTCGTCGTGCTTATCGCCATGACGGATATCAGCGCGATGGCCGTCGGTTCGCTCATCGGCAAACATCTGCTCACGCGCATCTCGCCGAAGAAAACCGTGGAGGGATCGCTGGGCGCGTTGATCGTCGTAACCGCCGTGGGCGCGGCGTTGACGCTCGTGCCGTATTTAGGCATGACCTGGTGGGAAGGCGGCGCGCTCGGCGCAGCGACGTGCGTTGCCGCGCAGGCGGGCGATCTCGTCGAATCGGCGCTCAAACGCGATGCGGGGGTGAAAGACAGCGGGACGGTCATTCAGGGGCACGGCGGCGCACTGGATCGCTTCGATTCGTATCTCTTCGGCGGCATGGCCTTTTTCGGCACGCTGCATGCTTTGGGACTGCTTACAATTGGCTAAGAAAAAGGTCGCCGTTCTCGGCAGCACGGGATCGATCGGAACGCAGGCGCTCGACGTGATCGCGCGTCATCGCGATCGCTTCGAGGTGGTCGCACTGGCCGCCGGAAAACAACTCGACAAGCTGCTGGAACAAGCGGCGCAGTTCGATGTGCGTATTACAGCGAGCGCGCAAGATGGTGCGGCCGGATTGCGGCGAGTTGCGGTCGAGAGCGAACCGGACATCGTGCTTGCGGCGACCGACGGGTTCGTTTCGTTCGATGCGGTGTTCGCCGCGGTCGAGCGCGGCATCGACATCGCCGTTGCGAATAAGGAACTGATCGTTGCGGCGGGCGAGCTGCTCATTGCGTCGGCGAAGAGCAGCGGATCGGAACTGCTTCCGGTGGATTCCGAACATTCGGCGATCTTCCAATGTTTAGTAGGTGAGGACCCGCGCCGCGTCGGCACGATCATCGTCACCGCGTCGGGCGGCCCGTTTTGGCGTAAGAGCGCGCAAGAGATCGAAGACGCGACGCTTGATGCCGCGCTGGCGCATCCCACCTGGCGGATGGGTATCAAAAACACCGTGGATTCCGCCAGCATGATGAACAAAGGTCTCGAAGTGATCGAAGCGAGCCGCTTGTTCGGGCTGCCGGGCGAGCGCGTACAGATATTGGTACACCCGCAATCCATCGCGCACGGAATGGTCGTCTTCACCGACGGCAACGTAAAGATTCAGGCCGCTGCCCCGGACATGCGGTTGCCGATCGGTTACGCTCTGGCGTATCCGGACCGCCTCGACGGCGCGGCAACGGGCGATCCCCTGGTCGCCGCCGGCGCGCATCCCGAGGCGTCCGCCTTACGTTATGAGTTTGAACGCGCCGATATGGACCGCTTCCCCTGCGTGCGCCTGGCGTATGAGGCACTCGCGGCGGGCGGCACGATGCCGGCCGTTCTCTCCGCAGCGAATGAAATCGCGGTGGCGGCTTTCGTTGCCGGGGAGATCCGCTTCGGACAGATTCCCACGATCATCGAACACACGATGGCGCGCGCATCTGGCGGAGAACTGAGTTTGGACGGCGTTCGCAGCGCCGATCGGTCCGCGCGCGACCTCGCGCGTGAAACCATCTCGCAGCTGCGCTGTACGCAAGAGGTATCATGACCGTTTTCCTTGCCGCCATCACGCTGGCGAACGTCGAGAAGATCGCACTGTTCATCGTGATGATCTCCGTGCTCATCGTGCTCCACGAGTACGGGCATTTCATCATCGCGCGGCTCAACAAGGTGCGCGTCCTCGAATTTGCGGTGGGCATGGGTCCCCTCATTGCGGCGTGGAAGAGCCCCCGCAGCGGCACGCAATATTCGCTTCGCGCGTTCCCTATCGGCGGCTACTGCGCGATGCACGGTGAGGACAACAAGACCTCCGAAGCCGACCAGCAGCGTGAATTCCGGCAAACCGTCACGATCGACGGCCGTGAATACGACGCCGACAATTTCCAAGCGAAGAATCCGTGGAGACGCCTGGCCATCGTCCTCGCGGGGCCCGTCGCCAACTTCATCCTCGCGTGGGTGATTCTCGTCGTCAGCGCGGTCGCGTTCGGCGTCGATGCCAATACGCCGCGGCCCGTAATCGAGAGCGTCATTCCGGGCTCGCCGGCACAGCGTGCGGGATTGCGCACCAACGATCTCATCGTTGCGGTCAACGGCCGCGCCGTCGGCGGCCAAGAACTCGTGACGATGATCCACGGCTCGCGCGGCAAGCGTCTGTCGCTCGCTTACGAGAGCGGCGGCGCGAAAAAGACGGTTTCCGTGGTGCCGGGCTCGTGCCCGCCGCCCGAGCCCGCCTCGATGGGGTGCATCGGTTTTCTGCCGGTCGACACGCTGCAGCACGTCCGGTTTACCGAGGCGGTGGTCGATGCGTCGTATGCCTTCGTCGGGTTAGGTCAGCAGACGTTCATGAGCCTGGCGATGCTGGCCACGCACCCGGTGAAATACGGCGGTCAGGTGTCCGGCGTCGTCGGCATGGCGCAGGCGGCGACGACCATCCAGGATTGGGGCTGGGGCTATTATTTGCGCTTTGCGGCGCTCATCTCGTTTGCGCTCGGCGTTTTCAACCTGCTTCCGCTGCCCGCTCTCGACGGCGGACGCGGAGCATTCATCATCGGCGAGTTGCTGCGCGGAAAACCCGTGGATCCGGAGAAAGAAGCCTGGGTACACATCACGGGCTTGGCCGTGCTCATCGCGCTGATGATCGTCATCAACTTCAACAACGTGGTGCAAATTCTCCAAGGGAAGGGACCGTTCTAAGTGATTCGTCTGCGCAGGCAAAGCAAGCCGGTATTTCTGCAAAATAAGACCGGCAAAGCCGATGCGAAAGGCGTGTGGATCGGCGGCGACCATCCGGTCGTCGTGCAGACGATGACCACCACCGATACGGCCGACGCCGAAGCGACGCTCGAACAGATCTACGGTCTTGCCATGGAAGGCGCCGAAGTCGTGCGCGTCACCGTCAAAGATCCGCCGGATGCCGCCGCGATGCCCGCCATCGTTCACCGTTCGCCCGTACCGATTGTCGCCGATATTCATTTCGACCACCGCATGGCGCTGGCGGCAATCGAAGCCGGCGTAGCCAAGCTGCGGCTGAACCCGGGCAACATTCGCGACTACAACAAGACCAAAGAAGTCGTGCAAGCGGCAAAGGCCAAGGCCATTCCGATCCGCATCGGCGTGAACATGGGTTCGCTTGCGCCCGATCTCGAGAAAACGCTCGGCCACACGGCGGAGGCCATGGTCGAATCCGCGATGCGTCACGTCGAAATTCTGGAAGAGCTCGAGCACCGCGACATCGTCATTTCGCTCAAAGCGCACGACGTGATGACGACGGTGCACGCGTACCGCCTGATGGACAAGCGCCTGCGCGAGCGCGACACGCCCTATCCGCTGCATTTGGGCATCACCGAAGCCGGCTTGCTGCGCGACGGCACGATCAAATCGTCGATGGGCCTGGGCATCCTGCTGTTCGAAGGCATCGGCGACACGATCCGCGTTTCGCTTGCCGCCGATCCGATAGAAGAAGTTCCGGTGTGCTGGAGCATTCTCAAATCGCTCGGTCTGCGCGAAAAAGGTTTTGAAATCACGGCCTGCCCGTCGTGCGGACGCGCCGAGATCAGCGTGCTCGAATTGGGCCGCGCCGTCGAAGCCATCGCAAAAGAATACACGGCCCCGGTGAAGGTCGCGGTCATGGGCTGCGTGGTGAACGGTCCGGGCGAATCGAAGATGGCCGACGTCGGCGTCGCGGGCGGCAAGGGCAAGGGCGCGATCTATCGCGCGGGCGAGCTGGTCGGGACGTTCCCCGAAGGCGAGCTGCTCGGCGCGCTCCGGCTCGAAATCGAAAAGGTTATTGCCGAAAAATATCCTGACTACGCAAATGAAATTGTTGGAACGGCGAGCGCTTAAAAAAATGGAAGGCCGAAGGCCGGGGGCCCCACGCGCTCCGCGTGTGGGGGGCGCGCAGCGCGCAGCGCGGATGCGCCTGTTCGGCCGATATCACAAGCCGTCTAAGGCAATGATCGTGGCGACCGTGGTGCTGGCGCTCTTCGCGTCGCTCACCGTTGCGTTTTCCAATCCGGTCGAGGTACGCGTGGACGGGCAGCCCGTTATCAGCGACGTGCCGCCGGTCACGACGCCGAAAGGCGTCTTCGTCCCGCTGCGTCCGGTCGGCGATGCGCTCGGCGCGGAAACGCACTACGAGCACAAATCGGGCGACGTCCTCATTACGCGCGGCGATCAAACGCTGCATCTCAAAGTCGGCTCGACCCGTGCGAAGATCAACGGCATGCCCGTTACGCTCAAGCATGCGCCGTTCCGCGTGCGCGGCCGCGTCATGGTGAGCCTGCACGCGGTGCAGCAAGTCTTCGGCGTGCGCGTGAAGTTCAACAAGATGACGGCGCGCGTCGACGTAAACACGCCGGGCGTTTCAGAAGCCGCTACGCAACTCGAAACGCAATAACGCTACACGTACTCTTGTAAGCCCTCCGGTTCGATGACCGGCTGAATCTCTTCCGGATTCGATCTGTTGAAGCCGTACATGAAGAAGAAGATCAGTCCGACGATGAGCGCGCCGACGAACCAAATCCACGTCGTCGTCGAGAGTCCGAAAATCGCAAGGAACGCGGAAAACAGAATGCCGAGTGCCGGAAAAACGGGCATGAACGGCGTTTTAAACGTGCGCGGGATGTCGGGCCGGCGATAGCGCAGATAAATCACGCCCGCGCACACGACCATAAACGCGAGGAGCGTGCCGATGTTCACCAGATTGAGCAAATTGTCGAGCGGCACGATGAGCGTCAGAATGGCGACGAGGACGCCCGTAATCATCGTCATCAGGACCGGCGTCTTGAACTTCGGGTGCACCTGCGCGACGAACGGCGGAAGCATCTTGTCGCGCGCCATCACGTAGAAGATGCGGGTCTGTCCGAGCAGCGAAGCCAGCGCGACCGACGTGGTTCCCGCGAGCACACCTGCGGTAATCGCAAAGTTCGCGAACCAATTATGCAGCGGCGCGAGGGCGGCTTGCAATGCGGCGTTTTGATCGACGTGCTGCCACGGCACGGCGCCGACGAGCACGATTGCGGTCGCGCAATACAGCACGGTTCCGATGACGAGCGCGCCGATGACGCCCACCGGTACGTCGCGCGCCGGATTCTTCGTTTCTTCCGCCGTCGTCGTGGCCGTGTCGAATCCGATGTAACTGAAGAATACCAGTGCGGCTCCCGGAATGATGCCGACGCCGCCGCCGCCGGAGAACGGACTGAGATGGCCCCAGCCCTTTGGCGCGAAATCGTGCAGATATGCCGGGTGAAAGAGCGAGATGCCGAAGATGATGAACACGATCAGCGCGCCGATCTTTAGGACGACGAAGACGTTGTTGGTCGTCGCGGTCTCGCGAATTCCGAGCGAGAGGATAATCGAGAGCAACAGCACGAACGCGCCGCCGATGAGGTCGTAGTGCGAATGACCGAAATCCCAACTCGTCGGAATCCACCATGGTCCGCTGATCGCCAGATGAGATGTCTGCGCCCACGCCGGAACGTTTACGCCTGCGTCTTTGAGCACGGTTTGAATCGCCCCGGAGAATTGCTGTGCGACGGGCGCGGCGCTGATCCCATATTCGAAAATCAGCGCGAAACCGATGATCCAGGCGATCATTTTGCCCATCGTCGCGTATGCGTACGTGTACGCTGAGCCGGCGATAGGAACCATCGAGCCGAGTTCGGCGTATGCCAACGCGGCGAACAGGGACGCCAGCCCCGCGATGAGATAGGAAATAATGATTGCGGGGCCCGCCATTGAAATGCCGGGGCCGATCGTCGTGAAGATACCGCCGCCGATCATGGTGCCCAGACCGATGGCGATGAGGTCTTTTCCGGTCAAGGCGCGGCGGAGAATTTTTTGTCGGGAAAGCGCCCGGAGTTTATCGACGTTGGTGGTGGCGAACAAGCGTGCGGCAAGCGACATCCCGCCGGGCGTTCGGGCCGAGCCCCCGGGGGTCCCCCTCTCGACACGCGAATACAAGCGACGATGAAGACGTATCAGCGGGTGCACTCGCGAGAGGTCTATCGCAATCCGTTTCTCGCGGTAGAGGCGCACGAGATCGTGCATCCCAGCGGCGTTGCGGGCGAACATGCGCTTATCGTCACACCGCCCTGTTCGGCCGTTATCGTCAGCGACGGCGGGGATTTGCTTTTCACGCGCCAGCCGCGCTTCGGGGCGCAAGCCGAGATTCTCGAAATCGTCAAAGGCGGTGCGGAGCCGGGCGAAACGGCGCTCGAATGCGCGCAGCGCGAAGCGCGGGAAGAGCTGGGAATCGTTGCCGTGCATTGGACGGAGCTCGGCCGTCTGTACGAGATTCCCTCGCTGATGAACGAGCCCATCGATCTGTTTCTCGCGCACGGTATCGAGCACGTCGAAAGCGAGAGCGAGGACGTCGAGACGATCGAACTCGTGCGCATTCCGCAGGAAGTTGCAATTGCGGCGGCTGCATCCGGAAAAATAAACGACGCGGTTACGGTAGCCGCGCTGTTGCGCTACGGTTGCAAGACCGGTCTGTTGTTTATCTCGGCGGCGGAGGCTGCGACGTAGCGTTCCACAGATGCTCGGGCTGTCCGAGCCGGTGATTGACCCAGCGCGCCCACACGAACAGCGCATCCGATAACCGGTTCACGTACCGTACGCAGTTTTGCGATATTTCCGGCTCTTGCTCGCGCAGCGTCACGATGATGCGTTCGGCGCGCCGGCACACGGTGCGCGCAACGTGCAAATGCGCTCCGATCGTGTCGCCGCTCGGATGAATGAAGTTTCGTAACGGTTCGAGGTCCGCTTGCGCTTCGTCGATCGCGCGCTCGAGCGCGTTGACGTCGTCTTGAGAAACCAGCGGCATGCCCTCCCAGCGTTTCTCCGTGGGCGTCGCGAGTTCGGCGCCGAGATTGAAGAGCGCGTCCTGCGTCCACGCCAGCCACGCATCCAGGCGCTGCAGGCCCTCGTCGCCCGCGTGAGCGCGCAGCGCCGCCCGCGCAAGGCCGATGTGGCTGGAGAGCTCGTCGAGCGTGCCGTACGCGTCGATGCGCAGCGAGTTTTTCTTCACGCGCGCGCCGCCCACCAAACCGGTGGTCCCGTCGTCGCCGGCGCGTGTGTAGATGCGCGGAGCTTTGGCCATTGCAGCGCCTTTCGCGGCGGACTCCGCCGGTTCCGGGCTCGAGTCTAAAGCAGGCGCTACGGGGCGTTTTTCCGAATCGCGCCCGGTCATGTCCGACGCCACTGGGCAAGAAACGCTCGTCAAAAAAATCCCGCCGAAAGACGACGATCTCTCCGCTTGGTACACCGCCGTGTGCCTCAAGGCCGAGCTCGTCTCCTATGCGCCCGTGCGCGGCTGCGTGGTACTGCGTCCGTATGGATTCGGGCTGTGGGAGAATCTGCAAAAGCATTTGGATGAGCGCTTCAAGGCGACCGGCCACGAAAACGCCTATTTCCCGCTGTTGATTCCCGAAAGCTTGCTTACAAAGGAAGCGGAGCACGTCGAAGGCTTTGCTCCGGAAGTGGCCTGGGTTACGCAGGGCGGTCAGGAAAAACTCGAGGAACGCCTGGCGATCCGGCCGACGTCGGAAGTGATCATCGGCGTCATGTACGCGAAGTGGATTCAGTCGCACCGCGATCTTCCGGTGCTGATCAACCAATGGGCGAACGTGCTGCGTTGGGAGAAGGCGACGCGTCCGTTCTTGCGCACGATGGAGTTTCTCTGGCAAGAGGGACACACGGCTCACGCAAATGCGAAAGAGGCGCGCGAGGAGACGGAGCGGATGCTGGCGGTCTACAAAGACTTCGCTGAAAATGTCGCTGCCGTTCCGGTGTACGCCGGCGTGAAAAGCGCGAGCGAGCGGTTTCCGGGCGCGGTGGAAACCTATTCGATCGAAGCGCTCATGCCCGACGGTAAAGCGCTGCAGTCGGCGACGTCCCACGATCTCGGGCAAAACTTCAGCAAAGCGTACGACATCACGTTCGTCGACACCGACCAGCAGATCAAACACGTGTACACGACGTCGTGGGGCATGTCGTGGCGCATGCTCGGCGCGATGATCATGGTGCACGGAGACGATCGCGGCCTGCGCGTGCCGCCGAAGATGGCTCCGATCGAAGCAGTCTTCGTTCCGATCGTTCGCGGCGGCGACTCAAGCGCGGTTGACAAGGCTCACGAACTTGCAAAAGCGTTGCGCGCACACGGCTACCGCATACGCGTCGACGATCGCGACCATTCGCCGGGATGGAAATACAGCGAGTGGGAGATGCGCGGCGTACCGCTGCGCATCGAGCTCGGACCGCGCGACCTGGAAAGCGGCACGGCCATGGTCGTTCGTCGCGATAAGCAAAAGGGCGAAGACGGCGCCAAAACCGCCGTGCCGTTCGATGCTCTCGCAGTGCGTCTGCGTGAGTTGCTGGACGAGGTGCATGCGTCGATGTTCGAACAAGCGCAGGCGTTCCTGAGCTCGCACACATTGGCCGTGAACGTTCGCGAAGAATTTCTCGAGAAATGCCGTACGCGCGCCGGCATGATCGACATTCCCTGGTGCGGCCGCCCGCAGTGCGAGGCGGATGTGAAGGCGGCGACCGGCGCGACGACGCGTAACACGCGTCCGCTTCTCAAGTCCGGCGCCGCATGCGTCGCCTGCGGCGAGCCCGCGAAAGTCAACGCGTACTTTGCTCAAAGCTATTAGCGCGCTCGTCCTGGTCGCACAAGCGCTGTTTCCCACGGCGCCCCCGAGCGTGGACCGCACCGACGCCTATGCGCGTGCATCCGGCAACCGCAAACCGGTCGCCGTGCGCATCGGCCGGGTCTTGTTTCGTACCACGTGGCCCGCGCAGGTTCTGAACGTGTATGCCGACGGCATCCCAGGCCACGACATCGCGGGGCTGCACGTTTCAGGCGTGCGCTTTCATCACGTACTCTCGCGCGAAGAGTTCTTATCGGAGATCGCGGGCCTCGTGGCTCAGACGTTCGGCGCCGCTGCGGTGGAAGAAGTGGACGTGTGGGTGAGCGTGCCGCTTAGTGTGGGAAAAGGCGTGGTGGTCGCCGGCGATCTGGCCAGACCCACGTCTCGCACGGTATTCACGGTCAGCGTGCGGCGCGGAGAAAGCGGGTCGGCGCTCATGCGCCGCATGCAGCAAGGCCGCGGCGTGTTCTGGGACCAGGACTGGGCACGAAGTGCTTTAAACACAACTGCGGCGCCCACGGGGAGCAATCATGTCAGCAATCGCATCTAGGCTGGCCTAAAAATGTATCGAAAGACCGTCCTTTCCAACGGCGTGCGCATCGTCACCGAGTCGATGCCCGCGTTCCGTTCGGCTACCCTCGGGATCTGGGCCGACGTGGGCTCCGCGGCCGAACAAGCGGAGCGGCGCGGCATCTCGCATTTGGTCGAGCACATGCTCTTCAAAGGGACCCAGCGCCGGACCGCGCGTCAGATTGCGGAAGAGATGGACGGCGTCGGCGGCAACCTGAACGCCTTCACCGATAAAGAGACGACCTGTTACTACGCCAAGGTCATGGATCAGCACGTTCCGCTCGCCGTGGATGTGCTTACGGACATGTTCCTGAACTCGCGCTTCGATTCGCAGGAGCTCTCCAAAGAACAGAACGTGGTGTTGGAAGAGATCAAGATGTACGAGGATTCGCCGGACGAGCTGATCCACGATCTCTTCATCCAAACGATGTGGCACGGCAGCAATCTGGGTGCGCCGACGATTGGATTCGCCGACACGGTGAGCGCGCTCACGCCGGGCGATCTGCGCGCGCACATGCGCAAGCACTACGCGCCGAATTCCGTGGTCGTTGCCGCGGCGGGAAACGTCGATCACGACGAGATCGTCGAACGCTTTCAAAGGGCGTTTGCGCAATTTTCCGGAGCGTGCGATCTGCCGGTGCCCGAGACTCCGCAAACGACGCCCAATACACTGTTCCGCCACAAAGACAGCGAACAAGCCTATGTGGTGCTCGGCACGCGCGGCTTGTCGGTGTGCGACGACCGCCGTTACGTGCTCTCCGTGATGGACACGATCCTGGGCGGCGGCATGTCGAGCCGGCTGTTCCAGGAGATTCGTGAGAAGCGCGGCCTGGTTTACACCGTGTATTCGTTCCAAGCAGCGTACCGCGGTGCCGGGCTCTTTGCGATCTACGCCGGAACCTCACCGCAAAACGTTCCGGAATGCGTAACCGTGGTCTGCGATCAGCTGGCGCAGCTGCGCGAGCGTCCGGTGAGCGAGACGGAGTTACGTCTGGCGAAGGAGCACATCAAGGGCAATCTCACGCTCTCGCTGGAGAGCACGTCCAGCCGGATGATCCGTTTGGGACGCAGCGAGTTTTCGCTGGGACGGCAAGTGACGACCGAAGAGATCGAGCAGCGCGTCGAAGCCGTCACGGCGCCGGAGATACAAACGCTCGCCCAGGAATTGCTTGCCGAAGACCATCTCGGTCTGTGCGTGCTGGGACCGGTCGACGAAGCCTCGGTCGAATGGAATAGAAGCGCTGCATAATTCCAGTTCGCACATCCTCGGCGCGCCGTTTTGGTCGTGGGAACTCATCGGCGCGATGGCAATCACGTTTGTGGTCCAGGGCGTCACCATCGGCGCCTATGCGGCGCGTCTCGCTGGAGTTCTAACGTCGCGCATTGCGACGTCGATCTCGCTGTTCAACCTCTTCATGACGTTCGGCCGCCTCGCGAATCTCTTTTCGAGCATCACACTTGGCCCGCTGACCGACCACGCCGCGGAGCGCGCACGCGTGTACTACGGCACGCACGACGCCGCGGCGCTGAGCGCGCTGCAGGGCACGGTGCTTTGGCAGCTGCGCTTCATCGTCTTCGCCGGAACCGTCGGCATGTTTGCGTTTTCGGTCATGCTGCCGTGGTTCATTTACTTGTTTCAGCGCGGCGTGCGTTCGTTCGAGCGCCGCGGGTCGATTCCGCACTCCCTGTTTCGCCTCGCCGATCCGGCGGTTCTTCACGACATCATTTTCGCATACCGGATGCCCAGCGCCGATCGGTTGAAGTCGTTTTCGCCGGGCGCGCTGCCCAAGCGCATGCTGATCTTCAACGTGGTGATTTACGCCGTCTACTCGATCGGCGTCGTGTCGTCGTACTACGCGAGTTTGCTCGACGTTGGCGCGGCCCGCACGGCGCTTAGCCTCTCCGGGATCATCAACGGCATCGGAACCATCGCTTTTACGCTCTTCGTCGATCCTACGGCTTCGCTCATCATGGACGAGGCCGTCCAAGGAAAGCGCCCAACCGAGCACGTGCGCTCCATGGTATTCTGGCTGGCGGTGACCGCAATCATCGGCACGCTGATTTCGCAAGTCATCCTGTGGCCGGCGGCGAAGTTCATCGAAATCGTGGCCCACTTCTTTACGCACATCCATCAATGAACATGGTAAATCGTTTCCCGCTCGCCGTTCTTGCCGCTGCCCTCGTGCTCTCGAGCACGGGGTGCGCAGGCACCGTCGAGCATTGGATCGTCAACACGCGCGTCAATCAAGGCGACGTTGCGCTCGAACGCGGAAGTTTGCACGAAGCCGAGATCGCTTACCGCCTCGCGTTACGGGTCAATCCGCACGACGCCCGCGCCCGCGCCGGCTTCGCCCGCGTTTCCGCCGACATTGCCGAAGTCGATTTCCGCAAGGGCGACTTCGACGACGCCACGGCGACGATAAACGAAGCGCAGAAGTACGACGCGCAAAACGTTCGTTTACAGGCGCTGCGCTCGCAGCTCGAAGACGCGCGTCTCAAGCGCGAGATCGTGATCGCGAATTACCCGACGTACGAGGGCGCCGGGCTGCAAATTCAAACCGCCTACGGCACGCTGAACGATCAAACCAAGGCGATCTTGGCAAGCCTGAAGCGGTTCAACTACACGTATGACACCCAGGATCTGACCAAGGCTATCCAGGAGTCGTACGAATTGCAGCTCGACGTCGCGAAGAACACGAACCGTTTGATCGCGTACCGCCAGCTCGTCGAATCGGGCGTCCCGGGGACCGAGCAAGCAACGCAGTCAACGGCTCCCGCCGGCTCACTGCTTCCGCTGCCGTAATCCTCTTAGCGGCACATGCCGTGCGCGTCGAGCCACTCGCGCGCGTGACCGGCTTTTTCCGCGTTGCGAAACGCGCGCCACTGTGACTGCGCACCGGGTTTGGTCTTTGCCGGATCCGTTTCGTACACCGGCCACTGCGCGTTGGGATTGCGTACCGGAAAGCGCTGCATCCAAGCGCAGAGCTCCACGTTCCGGTTGAAGCGGTTACGTTCGATGTCGATAAAATAACGCGCGCCTTTGCGGATCGCGCTTTGTTCGTCGAACGGCGTCCATAGGTAGGGGTCTTCCTCCCAGCCGTAACGCCCGATGTAGTACAGAACCGACGGATCGTAATGCCCCATCACGATAAGTGCGCCCGGCGCGAGCGTCGCGTCGAGCGTCACGGCGTTGCGGTAGACGGCTTTGCTGTACCGGTAATACGGAGCAACGATCTGGCGGTTTTGATAGACGACGGCAGCAAGTGCGGCCAGTGCGGTTGCGGCCGCGGCATATTTGTACGAGCGTTCGAGCGTGCTTTGCGTCACCGCCGTGAAAAGCCGGTCGAGAAACGCGGCGCCGGTCAGCGCGGCTAGCGGCAGCAGTAAGAACATGTAGTAATCGACGCGCTCGACGGTCACCACGACGTACGTGTATGCAAGGCCGCCGGCAAGCCATGCCCAGAGCAGCGTGCGCGTGCGCGTCGCCGCGGGCATGA
>DAISWS010000012.1:0-38205 GCA_036826275.1 Vulcanimicrobiaceae bacterium
GTCTTCGTTGAGCCGCACGATGACGGCGCCGAGCTGCGCGCGCTGCGAGAGCAGCGTGTCGAGAGCTTTCTGGACTTGGCCGATGCCGTCTTCCGCTGCGAGTACCGGAGCGTTCGTGTTGGCAACGTTGATGTTCGAGATGCGCAGCGTCTGGGCGTTCGTCGCCTGGATGCCGATCTGGACCGTGTTGCCTTCGTCGGCGCCCGACTGAATCGTCAGCGGGCCGGAAGCCGAGCTGCTGGCCGCGACGGCTTGGCTGACCTTGATGTAGGCCGTGGTGCCGGCGTCTGCGGTGGTGACGTTACCGATGGTGATGTTCAGACCGTCGACGCTGACGAGCGTGTTCGCGCCCTGTGAGGCAGCGTAAATCGTCTGCGTGCCCGTGCCGCCGCCGGAGCTCGTGAAGAACGAAACCTCGACCGCAACCTGCGTGCTGCTGACGTTGATGACCTGCAGTTCGATCGTCCCGTCGACAGCGCCGCTGTTCGTGGTGTCGAACACGGTTGAACCGACGTTGACGCCCGTACCGCCGGTCGTCGTGATTTCCGTCACGCCGGCAACGAGATTACCGCTGCCGCTCGTTACGCCGGCCTGCGCGAGGACGGTGTTCGACGAAATCGAGTACGACGCATCGGTGTAGGCCTGGAAGCCGGAGTGGCTGCCATCCAAAAGGGCCTGGCCGTTGAAGTTCGTGTTCTGCGAGATGCGGTTGACCTCGAGCAGCAGCTGCGAGATTTCCGACTGCAGGTTCTGGTTGTCCGACGTGCTGTTGATCGAGCTCGACGCTTCGACGGCGAGGCTGCGAATGCGCTGCAGAATGTCGGTTTCGGTTTGAAGTGCGCCCTCGGCGACTTGCGCCGCGTTGTTCGCGTCTTGAACGTTCGACGCAGCCTGCTGGAACGCGTCGACCTGCGTTTGCAGGTTCGTCGCGATCGCCAGACCGGACGGATCGTCAGCGGCGGAGTTGATGCGCAAGCCGCTGGACAGCTGCGCGACGGTGCTCTTGAGGGATTCCTGATTCTTGTTCAGGTTGTACTGAACTTGGTTGGCCAACAGGTTGTTGGCGATACTCAGACCTTGCATGTTTCCTCCATGATTAACACGCGTGTGCTAATGACTAGTCGGGGGAGACTTCCTGTCCCCTTCCCTCTGTGTATCGGCCGTGCCGGGTACGACTTTAGCGGTTTTTAAGAGGTTTGGTCGCTTTTTTTCTGGGCTGCAGCGACGCGCGGGCGACCACGGGAGCAGCCGGGCCGGCCGGCGTGCCGGCGGCAGCCGCGGAGCGGTTGCTGCGCTGTATTTCTTCGTAGATTTCCGAGCGGTGCACCGCGATCTCGCGGGGCGCCTCGATGCCCAATTTGACCTGGTCCCGGTCTACCGCCACGACGACGACCCGCACGTTGTCGCCCACCATGATCGATTGGTTGACTTTGCGGCTCAGGACTAGCATAGAGAGCGCCCTCCTTGGCTTTGCTTTCCTTCTGGGTTCTACGCCGGCTGGGCCGTGTCTTGCGTCTCCGCCTGCTTGCGCGGAATAGCCGTTTTTACGGAATACGAGGAGCTTTCGAGCATGACTTGGCGGGCGCGGCGCGTCTTCAGATTGAGGACGATGGGCGCCATGAGGTTCATCGTCATCTCTTGCGCATCTTTGGTGACGACGACGATGCACAGGATCGTGAAATCCTCGGCGCTCTGCAGTTCGAGCGCTTCGGTGGCGTAGGCGGGCATGCGCGGCTCGTAGTCGGGGAAAATTTGCCACGGGTCGGCCGCAGGAAGCGCAATCTTCGGATCGTCGACCGATTGAAGCCACACGAAATTCGGCTGCTCGGCGAGCGAGAGCGCGAGAAAACGCCGCAGGTCCGAAAACCCCGGCAGGCCCCACGGAAACTCGAAGACGTCGGCCTCCGTGTAACTCACTTCCCCGAAGCGCTGCGTGACGACAGTCATCGTATGCGGCGACTCCATCGTGGTCTCCATCCTCCTGCTCTCTCCTTTATCTATTGTAGATAGTCGAAGAGCGTCTTGCTCTCCAGGCGCGTTGTGGTGCCGTAGGCGGCTTGCAGGGCGGTCTGCGTCTGTGAGAACTGCGAGATCACCTTTGCAATATCGGCATCCTCGATGCCGGACTGTACTTTGGTATCGTTAACTACCTGTGAACTGGTCGACTGCCCGAGCGTCGAGAGGTTTTGAATGTTGCCTCCGATCGTTGCGCGAGTCGTGAGCAGGGTCTGCATGACCTTGTCGACGTCGCCCAGCTGCGTCGAAACGTTCGTCGTGAGATCGGCTTGCGACTGAAGCCCGAATGCCTCGACGAAATTTCCCGGCGTGCCGCCCGGGGGCGTCGTCGCGACGTCGCCAACCTGAAACGCTCCCACCGATGAGATCAGCGATAAACGCTGCTGTTTGTAGTCGAAGCTTGCCGTCACGCCCGTTGAGGCGCTCACGCCGTTGATTGCGGCGAGCACCGAAGCCATCGTCGAGCCCGCAGGAATCGTCATTGTTACGCCGGCGGAACCGGTTTTCGATGAGTTGATAACGATATTGACGTTACCGGCCGCGTCTGCCGTGAGCGGCGTTGCGAGTATGCCGGCCGCGTTGATCGCCGTTGCGGCAGTCAATGCCGTGTCGACGTTGTTGACCCGGCTTGCGCTTTGCGAAACCACCGTGCCTTTTTCGATGCTGTCGCGCAAGGTGATGAGCGTCTGAAAAACGTCGGGCGATCCGTCAGGCGACTTGTAATTGAAGGCCTGCTGCAGCGTCACGGAGTTCGAGATAGCCTCTCCGTTGTACAGTTGCTCCGTTTGGCCGCTCAGGTTGCCGTTGAACGATACGCTGGAGACCGGAGAGCCGTTCGCAGTGACCGGCGCGGTGTACGGGCCTGCCGTTCCGGCAAATACGAACTTCCCGGCATACTTCGTATTCGCAACGCTAATCGCTTCGGAAAGGAGCGTGTCGACCTGCGATCCCAGCGCCTGCTGCTGCGTCGGGTTCGTAAAGCCCGAGGCGGCCTCGACGGCAATGCCGCGCACCTTCTGCATGATGTCGGTGAGTGAGGAGAGTGCGCCGTCCACCGTCGTCAGCTGCGCCGACGCGTTGGTCACGTTCTGAGTGCCTTGGTTCTCCGCGGCGAGTGCGGAACGCAGCTCGAGATCTTGCGCAATCTGCGTCGGATTGTCGGACGGCGCGTTGAGCGATTTGCCGGACGAGAGCTGCTGTCCGAGAGACTGCTGCTGACTGACGAGGTCGTCGATCGATGCGGATTGTGAGTCGTAGATGGTCGAGGTCGCGATGCGCATGTTGGTTCAGCCTCCTTGCTAATGTCCGGCGCCCAGCGAGTTGATGATCGTACTGAGCATCGAGTCCAAAACGTTGATCGTCCGGGCCGTCGCCTGATACGCGTTCTGAAACTTGATGAGGTTTTGCGTCTCTTCGTCGATGTTGATGCCGTCGACGCTTTGCCGCACCTTGTCGATGTTATTGGTCAAACTGGTCTGTGACGTGGTGCCGGTCGCCGCGGTTTGCGTGTCCGTGCCCATCTGGGAGACGGTCTGACCATAATACTGGCTCAGCGACTGCGTTTGCGCTGACGTAATCGAGTACCCGGCGGCGTGCGCGTTCGCGAAGGTCGCAGTAAACGACTCGATGCCGGTACCGGGATTGAAACTGACCGCCGAAACGACGACGTTTTCTTGCGGAGCCGCTCCGCCTGCCGTGGCGTCGACCGTCAGCACGTCGCCGACGCTGACGTTCGTCACACCGGCCGGCAGCGCAACCGTTTGCGATCCGGCCACCACCGCTGCGGCGCTCGTCGTCTGAAGCGCCGGCACCCCAACGTTCGATGAAAACATCTTCATCAGCGCATTCGCGGCGCCGTTGTCGTTCGCACCGAATGCATTGCTGCTGTTCTGCGCGACGCCGTTGATGCCGGATGCTCCAAGTGCGCTCAAGATGCCCGCGCCCGTCGCCGGAACGTCCGCCACGGTGAAATCCGGCGTGGGAGAACTGGCCCCTTGGACGGCGCGGTGAAGCAGATCGATGTTCGAAGGGTCGCGCGTGAAAACCATGCGCTGGCCGCTGGCATCAAACGATGCGGTAACGCCGAAATGCCGGCTGTTAAAATCGTTTATGAAGCCGTCGATCGACGAATCGGCGCCGTTCGTGTCGTAGTTGAACGACTGCGTCGTGCCGTCAACCGTGACGGAGAGCGATCCGGTCGTGCCCGCCGCGCCCGGGGGATTCGCCAGCGCGCCGTACGCGTTGATATTTTGAGACGTATCCACCGTGTTGTTCGCCGAGTTCAAGTTCGTCACGAGCGAACCGGCGGCGGTCGATGCCAAAGCGGCGGGCAGTTGTGAGGGATTCGTGATGCCGACCTTGATATTGCCCGCAGAAATCGGCAGCGAACTGACGATGGGCTGGAAGAGCGCGGTTCCCGCAACGCCGTTCTGATCGTAGGCGGCCTGCGTGACGCGGTTCACTTCGTTGGCCATGGCTGAGGCGAAGTCGTCGAGCTGCTGGCCGTAGACGGTCAGCTTATTGTTGTAGAGATCCGCGAATGCCGCGAGCTGGCCGCTTCCGAGCGGCACGCCGGCGGCGGTAAGCGGCGCGGACGGATTGCTCGCGAAATCGACCTTGAACGTCGGTGCGCCGTTCGCCGCGACGCCGACGACCGGCGAGGCAAGATGATACGCCACATCGTCGTTCACCAGCGCCTGACCGTTCACGGTGACCAGCGTCGAGCCGTCCGGTTGAATGGCCGTTTGCGTCGATATGTACTGCGAGAGCCGATCGATCAGATGGTCGCGCTGATCTTTGAACGTGTTTGGATTGTCGCCGACCGCCGTCGACGCGCGGATCTGGCCGTTGAGCGCCGCAATCTGATCGAGAATGCCGTTGACGGTGTTTACGACCGAACTCGCCTGCTGCACGATCTGCGTTTTTTGCAGCGAGACCGTGTTTGCTCCGGCGTTGAGCGCTTGCGTGAGCGCCTGCGCCGCGGAGAGTACGTTCGCACGCGAGCTGGTCGAGCCGGTTGCAACCTGATCGACGAGCTGGCTGACGGCGCTTTGGAACGAGGTGAAATAGGAATTGATGCCGTTGTTCGGTTCGCCGAACGTCGCTTGCAGCGCCTGCAGCTGATTTTGCTCGATCGTGTAGTAGTTTTGCGAAGCCGATGCACCGCGGAAGAGCGAGTCGTACGAATCTTGGTGGATGCGTTGAACTTCCGCCACAATCGAGCCGTTGCCGAAGGTCCCTTTGAAGTGCGTGTCGGCATATGGCGAACCGGCGACGGGCTGCATCTGCGTGATGTCTACGACTTGGCGCGAGGCGCCCGGCGTGTTGACGTTCGTGATGTTGTCCGACGTGACGTCGGCCGCGTTCTGGAACGTGCCGAGCGCGTTTCCAAGCACGCCCAAACCGAAGAAACTCCCTAACCCACTCATTTGGAAAGGCGCTCCGGCCGAGCCTGCGCGCCCCCGGCGGAGCGGGGCCCCCGTTGGGACCCGTAGGCGGTATCGAATTGCTTCGTTACGACGAAGCAATTCTTTGATTGCAATCGGTTCATACCTTACTACTCACTAGGACGCTGGCGCCGGGTGGCGCGATGTAGCCGCGGCGCTTGTAGACGCCGGTTTTTTCGGTCGCGCTTTCCTGCAGTTTGTGCGTGACGTCGACCAGACGCTGCAGGCCCGCAACGATGAGGGACTTGTTGTTCGAGATCGTGATGCCGAGCGAGATCGAGCCGTACGTGATCTCGGAAAGCGCTTTGTGCAGGTACGGCGCGATGTGGCGGGGCGCATACCGGCAAACTTGCTGGAGGGTCATCGTTCCGAACCCGCGCGCCTGCATGCCGCGCCGCTTCGAACAAGCCGCCTGATGAACCGCGCGCGCCGCGTTGAGTGCGCGATCCGACTCCATGATGGCGTCCGGGGATCCGTCGACCAAGACTTGCGTCAAATGCACCGCTGCCGCATTGAGACGCTGCAGCGATTGGGCCTCTTCATGCAGCGCCATGCCGAACGCTTCCCACGAATCGTTGCGTGCCGTGCGCTGCGGTGCGGCGGCTATCACGGTTGGAGATCCCGCGGCACGTCGGTCTTCGACTCGTGCGCCGCATCTGAAAGAACGCTTTGCTTAAGCTGCTCTTCGAGCACCTTGGCGATGCCGAACGAACCGCTTTGCGCCATCTGCTGCGAGCGCTGCTCGTTGAGCATCGACTGAAACGTCTGCTCCGTGTTGGACTCGTCGCCGAACACGGACTGTTTGGGCACCGTGTCCTGCATCGCATTGAAGAGCATGTCGAGGAAGACGCCTTCGAGTTGCGTGGCCGCCGTGTGCAGCCGCTCCAGCGCCGCTTTCTGCTGCGGCGTGTACTGCTGTGCTTGCTGCGCCTGATGCGCTTGCGGGTGCGCGCCGGGAATCTTCTCGATGCCCATTACTGAATCTCCAGGTCCGCTTGGAGCGCGCCGGCTTGCCGCAGCGCCTGCACGATTGCGATGAGATCGCGCGGCGATACGCCCATCGTATTGAGCGCGCGCACGACCGACGAAAGCGTCGCTGCTCCGGAGATGAACGTGAGGTGCTTCTTCTCCTCGGTCACGTTCACGCGCGTATTGGACTGCGTTCCACCACCGCTCGTGCTGAACGGCGAGGGCACGAATTTGTTCTCTTGCGTGATGGTAATCGAGAGGTTTCCGTGGGCGATGGCACACGGAGCGAGTTTGATGTCGCCGCCGAATACGATCGTGCCGGTACGCTCGTTCATCACGACTTTGGCAAGTTCGTCCTGCAGGAGCGAAACGTCGCTCGCATCCGCCAAAAACTGCACCGGATTATTGTGATACGCCGGCGGAAGCGTGACGTGCACCGTTTCGGCGTCGAGCGCACCGGCCGTGCCGCCGCCGAAATGCCGGTTCAGCGCGGTTGCAAGGTTCGCCGCCGTTTTGAAGTCCGGGGTGGTGAGCACGTAGTTGAACCCGTCTCCGTTTTGAATCGGCGTGACCATGTCGCGCGCGACGACGGCGCCATTCGGAATGCGGCCCGCCGTCGTGTGGTTCTTGGTCGTGGTCGTCGCATCAAAACCGGCCGAGAATCCGCCGATGGACACGGGGCCTTGTGCGGTTGCGTAGACCAAATCGTTGGCCGCTTTGAGCTCGGTGAGGATAAGCGTGCCGCCTTGGAGGCTGCTGGAATCGCCCATAGCCGAGACGGTCACGTCGACGTTGTCGCCGGAGTGTGCGAACGGCGGCAACGTCGCCGTAACCATAACCGCGGCAACGTCGCGTGTCCGTACTTCGTTGCTCGTGGTCGATAGACCGAACGATTGCAAGACATTTTGAATGGTTTGGCTCGTGAAGATGACGGACGTCGAGTCGCCGGTGCCGTCCAAGCCCGTGACGATGCCGTAACCGACGAGCTGATTTCCCGTGACGCCCTGCACGTGCGCCAGGTCTTTGACGAACACACTGGTCGCGCGTGCCGGCGCCGCGGCGAACGTATTCGCGGCAAGCGCTGCGGCCAGAATCAGAACGGCTTTCTTACACACACTCTTCATCGTCATCTACCTAAAACAGCCAGTTGAGGATCTTGCGGACCAGACCGACCCGCTTTTCCTGGAAGTTGCCATTGAAACTACCCTGCACGTCGGCCACGCGCGAGGACAACACCGTATCGGTACTGTCGATATCTTCGGGGCGGACAAACCCGGTGATATGCAGCGTTTGATTTTGACCGTTGACGGCCATCAATTGGTCGCCCGCAATCTGCAGCACGCCGCTGGGCAGCACGTTGACGACCGTGGCCATCATGTCGCTGACGAACGCCGTCCCGCCGTTCTCCGTCTTGGTGCTTTGCGTACCGGTGTTGCCGCCAATCGACGTCGGAATGTTGATCAGGCCGCCCAACAGGCGGATGCCGCTGCTCGCCCCGCTTCCTCCGTTGGAAGCACCGGCGCTGAATTGCTTCGCATTCGTCGACACGTCGCTGCTCGAACTCTGCACCGTGAAATTGAATTGGACGTGGAGCAGATCGCCGACTTGCCCCGCGCGATGATCCGGGCCTAAACGAAGCGGATGCCCCGGTCCCACCGGCGGCGGCGGCGCAACGTACAGCGTATCCGCCAGCGCCGTTGCCGGCAACAGCAGCAGAGTAAGCAGGAGCACACACACGCGATTCATTTATCGATCGCCTCCCGAGATATCGAGTTCCACGGTTCCGGGCGTCGTGACGGTGCCCGAGAGCGCTTTGTTCGTTGCTGAATTATAAACGGACACTTGTTCGCCCAGGCCTCCGCTCGTGCGCGCAACGACCGGCGCGGACACGTCGACGCCGTTGTCGTGCACGATGAGGATGACGGTTGCGCCCGCCTTGACGATTTGGTTGATGCTCGTCGCTTCGATCGTCACCGGTTGGCCTTTGAGCACGCTCCCGGTGAGTTTTCGGCCGGCGAGCGCGTCGATGCCGTTGCCGGGCCGCCCGGAGTACGGAACGCGCGCCATGACGACGTCGCCGTCAGCGATCACGGTGCCCGCCACCAGGTCGCGCGCGGCTACGGCAGTTTCAACGTATTGCTGCACCCGGTAGCCGACGTAAATGGTCCGGTCGAGCTTGCCGTCCACGTCTATCGCGACCGGCACGTTGACGAACGACGAATTGCCGATCGGCGGCTGCGCATGCACCTGCACGCGATCGCCGGTAACCACTTGGTCGGGAATGGTCGAAACGGCGACGTACTTGTGGTCCGCGTCGTGCGCCATGCCGGCGACTTCGCGTGCGGCGGCTTGCGTGATGCGCTGCCCGCTCACGGTCAAAACCGAACCCTGCGCATGCGCACCGAGCGGTGCGAGCACGAGGACTGCGGCGACGAGAGCGGTGAGCGTGCGCATCATCTATCGAATAATCTGGTTTGCCGTCTGAAGCATTGCGTCGGATGCCGTGATGGCCTTGGAGTCTGCTTCGAACGCGCGCTGCGAGACGATCATGTTGACGATCTCTTGCACGACCTGCACGTTGGAGTTCTCCAGATAGCCGCCTTCCAGCGTTCCGGTGCCGTTCAGTCCCGCGGTGGAGACGATCGGCGCGCCTGAGGCGGCGGTCTGCGTGTACAAATTGTGCCCGCCGATCGGGGAGAGACCGGCGGGATTCACAAACCGCGCCAGCTGGATCTGTCCGAGCTGCTGCGGCAAGTTCGAGCCGGGGACGATGGCACTGACCGTGCCGTCCTGGCCGATTGAGAGCTGCTGCGCGTTTTGCGGAATCGTGATTTGTGGATTCACAAAATATCCGTCCGCGGTGACCATGGCGCCGTTCGCATCGCGTTTGAACGAGCCGTCGCGCGTATAGGCGGTGGTACCGTCGGGCTGCGTCACCTGGAAGAACCCGTCGCCTTCGATGGCAATGTCGAGCGGATTGCCGGTTTGAATCAAATTGCCTTGCGTGAAAATTTTCTCCGACGATCCGACTTTGACGCCCAAGCCGACGTCCTGGCCGACCGGAACGACGCTCGCGCCGACGGGTGACCCCGGCGCGCGCATTTCCTGGTATACCAAATCCTGAAAGCGCGTTTCATTGCGGCGAAAGCCCGTCGTATTGACGTTCGCCAGGTTGTTGGAAATGGTGTCCATCTGGTATTGCTGGGCTTCCATTCCGCTGGCGGCGGTGTAGAGTGCTCGCATCATGGCGGTGTCCGGGCTCCTTTACTTCTGACTGTTGGCGACGGTTTCGATCGCCCAGCCGTTGGCTTGATCTTGCGTTTGTATTACTTTTTCGTTCGCTTCGAACCAGCGCTGCGCGGTGATCAGATCGACCATGGAGCGCACGACGTTCGCATTGCTCTTCTCGAGAAAGCCTTGATGTATCGTCGATCCGGCCGTGGCGCGCGCGGGCAGCGCGGCGTTGCTCGCAACGAAGCGGTTATCGCCTTCCGGACGCAGCTGCGTGAGGTTGCCGAATTGCACGAGCGCGATCGTATCGACCGCGCGGCCGCCCTGCGTAATCTGACCGTTGTGATCGATTTGGATGGCGCCCCCGCCCTGCTGCAATTGCACCGGCCCGTTATTGCCGAGTACGAGGCTGCCGTCCATCGTGACGAGCCGCCCCGTGGGATCTTCGGAGAACTGACCGTCGCGCGTATAGCGCACGCCTTGCGGCGTTTGAATCGCAAAGAACGCATTGCCTTGAATCGCGAGGTCCAGCGGATTTCCGGTTTGCCCAAGCGTGCCTTGCTCGAAGACCGCAGGCGTATCCATGACCTGCGCGCCCATCCCGAGCGTGCCGACGAACGCATTGCTCGGCGTTCCGCCAAGATTGCTCGAAGGATCGGTTTGACGGCGGTACAGGCCGAGTTCCGGCCCCGATTGTACCTGCAGCAGCGTACGTTTGAATCCGCTGGTGTTGACGTTCGCGAGATTGTTCGCGATGACGTCAGCCTGCGCTTGCGCTACGAGCGCTCCCGATGCCGCAGTATAAAGTCCACGTACCAAAAGCAAAACCTCCGCACGGTCTGGTCGTACTCGGCACATCAGGCCTCGTACACGCGGAACCGTCAATCGATCGGGTTCCGCCGCGGCCCCCACCCCGTGCGAGAGGTAGTCCAGCCGCGCTCACTTCAATCTATCGGCAAGGGACTCGCTTGACTTTAGCGCGGAGGCGCGTCCGTGTCCGAACGTGCGCGCCCCGGAGCCGCGAGCCCGATATGCTCGGGTCTGAACGGTTCGCCGGTGCTTGGCCGCGGCAGCGGATGCTCGTCTATCCACTTCGACGAAAACCGCAGCACGTCGCCGGCAAGCCATTCGGTATCCTTCCAAACGTACGGATTATCAAAAGCCACGCGTTGCATCTCGACGAGGGGCCGCAAGTGTCCCCAGAGTTGCGTGATGACGCGCGCAAGATTGTAGTAAAACGGCCCACCATCGAGATAACCGAAGCGTATGTAAACGCCGAGGCGCTCGAGAATGCTGAGCGCAGGACGCCAAGGCTGATCGTTCGGATCGATCGTCGCCGGGTCGAAGCTTGGATCAGCCAGAGACGCATCCAGCTCGTGGATGATCCAGCGCTGCGATTCTTTGAACGACGCCGTCTCGAACTCGGCCATGATGCGCATCATGCCGTCCAGCTGCAGCGAGCGCTTCGAAAGGTCCATTTGCTGGGAGGCGGCTCGTACTTGCCACGCAATAAAGACGCCCGTCGCCGCCAAAATGACTGCGCTTGCGACCGAACCGAGTGCGGTGATGGCTTCCCAGGTCATCGCTACGGTGCTCCTATAGCCCGTTGAACGCGTAGGAATAGTTTTTCAGATGCGGCCAGATGGCGGACAGCGGCTGCTTCGGTGAACGCAAGACCCAGATCGGCAGGTTGTTCTCGTACGGCATGGCGAGGGGATTGTGAAATGTGGCGACGCGCCGGACGGAGCGGTAATAGGGCAGCAGCTCGCGCCCGTTCACGTCGATGACGACGCTGCCGTCGAATCCGTGCGTACCCCACAGCCAGTAGTTGTCGTTGCCGCTGAGCGCGGGCGGCAGCCGATCCGCCGGGCCGTACAGATCTATCGCCGCCGCTTCGCCGAAGTTGTGCGCGTATATTGCGGCGGACTTCCGTTCGCCGGGCGGGAGGGCACGATAGATCGAAGCGGCCCGCTTCTCGAGCTGAGGCCATCCGGTCATATCCGCGTAATACTGAATCGGAATGGCGTTATTCGTCGTTTCCACGTGGAAGTTGATGTGCAGCAGATTGCCGAGCGCCATCTGATAGCGGATGTACGTATCCATCGGCACGACGGGCAGCACGAACGGCGTCGAGGGAATCGCAAACGCGATGACGACGGCAATGATTGCGGCACGCCACTTGTGGCGCACGCCGGTCCAGCGTTCGATGGGGACGGCGCCGGCGGCCACCAGATACGGATACACGGACGCGGGATAGTACGCTTTGGCATCGCCCGCCCACATCATGGCGATGAGCGCAACGTACGTCCAGGCCAAAAAGCGCGTTCGCGCGTTCGCAAAGAGCCAGCCCAAACCGATCAGCCAAACGACGGAAAGCAGCGGGCTCATCACCATGATCTGCTGCAGCGGGAACGGCGGCCACTTCAGCATGAATTTGTCGTAGTCGTTGTGCAGCAGTTGCAGCATCGGGAAGTGATAATGCCATTGCCACCAGACGTTGGGCGCGATGAGCAGGGCGCCGAGAAACACGCTCGCCGCGAACCACGGCGTTCGCAGCGCGGCACGCTGCGGCGTGAGCAAGAGCCCGACGACGATCGCAACCACAAAGAAGCCGACGCTGTACTTGCTCCAGAAACCGAATGCGGTCAGAACGCTGACTACGAGCCACCAGCGCGGATCGGCGCCGCGCGAGATGCGGTACACGAGCAGCGCGATCAGCGGCCATACCGCCATCTCCACCGTGTCCGGAGAAAGCCGCGAGCCGAAGGCCAGCATTTGCGGCGCAAACGTCGTGACGAGCGCGGCCACGATGATTGCAAAGCGGCCTCCGCCGAGCTCTACCGCGAAGCGGCCGGCAATGTACGTCGCAAGGGCGGCAAAGACCGCAGGAACCACACGCAGCGCGAACAGCGAAAGGCCGAAGGTCTGAGAGAACGCGGCCAGCAGCGGCACGAGGGGCGGCTGATCGACGTAACCGAGGTCCGGTCGAAAACCGCAGATGATGAAATAGAGTTCGTCCCTGAAAAAGCCGTAGTGCGAGTTGCCCGCCAGATGCAGGACGAAGGTGAGCAGCGCAGCGATCCACGGGATGTGACGGCCAAGTGCGGCGCGTTGGGCCTGCACCCGCACCTCTCCCCGTTCGGACTTCGCCGGCCGCTCCAGTAACACGCTTGGCTTCTTACCCGTCACGGAGGCGGATCACTTCATCCGGCCTTGGACGGCGGATATGAAAACGGCGCCCGGAGGCGCCGCTGGTTACACTTGCATCCGCGCTATTTCGGTATACGCGTCCAGCAATTTGTTTCGAATGGCGAGCGTGAACTGCATCGAGAGATTCGCCTCTTCAACCGACGTGATGACCTTGCTCACGTCATTCGTGCGTCCCGTTGCCAAATCGCGCGAGAGCTGGTCCGAAGTCGTCACCTTGTCGTTGACGTCGGCGAGAAACGATTTCACCGTATCTTTGAACGACGGCGCGCCGGTGCCGCCCAGATCGGGGATCGCTTCCGTTTTGACGTCGTTGCCGCCCGTGCCGATGTCCGGAACGAACGTGCCCGCAATCGAGCTGCGCATCGCTGCGTCGTAGGATGAATTGATATCCACCGGTTCCCCTCTTATGACTGCAGAAGCCGCAGCGCGGCGTTGGTCATGTTGCGCGCTTCTTGCATCGCCGAAACGTTTGCTTCGTACGCGCGTGAGGCGGCCATCATGTCGACCATCTCCTTGACCACGGAGATGTTCGTATAGTTTACGGATCCGCGCGCATCGGCACCGGGATTACTCGGATCGAACACGAGGCGATCCGGGGTTTGATCCTGCACGATGCCCATGACTTGCACGCCGCCTTGTCCCGAGCCGGACGCGCCGGGATCCATGTCGTCGGCACCAGCGCCGCCGGCACCCTCCGCGCCGCCGGGCTTTTGCCCAAAAACGACGAGCTGGCGTTTAAAGGCGCCGCCGCCGGGCGTATGCGTGGTATTGGCGTTCGCAATATTGTTCGCGATGACGTCCATGGCGAGGCGCTCGGCCGAAAGGCCGGACGCGCTGATCTCGACCGAACTGTAAAATCCCATTAGCGCGGTTGCTCCGTGATCGCTTCACGCAAACGCATGAATTGCACTTGAAGCAGTTGCGCCATCGTCTGCGAATAGCCGGAATTTTGCGCGAGCTGCGCGCTTTCCTGATCGACGTCGACGTTGCTTCCGTCGTTGCGCATCTTGTCCGTCGTGTCGATTTGCACTTGCGGATCGAACGGCTGCGGTGTGCTTTGCGTGCCGAGCGCGAACTGACGATCGTCGTCGGTCTTCATCCCGAGGCCCTCGCCGGCGGGGTCTCCTTCGGCCGCCGCAAGCGCATCTTTGAACGAGACGCTCTGGCGCCGGTAGCCCGGCGTGTTGACGTTGGCGATGTTCTCGGCGATGGCCGTCTGCTGTTGATCCGCACCCGTTATGGCATTGCTCAGCGTATCGACCGTGGGGCCGAACGAGACGGCATTGATGTCGCTCATCACCTTTGACTATCGGCCGGGGGCGGGGAGCACTTAAGCAAACTGCGTGGCATGCAGGCGGGCGTAGGCGCCGCCCTTGGCCAGAAGCGACTCGTGGGAGCCCATTTCGACGACGCGGCCGGCTTCTATATAGAGGATGGTGTTGGCGCGGCGAATGGTCGATAGCCGGTGCGCGATGATCAGCGTCGTGCGCCCGGGCAGCAAGCGGTCCAGGGCTTGCTCGATGAGCGCTTCCGAATGGCTGTCCAGCGCACTGGTCGCCTCGTCCAGGATGAGAATGCGCGGATCGCGCAAGATCGCCCGCGCGATCGCGATCCGCTGGCGCTGGCCGCCCGACAGCCGCGTGCCCCGCTCGCCCACCTCGGTGCCGTATCCGTCCGGAAAGCCGAGAATGAACTCCTCGGCATTCGCCTCGCGCGCCGCCGTGCGCACTTCTGCATCACTCGCGTCAAGGCGTCCGTAACGGATGTTCTCCTCGATCGAACCGCGGAAGAGTTGTGCCTCTTGCGGAACGATGCCGATGGCCGCGCGCAGATCGCTCAGCCGCGCGTCCGCGAGATCGATGCCGTCGACGGTGATGCGTCCGCTTTGCGGCTCGTAAAAGCGCGGCACCAGATTGACGATCGTCGTTTTACCGGCACCCGACGGGCCGACGAGCGCGACGATCTGCCCGGACTCGATGTCCGCGCTGAAATCGTCCAAAACCGGCGGCTCTTCCGGCGAATACGCAAAACACACGTGCTCGAATGCAATATCGCCGCGTACGTTTTTCAGCGCGACGGCACCCGGCTTGTCCGCGCGTTCGACCGGCAGATCGAGCACCTCGTACACGCGGCCCGCACCGACGGTCGCTTTGCTGAGATCTCCGACAAACGCTGCGAAGCGGTTCATCGGATTGATCAGATTCGCCAGCAGCGCCCAATATTGGAAGAGTTCGCCGACGTTCAGCCGCCCCACGACGACCTCGCGAGTCGAGAGCCAGATGATGCCGACGATTGCGGTCGTCATCAGCACGGAAAGCACGAGCGGCTGGGTTTGAATGAACTGCGTGAGCTTCATGTAGACGGTGAAATACTCGTCGTTGCGGCGTCCGAAGCGTTCTGCTTCGAAGCTTTCGCGTCCGAAGGCCTTGATGATCCGCTGTCCGGTAAGCGCTTCCGTCAATGTGGCCGACAGATCGGCGATGCGCTGCTGAGAACGAACGGTACTGCTCGAAATGAGACGCTGAAAGCGCGATACCGCCAGCGAGATGATCGGCGCGACCAAAATGAGCGAGCACGTCAGCAGCCAGTCCATGTATACCATGAGCACGAAGGACGAAACGAACGTCACCGTGTTGGTTATCAGCTGCGGCAGCGAGATGCTCACCGCATCCGTCATGATCTGCAGATCGCTGTTGAATCTGGCGATGAGATCGCCCGGGCGCCATTTCGCAAATTCGCCCAGCGGCAAACGCAGGATGCGCTCGAACAGCTGCGCGCGCATCTTGGCGATCATGTGCTGTCCGCTCCAGGCCATCAGGTACGATTGACCGTACGTAGCGACCGCGCCGACGATCATCGCGACGAAGATCGCGAACAAACTGACGTACAGCACGTGCAAGTCCGGATGCCGTGCCGTGATAACGTGGTTGATGATCTGGTTGAAGCCCCATGGGCCGACCAAATTGGTCAGCCCGGCCGCCGTGCCGAGCACGATGGCAACCGTGAGCGTCGGAGCATACGGGCGCGCGTCCCGTGCCAGGCGTCCGAGAATCTGTCGAGGGGTCATCGGCCGTTGCCTTGCCGCAGCGCCGCGCTGAAACCTCTCTGCCGCTTTGCGGTACATTGGAAAGAAGCCAACCGGGAGAATTGCCGTGGATTGCTACTTTCATTCAAATGTTCCGTCCGTCGCCGCATGCACCGACTGCGGTAAGCCTATCTGCGCCACGTGCCGCGACAACGCCGGCGTCTGTCCCAGCTGCCGGTTAGCGGCGAAAATGGAAGCTGCCGGCGCGACCAAAAAGGCGGTCGCCGGTGAGGTGCCGCCGCGCTCGCAGCAATGGTGGCGCAGCGGTCCGCGACAAGCGCAGCAACCGGCGCCGCAAGCGCGCGCAACGGTAAGCGAAGCGGAGGATCCCGTAGAGTCGCGCGCGCTCGTCGCCCTCGGATATCCGCTCTGGCCGCTGGCGCTGCTCTCGTTATTCGACCGCAAGCAGTCTCGCCGTTTACGCCGGCACGCGTATCAGGCACTCGGATTCAACGTCGGCATGGCCGCGCTCTACGGCGTGTTGATGATCCTGACGGGAATTCCGCTGCTGGGCCTAAGCGCCGGATTGATGCTCGCGTTCATCTTGCCGGTCTTCATCGTGCTCAGCGTCTATTACGGCATCAAAGCGTGGCACGGCGATGACGTGCGCGTTCCGATTGTCAGCGATTGGCTCGACGATCGGATGCCTGCATAAACGTTTGATACCGCGCTAAAAACTCACGCGCGGCGCGATCGTGATCGACCACCGGTTGTGGATAGGGCTGCTCCGCGTACAGCGGCAGCTCTATTTGCGCGGAGGACGCGCGCGCGATCGAAAGAGCGCCGGCAGGCACGTGTGCGAGTTCGCCGATCCACGTCCGCGCGTACACGCCACCCGGATCGAAGCGCCGCGACTGTTTCCGCGGATTGTAAATGCGCGGATATGCTGCCAGGTCCGCGCCGACCCCCGCGACCCACTGCCAGTTTCCGACGGCAAGCGCCGGATCGTCTTCGATGAGATAACGCTCCCATTCGTCCAGGCCCGTGCGCCAGTCGACACCGAGATCGAAGCACAAAAATGAAGCGGCAATCGAACGCACGCGCGGATGCATCCATCCGGTTTCGTGCAACTGCCGGATGCCTGCGTCGACCAGCGGATACCCCGTGCGGCCGCAGCACCATGCGTCGAGCGCCGGGTGCGCGCGCGCAAAGTGAAATGCGCGCATCTTCTCTTGCAACGCTTCGCGGCCGGTTTGCGGATTATAGAACGATAGTTGCAGAAAGAAATCGCGCATTGCGAGCGAGCGCAGGAAGAGTTTGAGCGAATTGCGCTCTTCCGTCAACAGAAACGGATCGTCCATGCGAATGCGCGTTTCGCGTACGATACTCCGCGCGGAGATCGTACCGAACGAAAGATCCGCTCCCAAATGGGAGGTGCGATCGTCCGCCGGCAAATTGAGCGCAAACGCGTACTGCAAGCCGGGGCCGCGCAAGAATGCCTCGAAACGTTCGGCGGCAAGAGCAGCTCCGGCTGGAACGAGGTCGGCGCCCGCGTTGAAGTCCGCCGGCTCCGGAAGCCGTTCGCTCTGCAGATCGGTGTGCGCGAACGAGAGCAGCAGCGGAGCTTCGTACGAAGCCGGCTCGAGCTCGCGCCATAGTTCGTGGTACGGCACGAACGCGCGGTAACCGTCGCCCGCAGACGGCCGGGCCGCGGTCGTTTCTTCGGGCGCAAGAGCCGGCGCGTCTGCGACCACCAGCGCCCGCAGCCCCGCTTCCTCGAGATCGGACTGCAGCCGCCGATCCGCCTGCATGCCGGCCTCATCGAAACTCGCCGCCCACGTCACCGTTTGCGCGCCGCAGGCGCGCGCGATCTGTTTCAGTATCTGCGCGGGGTTCCCGCGGCGCACGACCAACCGCGTGCCGCGTTCGCGCAAAGCAGCATCCAGCGCGGCAACCGCACCGCAATAGAATGCGGCGCGGCGCGGCGAGGCAGAGATGCGCGCCTGCAATGCGCGATCGACGATCAACACCGGCAACACCTCGCCGTACGATGCCGCCGTTGCGAGGACCGCATGATCGTCCAGTCGCAAATCGCGGCAAAACCGGTGAATGACGGGCGTCATCACAGCGATTCCACGTATGCGCTCACGTCGCGCACGTCGCCGCGGGTCATGCGGCTGGGATACAGCTTGGGCATGGGCGGCTGCGGATCGAGCACGATGTCGTACACGCCGCGGTACGTGCGGCGCGTGTTTTCCTTTTGTAAAGACGGACCCACCTGGCCGCCGATGCCGCGCGCGCCATGGCACGCAGCGCATTGCGCCGCATACACGGCCTTGCCTTTGCCGAGATCGGCGCCGGCCACCCCATCCGCTCGTGACGCTGCGCCGGCCCTCGCATGATGGCCGGCGCAGCCTACGGTGGCGCCGGCGGCGGCAAGCAGCGCAAAGGCGACGGCCACGATGCGAGACGACATGCGCCCGCGATTTTGCCAAAAGGTAGAGTTCTCCCCACTTGGTAAACAATGAGGTTGTGGCGACACGGAAGATCTATCTGCGCTTTGCTATGCAAGGCGATGCTCAGCGTCTGCTGACGGAGCGCGTCATCACCGGCCCGCCTCCCAAGAACGAGACGTGGCAACAGCGCGTCATGAAGTGGTTGAGCGAACAGCAAGCGGGCCGACGCGCAATCCTCGTCGCCGAAGACGCGACCGGACTGCTTGGCATGGTACAGATTGTCTTTTCGTTTCCGCCCGGCTACCAAGACGCCGAAGCGGCTAACGGCATGGACGTCGCGATGATGGAAACGCTGCGCGTACGCCAAGGTGCGCCGCCGGAAGTCGGCACTCAACTCGTCTCGGAAGTTCAGCGCATTGCCGGAAAACGCAACGTCAGGACGCTTACGTTTTTGCTGCCGATGAACGACAACCGCGCGCTGCGTCAGGCAAAAACGTGGGGATTCGAAGAATTCCGCATCATGCCTGAGCCCAGCAAGATGCTGGCGTTTTTCCGCAAGTCGATCGACTAAACTACGGTCCGCCGCCGGGCCCGGGACCCGGTGTTGCGTTATGCATCTTACCCGAAGACGGAATTTGCGAGGAAATGCCTTCGCTGCTCTGATCGGTCATGTGGAACGTGAACGCGTCGCGGTACACGCCCGGAACGGCACGGCCGTCCACCATCTTCGGTGAATAGCGCGCCCGCATTGCCGCCTTGCAAACCGCATCGTCCAACACTGGGTAGCCTGCAGGTTTCGTAATCACGCATCTGTCCGGCATACCGCGTTCATCGACGAGCACTTCAAAAACCGTGGTTCCTTCGGCTCCTTCGTCGTATGCGATCATCGCCGGCTGCGGATTGATTGCGGTTTCGCCGCCGAGCGGCACGACTTCGCGGGTCATGCCCGGCGCAACCTGAATCGACTCCGCGCTGTGCGTGAGCGTTTCCGGTGCTGTCTCCATTACCGAAGTCGTCGTCGTCGTTGCAACGGTGTGCCACGCCGCACGGCGCCATACGGGAACGTTCGATCGCTGCGGTTGCGCGGCACGGTCCGGATGTACGGTGATCGATACCAGATCCGGTGGGCTGCTTTCTTTGGACGGGGGAATCGCGGCTGAGGCGCTCAGCGGCGCTCGCGCAATCTGCACGACGTTGTGTTCGACGATCAGGCGCCGCTGCGGCCGCTCGGCAATGGCCGCGGGTTTGCTGGCGATGCTCGGCTCGTCGAGCGAAACGTGCGTCACGTTCGTGTCAGCAGCTTGCTGCGCCGGCACTACGGCGATGCGCGGCACGCCGGCGGCAAAAAGTGCGTGCACTCCAAGTGAGGCGGCAACCGCGAGCCCGGCGATGCCGGCGCCCCAGCGCAGCACGCGCGAACGCCGGCGCATGCGCGCGCCGATGACGTCACGCAAATCCGGCTCCCATACTTCCGCTTCGCGCGCCTGACCAACGGTTGATGCAACGCGTTCGATCTCGTGCTCGCCCCCGAGCGCATTCAAACAGTGCGAACACGACGAAATGTGCTCGCGGTATTCGCGGCGCTCTTCGTCGGTCGCTTCGCCCAGCGCAATCGCGCCGGCGATCGCCTCGATGCGATCGTGGACGTTCAGGTTCACGCGCTCTCCGCCATGACCGCGCGCAAGGTGCGCATCGCGCGGCAAACGCGCTGGCGCACCGCGTCGGCGGTCGTATGTAAAATCGTAGCAGCCTCTGCCGAAGAGTATCCGGCGTAGCTCGTAAGCATGATCGCGGCGGCCTGATCCGCGGGAAGGCGCTGCATCGCCGCCTGCAAATCGAGCGACGCGGCGCTTCGCTCGTCGATGCGAAGCGAACGGACGTCGTGGTCGCGGTCGAGCGGCATGAATCGCAGAATCTTCTTCCTTCTCAAAAACGAAATCGCGGTATTGGTAGCCGTTTTGTAGAGCCAGCCTGCCGTAAGCGGCCGCGACGCATCTGCCTGCAGCGTCCGGTACGCCGCGAAGAAGACGTCCTGAACGATGTCCAGGGCGACGTCAGGGTCGTTTACCATGCGGCGCACATAGCGCGCGAGCTTGGTTTGGTGCTCCCGAACGAGCGACTCGACTCGGGCATGCGCCGCCTGTGCGTCCGTGGCGATGAGGTAGACCTGCTCCACGTTGTGGCCCCCCTTTGCCATCTAACGACGACATTCGTCGCAGTGTGACGGCCCTCTTGCGCTGGGCGCCTGCCGGGGGCCCTCCCTACCCGCCGATTTCGCTGAAGGCGCGCATCCGCGAAGCCGCTTCGCCGAGCTTGAGATGGTGGCGTTCGGGCTTGATGAGCATGGCGGAACGCAGCAGGCCGGCGATTTCTTCGGTAGATGCACCCGAGCGCAGCGGCGTGCGCAGATCGATTTCGTAGTCGCCGAACAGGCACAGGCGCAGCCGTCCGTTGGCGGTGAGGCGCACGCGGTTGCAGCGCTCGCAGTAATCGTGCGAGAGCGGGCTGATGACGCCGACCGCTCCGGGCGCTCCCGGAAACGCAAAATAGCGCGCGGGACCGTTTCCGCCGGGGCCCGCCACCGGCTGCAAAGCGCCGATGGCGCGCACGCGTTCGAGAATTTCGTCGGCGCTCATGTACGCGTCGCGCTGCACGCCGAGATTCTCGTGAACCGGCATGACTTCGATGAAACGCACGTACACGGCGCGATCCGTGGTCCACCGAGCGAACGCGGCGATCTCGTCGTCGTTCTGACCGCGCATGACGACGCAATTGATCTTGATTGGAGCAAGTCCGCGCGCAATTGCGGCATCGATGCCGGCGAGAACTCTGTCCAGACCGGGGCGGCGCGCGATTTCTACAAAGCGATCTTCGCGCAGGGTGTCGAGCGAAACGTTCACGCGTGTGAGGCCTGCGGCAGCTAACGCATCGACCTGCTCTTCCAGCAGCAAGCCGTTGGTGGAAAGCGCGATGTCATCGACCCCGTCTATCGCGGCGAGCTCACGCACGAAGCACGCGAGGTCTTTGCGGATGAGCGGCTCGCCGCCCGAGAGGCGGATGCTGCGAACGCCCACCGAAGCGGCGGCGTGCACCAACTGCGTCATTTCTTCGTACGAGAGAATTTCGGCTTTCGGGAGCCACGGAAGGCCCCGTTCCGGCATGCAGTACACGCAGCGCAGATTGCATTTATCCGTCACCGATATGCGCAGGTACGTGATCGGCCGGTTGAACTGATCGGCCAGGAGCGCGTGCGTCAGATCGATGGTGGGAGCGTTCATCCCTCAATCTGTTCCCCGGGAGTTGCGCAGATACTCCCTGGCCCGGGCCCCGCGCTAGCCGTTGTCGGCGAAGACCGAGTCGGGAATGTTCGCGTTGATGTGAAAGGTCGTGAATTTCGACTTCAAGTCGGCATTGTAGTGGGGTACGTCCACGTGTCCGCTCTGCCCGGTGACCAGGCGATGACCTTCGATGACGCTATACGACTGGTCGAGGACCGCATATCCGCCGTCATTGTAGTTCCACTTCAGTTCCACCAAATCGGCGGTCTTGTTGTCGACCTTCGCGTCGATGTGGTCGATACGTCCGTGTTTGCGCGGAATGAGCTTGAGCGTCGTGAACTGCGGATTGGCGCTCTCCATGGAGACGTCGTATTTCTGTAACCAATTTACCGGGCTGTCGACTTCCGGATAGACTTTGCTGAATTCTTTGGCGATGAACGGCAAGCCGCTCGTGAAGACGATCTTGTTCTTGCTCGGTTCTTTGTGGTAGTACGTGCCGTCGAGCGACGGACTCAAGAACGGAAACGAGTGCATCGCGATGTCGGCGTGCACGTTCGCCGTATAGCTGCGCACCGTATCGGCGGCCACCATGCGGCGTACGAGATCCGTCACCTGGCTGCTCTGCGCGCTTGCAGGCGCCAGTGCCGTCACGGCTATGGCGGACAACGTCAAAAGCGCGGCAGCACGTGAAAAGAATCGCTTCATCATGCTCGGTAACGCGCGAGCGCGGCGGACAGTTCCTCTCGCACGCTCTTATCTTGCTCCTTGGCCATACGCCCGTGCAAGTGCCGCACCGCTTCGTTGCCGCCTATTCGCGCAAGCGCCCACGCGGCGTGCCCGCGCACCATCGGATGCGGATCCTCTTCGAGGGCGCGCGCGAGCGCCGGGATTGCGGCGCGGTCGAGCGAGTTTCCAAGCGCCACTGCAGCGTTTCGCCGCAAGATGGCGGCACCGCGCCAGCCCATCGCCGTCTTCGCATAGATGCGCTTGAATTCGCCGCTCCGAATCTGCAAAAGGCGCACAAGCGAGGGCGTCGACGTCTGCGGTGCCAGCGCGCGGTTTTCTTCGCCGGCTCGTACAGTGGTACGCTCGTTCGGCGGGCACGCAATCTGGCACAGGTCGCACCCCCACACCCAGGTGCCGACGAACGCCCGCAATTCGCGCGGAATCGCATCCGTCCGCTGTGTGAGGTCGGCGATGCATTTTGTCGCGTCGATCGTGTAATCTCCGCGTAGTGCACCGGTCGGGCACGCGCTTATGCACCGCGTGCAGCTTCCGCAGCTCTTGCGCAGCGGCGCATCGGGCGAAAGCGGGAGCGTCGTAACGATCTCTCCGAGAAACACGAACGACCCGGCCTGCGGATTGATCACGTTCGTGTGTTTTCCGACCCACCCCAGCCCGGCGCGCGCCGCAAATGCGCGTTCGGCGAGCGGCTTGGTGTCGCAGGCTATCGCCGTAACCGGCGCACCGGCGGCTTCATCGATGCGTTTTGCAATCTGCGCCAGGATCGTTTTAACGCGCTGGTGGTAATCCGCCGACCATGCGTACGTCGAAACCCGCCCGGTGAACGGCGCCTGCGCAGGCTGTTCGGTTCGGTACGGCATCGCGATGCAGACGACGCTGCGCGCTCCGGCGAGCACGTGGTCCGGCGCAGCAGCCTTGCGCGCGTACTCATCGTCGTACCGCCACGTCGTAAAGTCCCCGCGCGCGAACGCCGCGCGCATCGCTTCGCGCGCGGCCTCGTCGGGATGTGCCGGCGCAACGCGCACGCCGGCCGCCCCGAGTTCGATCGCGGCTTCGCACGCCAAGCGTTTCACCGCCTCGAGTTCAGAGGGTTGCCAATGGTCCTTCATGTACCGGAAACGCGGCGTCGATTGCCGCGATCTCCTCTGCATTCAGCGTCCATCCCGACGCGCCCGCATTCTCGTCGACGTGCTCGATGCGCGACGCTTTGGGGATGGCGAAAGCGTTTGGCTCGCGAGTCAAAAAGTTGAGAATCACCTGCCGCACCGTTTTGCCGCGCGCGGCGGCGATACGTCCGAGCACGCCGCCCTTCTGCGCTTGCGTGCGAGGAAAGCGCCCGCGCCCGAACGGCGTATAGCCGACGAACGCCATAGTGCGCTTCGCGCAATACGGAAGCACGTGCGCCTCCGGACCCCGCTCGTTCAGATGATACAACACCTGGTCGCACGCCAGCGGCACGGTTCGCAGATACGACTGCGCCTCGCGTAGGCCGTCCACGTCAAAATTGCTCACACCGATGAAACGTGCCTTACCTTGTTCGACGAGCGCTTCCAACGCGCGCATCGTCTCCTCGAGCGGATACGAGCTCGGCCAGTGCAGCAGATAGAGATCGACGTACTCCGTTCGCAGGCGTCGCAAGCTCCGCTCGCATGCCGCGAGTACGCCGCTGTAATTGGCGTTGCCGGGCAGCACTTTGCTCGTGATGAACAGCCTCTCGCGCGGCGTTTCCGCGATCGCCTCGCCGACGATCTCCTCGACGCGGCCGCCGCCGTACATCTCGGCCGTATCGACGTGCGTCATGCCGAGTTCTATGCCGTGGCGCAGCGCGCGAACCGCTTGGTCACGGCGCGCACCGTTTTCCGGAATATCCCACGTACCTTGACCGATGACGGGTACCGGCACGCCGCTTGGGCCGAACGGTTTCATTTTAAAAGAACGCGAATTCGTCATGCCCAGCTGCGTATGCGAGCAGTCCGCCGCGCAAGTGAACGATACGGCGGAAACCGGCGTCGCGCAACAGCCGGGCGGCCCACAAAGATTTTTGCCCGACGCGGCATGCCACGACGTACCGCTTGGCCGAATCCAGTTCGTGCAGCCGGTTGGGAAGTTCCGACGCCGGAATGTGCAGCGAGCCGTCCACGAGCCCAAGCGCCGCTTCGTGCGGCTCGCGAACGTCGAGCAGCGTCACCTCGTGCAATGCGCCGTCGAGCTGCGCGGGTTCGATCTCCTCAACGTCGAGCGGCTGCGCCTCTTCGGCGTTTTCGCACACATCCGTAATCGCCGGTGATTCGCCGCACAGCGGACAGGCAGCGTCGCGGTCGATTCTCACTTCGCGCACCCGCGCGCCCAACGCATCCACCAGCAGCAAACGGCCGATAAGCGGTTCGCCGATGCCCAAAACGAGTTTGAGCACTTCATTGGCTTGCAGCGTTCCCACGATGCCGGCGAGCACCCCGAGCACACCGCCCTCCGCGCACGTCGGCACCGTCCCGGCCGGCGGTGCCTGCGGAAACAGGCAGCGGTAGCACGGACCGCGCGCTTTGCTGAACACGCTCACCTGTCCGTCGAAACGAAAGATCGAGCCATAGACTTCCGGTTTGCCTTCGAGCGCACATGCGTCGTTGACGAGGTAACGGGTTTCAAAACGATCCGTGCAGTCCACGACGACGTCGTACAGGCGCACGAGCTCGCGCGCGTTGCGCGCATCGAACCGTACCGGAATCGGATCGGCTCCGACAAGCGGATTGATCTCGCGTACGCGCTGTGCCGCGACCTGCGCTTTCGGCTTGCCGATGTCGGCGGTGCCAAAAAGCGTCTGGCGCTGCAGATTGCTTTCGTCGACGGTGTCGTCATCCATGACGCCGATGCGTCCGACGCCCGCCGCCGCAAGATACTGCAAGACCGGCGATCCGAGGCCGCCTGCGCCGATGCAGAGCACGCGCGCCGCCGCGAGCCGTTCTTGTCCGCCGACGCCCACCTCGGGAATCAGCAGATGACGGCTGTACCGGCGCAGTCCCGCAATCAGCGGGGATGCCGTGCGTTCAGCCATGCAAGCACCTCGCCGCGCGCGTTGTCGCCCGCATACGTGTGGTCGCTGTCGATCGTGACGAAATCTTTTGGTTCGCTCGCACGGCTATACAGGTCTTCGACACTGCGCGGGCTGACCATCGCATCGCGCTGTGCGGCGATATAGAGCTGGGGCCGCCCATGCAAACGCGGCAGCGCCTCGGCGAAACGGTGGTCGACGCCTTCGACCAAATCGGGCAACGCCACGCCCTCGACGTACGACGAGCGAAAGTCCGTCACACCTTTGGATCGGAGTGCGTCGATCGCGGTCGGGCGGCCGTAGCCCGTGGTGATCGCAATGGTTCCCGCAATCGAGCGATCCGCGGCTGCGACAAACAGTGCCGTCATTGCGCCCATGCTGTGCCCCATCACGTACACGGGGCCATCCCTACGCGTTCGCGCAAAGGCGACGGCCGCGCTCATCGCGTCGACGAGGTCGTCGATGCCGCGCAATTCGCCGCCGCTCGCGCCGAGTTTGTGGCCGGGGAAATCCAGGCTGAACACCGCGTAGCCGTGGCTTGCCAGAAAATTGCACAGGAAATCGAGATTATGCTTCGAGCTGGAATACCCGTGACCCGCGACGAGCGTTACCGCGCGCGGCCGGCGCGGCTCGTATTCGAGCACGGCAACGTCGTTATTCTCAGCTTGGACGCGATGGAGCGTTACGATCATTTTGCTTCCAGACGCTATCGGCGCCTTCGGCGTAATGCTCCTTCTTCCAGATCGGTGCCCGCTTTTTGAGTTCGTCGATGACGTACTCGCACGCGTCGAACGCGCTGCCGCGGTGCGCGCAGGCGACGGCGACTGCCACCGCGGTCTCACCGATGCGCAGATCTCCGGTGCGGTGGACGATCGAGACGTTGCACTCGCCGAACCGCGCGCGCGCCTCGTTCGTAATGCGCTCGAATTCGGCGACGGCCATCGCTTCGTGCGCTTCGTATGAAAGGCCGGTGACGGCTCGCCCGTCGTCGGAGCGCTCGCGCACGACACCCATGAACGTCACGACCGCCCCGCACGCATCGCTGCGAACGGCGCATTCCAGCGCGCCAACGTCGATCGCGCCGGGTTGAATGCGATGCATCAGCCGCCTCCAACCGGTGGAAGCAGCGAGAGCTCGTCGCCGTCTTCGACGCGCTCAGCGCGATCGCTCACGATACGTCCGTTGCGCGCGATGCGGGTCGAGGCTGCGAGCGGCGCCATTTCCGCATACCGATCGGCAAGCGCGTCCCACACGTCGTCGACGCTCGCGCCGTCCTGCACCTGTAACTCGTGCGCGGAGCCTCCGAGCAATTCGCGCAGCCGCGCGAACGCGAGCACGCGCACGCGCACTACACGCCTCCGAGATCCGTCGTGTAACCGTTTGTCTCGAGCCACTTGCGCGAAGACTCGTGCAGGGCGAGCGTGTCTAGCCGGTTGCAAATCAATTTGTGCAGCAGCACTTCCCAAAAGTGCCCGTCCTTGTTGTAGATGTCGTCCGGAATCTGGTTTTGCTCGCGCGAGAAATCGCGTAGCGCCTGCCAATCGTGATCGTGCAGAATAGCGCGCAGGCGCGCGTCATACTCCGGACTTGGAGCGCTCGAATCCATTACTACGCGGATTTCTTTTTCTGCGCGCGGGGCGCCGAAAGCACGAAACGCTCGAGTGCGATGGCCACGCCGTCTTCGTCGTTCGTCGCCGTCACGTAGCGCACCGATTGCTTCACTTCCGCAAGGGCGTTGCCCATCGCAATGCCCACGCCGGCCCAGCGCAGCATCGGCACGTCGTTGCGCGAATCGCCGACGGCAAGCACGCGTTCCGAGGGCACTTGGAAATCCGCGCAGAGCCGTGCAAGTGCGTGCTGCTTGGTCGCATCGCGATTGGTAACCGCACATTCCACGAAGTCCAGCCAGTGCTCGATCTTGAAGTGCAGCGGCAGATCGCCGAACTCGCGCTGCATCGCTTCGACGGACTCTTTTCCGAGAAAACGGATGAACGTCGGTGCGGCATGCATCACGTCTTCAAACGTTTTTACCTCACGCCACGCCGGGCCGGTCATATCCTCCATGTAGAGCTTTGAGCCTTCGAGGCGGTAGAAAAACTCCTCGGAGTACAGCGCGATCGACAGACCGTTGCGTTCGGCGAATTCGACCATCGGTTTTGCATACTGCAGCGGCACCGGCACGTGGCCGAGCGTTTTATTCGCGAGAAAATCTTTGGTCAGCGCTCCGTGAGCGCAAATGATCGGCAGGTTGAGCCCGAGCTCCTTGCTGATGCGGATCGGCGTGTCGACGCCGCGCCCGGTCACGAGCACGATGCGAATACCGGCATCCAAAGCAGCGCGGATCGCACGCCGGTTCCGCGGCGAGATCTCCTCGCGCGAATCGAGCAGCGTGCCGTCCAGGTCAAGAGCGATCAGGTCGAAAGACATCACGTACATCGTATACCCCGCGTCAAATCGCGGCGGCCCCGGAAAAGTGTCTACTTCTTGTATGTCGGCAGACCCGGGGCGGGAGTCAAAAGCCCTGCGAGTAACGTTACATAGACATGGACCGTCGCATCGTGCTGGCAACCGCGCTTGCCTTGTCCGTCCCAATTGCGGCCGCCGCTCAGCCCGCGGGCCGCTGTACGCGCGAAACCCTGCAGGTACGGGGCACTCCGCTGACCGCCTCGTACTGCGTCCAGGGTGCCGCGAGCGCCGCACCGGGGCGCGATCTGCCCGTTCACGTCCTCCAGACGTACTCGACGCCGCACCGCTCCTGGAGCGAGGACACGACGTTAAACTTTATTGCGGGCGAAGAGTCCTCGCGCGTCATTCAGGACTTGCCGCTCGACCGGGTCGGCCTGCAGGGAACCCTGCACCTGACGCTCGTTCTGCACGCAGGAACCATTCGCGTCGATAGCGCCATGCTCACACCGGGCGCCGTCACCATCAAGTAATTATTTCAGCACCGTAATCGTCGGATTGCCGGTCGGCATGTCGCCGGTCTGCATCGGATCGAACAGCACCCATATTTTACCGTAGGTATTACTGATCGAGGCGAGGACCTTTCGCGCTTGCGCCGGCGTCAGGCCGGGAAGCGTCGCATGGACTTTCGGAATTTCGACTTTGTGGTAATGCCAAACGGCCTGTTCACTCTTACTGAAACCTTGGTACGTCGCCGGTCCCACGATCGTCTCAACGGCGACGAGCTGCGCGTTCGGCGCATCGCTTCTGTATATCTGACACTCCGTCAAACCGTTGGAAACCGCCTTGCACCAGTGGTGCGCGATCTCGGTGGGATGCGCGCTGAAGTGCTTTTGGGCATCGACGTGAAGCGTCCAGCCCTGGGTCGGCGAGGTAACTGCCATCGAAGCCGCCTGAACTCCCTGAACAGGCCGAGGCAGGAGCATTCCGGCAGCAAAAGCGGCGCACACTGCGGCCGCGACTCGGAATTTGGTCATGAGGATTACCTCCTATTAGTGACTTACGTCATTCTCCCTAACTCTCCTTAAGGCTTCGGGACTATTTTGCAGCCGCCGCCCGGTCGTGCGAAAGCAAGCTGCAACCTGGGTCGGTTTTGGGGTATTCTAAGGCTCTGATGCGGCGCCGCTACATCGCGTTCAACATGTCCAAGATCCCCGACGGCTGTCGACTGGGAGGCTGTTAATTTTCCATGGCCTGTTCGGCTTTCGCCCCAAATCTCACGGCTCGTGAGCAAGCGCGCTTCCTGTACGAAGCGATCCCGCCCGGCCTCTTCAAAGTAGAGAGCGACCAAGAGCGGATCCCCTGGCGCATCAGCCCCGAGCCGTTTGCCTTGTCGGAGAGCACGTTCGAGAAGATCACCGCAATCGGCAGCGACCTACTGGCGTTCTACAAAGCGCTCAACAGTTTGTACAACCGCAGCGCTCGCGGCACGGCGCCCGCGTTCATCGCCGAGTATCTGGATCAAGGCAAACCGGAACACATCATCCGCCTCTCGCGCCAAAACCGCTTCAAGCAAGACGTGCCGGGCATCATTCGCCCGGATTTGATTTTGACCGACGACGGTTTTACGGCGAGCGAACTCGACAGCGTTCCGGGCGGCATGGGGTTCGTCGGCGCTATGACGGAAGCGTACTGTCAACTCGGCATGGACAGCGCCGGCGGCGCTCACGGCATTCCCAAGCAGTTCGCCGCAATGCTGAAAGCTACGACCGGCAAGGGAAAACCGAACGTCGCCATTATCGTTTCCGACGAATCCGGCGATTACCGTGCCGAACTCGGCTGGCTCGCGGAGTCGCTGCGACGCCTGGATCTGCTTACCGCGTACGTGTGCAAACCGCAGGACGTCGTCTTCACCGAAGAAGCGCTTTTCGTGCGCTTCGAAGACGGGCGCGAAGAAAAAATCGATGCGATCTACCGCAACTTCGAACTCTTCGATCTGCTGAACGTGCCCAAACAAGAACTCATGCTGTATGCGGCGCGCCACAAACGCGTCGACATCACGCCCCCGCCCAAAGCGCAGCTCGAAGAGAAACTCGCGTTCGCGCTCTTCCACCATCCCGCATTGCGCAAGATCTGGGAATCGGAACTGGGCAAAGACGGGAAGGCGGTTTACGCGCGCCTGCAGGCGCTGTTTCCACAAACATGGGTGATCGATCCGCATCCATTGCCGGCGCAAGGCGTGATTCACGGCCTGGAAGCGTCGGGCACGCCGGTGAGCGACTGGATGCAGCTCGCGGAGTTGGGCAAGAGCGAGCGCGATTACGTCGTCAAGCCGTCGGGTTTTTCGGAATTGGCGTGGGGTTCACGCGGCGTGCGCGTCGCGAACGATCTCACCAAGGACGAATGGGTCTCGACCCTGCAAGAGGCACTGCGCGAGTTCGATAAGACGCCGCGCATTCTGCAGCGCTTTCACAAAGGCCGGCGCGTGGAGCAAGACTATTACGACAAGCAGCGCGACGAGCTGCGCAAGTTCGACGGCCGCGTGCGGCTGTGCCCGTACTATTTCGTGTCCGGGGACGCCGTGCAGTTAGGCGGCATCCTCGCAACGATAGCGCCGGCGGACAAGCGCCTCATTCACGGTATGACCGACGCGGTCATGACCTCGTGCATCGTCAAGCCCGGCGGCCATTGATAATGTGCGCATATTGGGCGCTCGACTCGGTCGGGACGCGCTTTAGATCGGGATCCGTATCGAGATCGATGTGATATAAGCCGAAGTCGCTGTTGTCGTCGAAATGCAGACCCCACTCGCGGTTCGACGTAATGCTCCAGCACAGATACGCTTCGATCGGCAGCCCTTTTTCGAGCGCCTTGTCGATTTGCTTGACGTGCGCTTCCAGATATTTCGCGCGCGTGTAGCCGTCGGCGCTCGTCACGCATCCATTTTCGACGACGACGATCGGCTTGCCCGGAAATTGCGCTTGCGCTTCCTCCAAGATCGCCTGTAGTTCGTTCGGCCAAACGGGCGCGTTGCCGTACTGTGCTTGCGCCGCGGACATGAGGCGCTCGATCTCGCGGGGCCACACCGCCGGTACGCCCCAGTAATAATCCAAGCCCACGAAATCGAGCGCTCCGGCCGCTTCGGGCGGACACAAAAAATGGGGCAGTTTGCCCGCAAGACCGAGATTCCACCAATTGGTTCCGACCAGCGTGCCGAACATCGCGAACGATTTGCGCAGGTTGTCGAAGATCCGTAGCGGCGAGCGCGTTGCGTTGATGCGCTTCGCGCGGCTCAGTTCAATAAATTCCACACGGCCGTCCGGGCCGAGCACTTCGCGCGCGATCGCGCGCGCCAAATCCGGCTCGAGTCCGGTGTATCCGCCCTTGCCGTCCGAAACGCACAAGCCTTCGACGCCGGGATGGATGCCGGCGCGCAGAACGCCGCGTTTACGGATGCGCGCGAGCGAAGCGTCGAGGTCGGGAACATCGGCGGCGGCGCCCGAGTCGCGGCCGATGCCGGAAATATTCTTGCGGTTGTGCGTATCAGGTAGATCGGGACGGCTTTCCTTGAAACGGCGCAGCGCGCGATCGACGGCGTTCAGCAACGCGCGGCTGCCCAGCGCCATGGCGACGCAAAACGGCTGATCTTTGCCGGCCACGGGCGAGATTGAAAACTCCGCGGACGCGTATTGCCGGAGCATCACGTCGTCGTCGAAGATGAAATCCACCGCGCCGCGTTCGAGCGCATCGAACGCATGCTGCGAACCGGGATAGAATGTGATTGCCGCGTCCGGGAAATATCCGGCGGCCTCCAATCCGATCGGGGCGTCTTCGAGCACGCCGATGCGGCCTTTGAACGATCCAAAGTCGCACGGCAGGGGCTCGCAGGCGCGGTGCAGTGCTGCGGGATGAGCGATACAATACGCCTCGGAGAAAAGCACGTGCCGCATGCGCTCGTGGGTCATGGTGAGCTGCGCGAGCGAAACGTCCACGACGCCGGAATCGATGAGCGAACGCTGCGCCAAACGGCGCGCCTGCATCATCGCGTGCTGCGGCGTTTTCAAATGTGTCGCATTGCGGTCGACGATGTGCTGCAGCCAGCGCGGAATGCCCAAAATAAGCGGGTTGGCACCCACTTTGGCATCGGGGTGATACTTTTGGATCGCCGCACGCATGCGCGCGTGCGACCGGAACAGGTTTGGGATCAGCTTGAGGACCGCATCCATCTGCTGCTCGCCCGTAGCAAACGGCGGCAGGCCGGGCGGCATCGGATAGTCGCGCATCCAGAAGCCTTTGATGAAACCGTACACGAGTTGATTCGGCTCGTTGATCGTCACGTAGCGATCGATGAGATCGCCTAGCCGCCGCGCGGCTTGTGCCGCATATGCCGCCATGCGCTCCGGAAAGCCGTCGTCCAACATGCCGGCGCCGCCGCCCGCGGCCTGCACGTGCAGCGGCCACGTGTTGTGATGCAGCGTCACCACGGTCATCATGCCGGCGTCGCGCATGTACTGCAGCACGTCGCCGTAATGTGCGAAGGCCGCTTCATCCCAGACGCCGGGCTGCGGTTCCAACCGCGCCCACGATAGCGACAGGCGGAACGCCGTGCATCCAAGACCCTTCGCGAGATCTACGTCTTCGCGGTAGCGGTTCCAGAAATCCGTGGCGCGGCCACGCGGCGTTACGCCGCGAATCCGCTCCCACACGTCGCGGATGTCGTCGTGGCCGTTATAGGCCTCGCATTGGTGGTCCGCCGTTGCCACGCCGAACCGCATCGCTCGTTGCATGCGCGCGGGGTTTCGACGCAGCGGCCCGAACTCGCTCTCCATGCGATTTGCGAATAAGACGTGTCTGGTTACGGGCGCCGGTTCCGGTATCGGCCGTGCGACCGCGGTACGCATGGCGGCGGAGGGCGGCCGCGTGGCCGTCGTCGATTTGCACCTGCAAAGCGCGCAATCGACCGTCGATGAAATCACGGCTGCCCAAGGTCAGGCCCTCGCCGTGGAAGCCGACGTCGGCAATTCGGCTGCGGTGCAGGCCGCGATCGCGAAAACCGTTCAGGCGTACGGCTCGCTGGACGTTATCGTGAACGACGCCGGAATGATGACGTTCACGCCGATCGTCGACATCGCGGAGGCGGATTTTTTCCATGTCATCGACACGAATCTGGGGTCGGTGTTCTTGTTTGCGAAATACGGCGTGCCGCATATGCCGCCCGGCTCGAACATCGTGAACATCAGTTCTGTCCACGCGCATGAAACGACCGCGAACGTCGTGCCCTACGCCTCGTCCAAAGGCGCCATCGAGGCGTTCACGCGCGGCTTCAGCATCGAACTCGAGTCGCGCAAAGTCCGCATCAATTGCGTCGCGCCGGGAGCCGTCGACACGCCGATGCTCTGGAACAACCCGAACATCAAGAGCGGCGCGGAGAAAATCGAAGGCGCGGTCGGAAAACCCGAAGACTTGGCAGCAGCAATCTGTTTCATCGCCTCGGACGAAGCGCGTTTCGTGAACGGGACGACGCTCGTCGTCGACGGCGGGCGCTTAGATATTCTGTGAGGCGCCCGCCGTACGCACGACTTGCACGCCTTCGACCGGCACGTCCAGCTCGTCGACGACGAGCGTTTTCGGGTCGTACCACAGCGTAAGCTGCACGGGAGTGGCAACGGTGATGGGCACATCGGCCTGCGGCACGGACTTCGGACGCTCGACCTTCAGCGATCGATCGATACTGATCGGCATCCCTTGCGCGTACATTGGAATGATCGCCGTAACGGGAACGTCGTTCCACGCTCGCATTTGCGCCGGAAACGCGAAGTAGCCGGTGAACGGCCCGAAGTCGAAAACGACGAAATGCTTCGCGTTCGCCGCGAGGTCGTACGTTTTATGTACGTCGCCGCCCTGCGTTGCCTGGCCGCCCTTGAACGTCAGCGTCGTCTTCATGTTGCGCGAGTCGGCGATGGAGGCGTTCGCCAAGTAGTGCAGCGGCGATAAGGTTGAGTCCAACGTGAGCACGTCGTCGATCGAGCCGCTCCGTCCGTTCATGTCCCCGCTAGCGGTTTCGCTCAGTACGACGTTGCCCGTTCGATCGCGCGTAACCGTCACGGCCGACCTCCCGATCTGCGCACCGTTCATCGACATGACGTACGCATAGGTCCCGTCGGCGGGCGCCTGTACGCTCGCGGCGGCTGCAAGGATCACGGGGAGCATGCGACTTCCTTTCTATAACGTTCGACCGCTGCCACGACGGCGTCGATTTCTTGGGCGGTGTTGTAGCCGTGCGGCGCCACGCGAACGCCGTTGGCGCGGTACGTCGTGACGATACCGTCACGCTGCAGCGCCCTGCCGACTTCGACCGGATCGGCGCCGGGGAGCGTGAACGTCACGATTCCCGAGGACTCCGCCGAACCGCGAATGGTTGTTATCTGCGCGCCGGCTGCGCGCAGACCTTCGGTAAGGCGGTCGGTCAGTTCGAGAACGTGTGCCGCGATGCGTCCGGTTCCGGCTTCTTGAAGAACGTTCATGGATTCGTTCAGCGACAGCGCGCCGATGAAGTTCGGCGTTCCGCCCTCAAAGCGGGATGCGTCGCCGGCAAGCGGCTGATCGTAGTCCAGAAACGACCACATGTCGGCTACCGACCGCCAGCCCGGCGCCGCGAGCGCCAGACGGTCGAGAAGCTGCGGACTTACGTATAAGAAACTTACGCCTTGAAGGGCGAGCAGCCACTTCGCTCCGCCGCAGTAAAGCGCATCGACGCCCATCGCTTGCACGTCCAGCGGGAATGCCCCGAGCCCCTGAATCGCGTCGACGACGAATAACGCGCCATGCGCGTGCGCGATCTCCGCGAGCGCGGCGAGATCGTGGCGGTACCCGTCTTCGAACGACACCCACGACACGGACACGATCTTCGTGCGTCCCGTAATGCGCTTGCGAAGTACGTCCGGTGTCAGGCGCTCGCGAGCGGTTTCGATGAACCGGATATTCACGCCGCGTTTGCGCAGCGGCAGCCACGGCTGCGCATTCGCGGGAAATTCATTGTCGGGCAAAATGAGTTCGTCGCCCGCCTCCCATGGAAAGCCGCCGGCGATGGCGTTCGCGCCGTCGCCCGTATTGCGCAGCACCGCAATCGTACCGGGCTGCGCGCCGATGAAGCTCGCGATGCGGGACCGGAATTCGTCCATCCGCGTTTCGTAGCGAAACACGCCCATGACGCCGCCGGTCGCATGCGCATCGACGAACGCATGCAGCGCTTCGCGCACTGGTCGCGGGAGCACTCCGACGGCGGCGTGATTGAGATACGTGTAACGCTGTGTTGCGGCGAAGAGATCGCGGGAGAGCGGAGTGATCAAGCCGTGCCGATCATTTCCTTCGTGTGCCACGCAATATTGTTGGCACGATCGCCCACGCGCTCGAGGGCGGCAAGCACGAAGAGCATGCGCGTGCCCGCCTTCACCAGTTCGGGATCTGAAGCCATTTCTTCTTGCAGCGCTTTCACGCCGCGCTTGTACAGGCGGTCGACCTCGTCGTCTTCGTCGATGACGCGCTCGGCAAGTTCCGGGTCCCGTTCCGTGTAGGCGCGCATCGCGTCCAACAGGATAGCATGCGCGACCCCGGCGATGCGGTCGATTTCAACGCGCGCCGGACGCAGCGTCACATCCGCCAGCTTGATCGCATGCTTGGCGATATCGACGGCATAGTCGCCGACGCGTTCAAGGTCCGTGGCAATTTCCAACATCGCCGCGATCTCGCGAAGCTCGCCGGCCACAGGCTGCTGCCGCCAAATCAGCTCGATGCACGAGCTCTCGATCTTCCGACGTAAGTCGTCGATGACGTCGTCGCCGGCGACGACGCGGGCTCCGGCCGCCGCGTCCCGCCGCTCGAGGGCCTCGACGGCAAGGCGAATGGCGTCTCCAGAGAGCGCGCCGAGGCGAACGACGTCGAGTCGCGTGGATTCCAGTGCCTCGTGGTAAGCAGTGCGCACTCGGGGACACCCTCCTTTCAGCCTATTAGTATAGCCGCAAAGGTTCCGCTCACGCAATTGACCAACTTGAGCGCTCGTTTTGGGAGGAGAAACTCAAGTGAGCGAGATTCGCAAAGTCGGCGTCTGCGGCGCCGGCCTGATGGGCAACGGCATCGCGCAAACGTGCGCCGCCGCCGGATTCGACGTGGTGCTGATGGAGGTCGCGGACGCGCCGCTGCAGCGCGGCGTTGCGATGATAACGGCGTCGCTGGACAAGTTCGTCGAGAAGCAAAAGATGACGCTCGCCGAGCGAGATGCGATTCTCGGCCGCATCACGCCGACGACCAACGTTTCGGACTTGAAGGACTGCGATCTCGTCATCGAAGCGATCGTCGAGAACGTCGAGGCCAAGACCAAGCTCTTCCAGCAGCTCGACGAGCTGCTCGCGCCGCACGGCATCATCTGCACGAACACGTCGAGCCTGTGCGTCATCGAACTCGCCGCAAAAACCAAACGCCCGAACCGCGTCGCAGGCCTGCACTTCTTCAACCCGGTACCGATCATGAAACTCGTCGAAGTCGTCAAAACGATCGCGACGACGCAGGACGTCATCGATTCGCTGTTCGTATTCGCGCGCGGGCTCGGTAAGGAACCAATTCTCGCCAACGACACGACCGGCTTCGTCGTGAACCGGCTGCTCGTTCCGTATCTGCTGTACGCGATCAAATGTTACGACGAAGGCCTGGGAAGCAAAGAAGACATCGACAAGGGCATGAAGCTCGGCTGCGGCTATCCGATGGGGCCGTTCGAGCTGCTCGACTTCGTGGGGCTCGACACGACCTACTACATTGCGCAGATCATGTTCGACGAGTTCAAAGATCCGATGATGGCGCCTCCGCCGCTGCTCAAACGCATGGTGCTGGCCGGTCATTACGGACGCAAGAGCGGCAAAGGATTCTACGATTATGGCGGTTAGCACGTTTGATGACATCCGCGTCGAGATCGAAGACGCGTGCGCCGTCGTTACCTTGAACCGTCCCACGGTGCTCAACGCGCTCAACGCGCACCTGCTTTCGGAGCTTTCAACGGCGCTCCGCGAACTCGAGGCAGACGACGCGGTGCGCGCGATCGTCGTCACCGGCGCCGGAACCAAAGCATTCGCTGCGGGCGCCGATATCGGCGAACTCAACGCATTGAAGAATGCCGTCGAAGGTGCGGACAAAGCGCGCACCGGTCAGGCGGTCACGCTGCAGATCGAGCGTTTGAAAAAGCCGGTGATCATGGCGGTGAACGGATTCGCGCTGGGCGGCGGCTGCGAGCTCGCTATGGCGGGTGACATCCGCATCGCAAGTGAGAACGCGCGCTTCGGTCAACCGGAAGTCAATTTGGGCCTCATTCCGGGATACGGCGGTTCGCAGCGCACGACGCGTCTGCTCGGCAAAGGCATGGCGATGTTCCTGTGCTTGAGCGGCGACATGATCGACGCGGCGATGGCGCGGGAGATCGGCCTGGTCGAACGCGTCGTGCCACAAGACGAGTTGCTGCCGGCTGCAAAAAAACTTGCGAACACCATTGCGCAGAAGGCACCTCTGGCGATCCAAGCGTGCAAACGCGCAATCAACGGCGGCGCGCACTTGCCGATGGCCGATGCCCTGGAGCTGGAGGCGCTCGAGTTCGGCGCCCTCGTGAACACGGACGACTTCAAAGAAGGCACGAGCGCGTTTCTCGAAAAGCGCAAAGCGGCGTGGAAAGCACAGTGAAAACGGCATTTTTGCCCCGCTAGCCTGCTTTGCCGGCCGAACGGCCTAGTGCATCCCACCGCGCGGCGCACGAAACTTCTCAGTACGCTTGGGCCGGCCTTCCGTCGAGAACCGCAAGACGCCGCGCTACGCTCTCCATACCGGACCTACCGGTAAGGAGGAGTCTCATGTATCAATCCCCGCTTGTGGTCGCAACGTTCGAGGCCGGCGAACTTCTCGGCGAAGCGCACGGCGACAACCCCGGCTGCGGCAACGAAGGCAACAACAACCCTGTCGGCAATGGCAGTTGCCACAGCGTCGTCTAAGGTAGAGGTGGGGCGCGCTATCGCAGCGCCCCCTTTGCCGACGGCGTTCTCGTTCACGTTTCTCGGATCGGCGCTCCGCGTTGCAACAGCCGACCCGAACGCATTGCGGCTTTTGGAAACGGCGTTCCAGCCCGTGCGCTGCGCCGCGGCGCCGCCGGGCATGCATCCGATAAGCGTCCGCATACCGCTTTCGGACGATTTTGCAGCAGCATTTTATACGGTTCGCGACGTTTTTGGGTCGTTCTGCGCGCAGATCGCCCACCGCTTTGCAATATACGGCGGCTGCGCCGCCGCGGAGAACCAGGCCTTCGCGTTGTTGGGCTATTCGACCGTCGGCAAGACCACGCTGCTCTTGC
>DAISWS010000013.1:0-5237 GCA_036826275.1 Vulcanimicrobiaceae bacterium
GCCGCCGCGCCGAGCGGGAAAAAGGCGCCGGAACCGCGCGGAAAGCGCGAGCGGCGCATGCCGAATTCCGCGGCCGCAGCGCTCGCCGCGATGCTCGCGGCCAGTACGAGCGCGCTTCCGTAACGCCGGCGGCGTAACGCGCGCGCGAGAGCAATTTCCGGGAGCGGCGAAATAGCTGCCAACGCGAGGAGCGACAGCGCGCCGCGAGCCGGATGCTCCTTGAGGCCGAGATACAGATTTTTCGTAAAGCCGTTCCAGATCTCGGCAAATGAGCGGTACATACGCGTATGGACGAGGTCGTTCGCTCCGACGAGCATGGATCGGAAGCGACCGTCGCGTTTGACGATGCGCGCGAGATCGTAGTCTTCGGCGATACTGCCGCACACACGCTCGTACCCGCCGAGTGACTCAAAAGTCGTTCGTTCGCTCAAGACGTACTGTCCGTTGAAGATTGCCGCGTCGGTGCGCTTCGGATCGTTGATTTCGTCCAGCGAGCCGATACCGAACGCGATCATCCAGAGGATCGTCGGCAGAAACACGCGTTCGGCGGCCGTTTCAAAACGCTGCGTTGGAAGCAGGCTCAAAAACCTCGCGTTGTTTGCCAGGGCGTAGCGAACGGCCGAACTGCATGCGAGCGGCGCGTGTTCCGTATCCGCATCGGTACAAAGCAGCCACGACCCGCGCGCCGCACGAACTCCTTGCGCTAGCGCCCACGGCTTTCCAACCCATCCCTCGGGCAGCGGCTCGCCCCGAATCACGCGCAAAAAGGGATTCGTACTCGCGAGGCGCTCGAGGATTTTTCCGGTCGCGTCAGTCGACCCGTCATCGACCACGATCACTTCGAAGTTCGGATACCGCTGCGCAAGCAGCGACGCGACGCACGTTTCGATTTGACGCTCTTCGTTCCGCGCCGGAACGATTATCGAGAGGAACGGAAGACCGGCAGCCGGCTCGAGCGGTTCGATCTCTGCCCCGGAGCCCAACGTAACGGCTAGCGCACGTGCAACGAATCCCGCGGCGACCGCCGGCGCTACGGCGCGAACGGTTCGCTGAAAATAATCCGGTTGTTGCACGGATCCACGACCGCCATCTCCCTGCTTCCCCATTCTTGCTCCTGAATGCCGGGATTCATGTACCGGTAATTCTTGGAGTGAAGCTCGCGGTGAAGCTCGTCCAAGCCATCGACGCGAACGACGACGTGCGTGCCCGGCGTTCCATCACCGTGATGCTCGCTCAAGAACAAGGTGATCTCTCCGCGCGAGATGCCCATGAACAGCGGAGCGCTCTCCTCAAAGCGATGCTCGAAATCAACCGTGAACCCGAGATAACCAATGTAAAACTCTTTCGCCTTCGCAACGTCGAACATGCGAAGAACCGGTATCGTATTCTTGAGCGCTACGGTCATCGCTGTTTTCCCCTCAAAAATTCCTGCCGCCTTCGCCCGTGGCAATCGCGGCGAGACCATACAGGTACGTCCGGGCTTTCATGCCGCAAGCATAACACGAATCGACGTAAATAACGCATGACGCCGGCGTCGCCGGATAACGCAACGCACGGCTCCACATCGGCGCTATACCGCTGCTTTGTGCGCCTTGGGCTGCGTTTCCGCTCGTAATTGGCCGCACGCTGCGGCAATATCGCGACCCATGTTCTGCCGGACCGTCGTTGGAATCCCCGCGGCGTCGAGCACAGCGGCGAACTTCCAAATGTCCTCGTTCTCCGTACCTGCGAACGGGCCATCCGGCGTACTGTTGTACGGGATCAGGTTGATGTGATAGAGATGACCCCTCATGCGGCGTGCTAATTCCGCCGCATGCTCGGCCGAGTCGTTGACCCCGCGCAGCATGACGTATTCGAAAAATACTTTGCGGTTCGTCTTCTCGACGTAGCGATCGCAGGCCGCAAGCAACTCATCCATCGAAAATTTGCGGTTCACCGGCATGATGCCGCTGCGCACGTCATCGCCCGGCGCGTGAAGCGATATCGCGAGATTGACTTGTATGCCTTCATCGGCGAACAGGTCGATCTTGTCGACCAGGCCGACCGTCGAGATCGTGATGTGGCGGTGGCCAAGGCCGAATCCCTTCGCGTCGTGCAAAAGCGCCACGGCATCCATCACCGCGTCGTAGTTGTGGAATGGCTCACCCATGCCCATGAACACGACGTTCGTGATATGTTTGCCCTTGGCAGCAAGTTCGCGCGCGAAGTACCGCGCCTGATCGAAAATCTCGGTGGCTTCGAGCTGCCGCGTGAAGCCGGCCTGCCCGGTCGAACAAAACGCGCACGCGAACGCGCATCCGGCCTGGGAACTGATGCAGACGGTGTTGCGATCGCCGTAATGCTCCATCAGCACCGCTTCGACTTCGGAGCCGTCGGCCAGACGGAACAGACCTTTGCTCGTCTGCTTGTCGCTCGAATGCTGTACGACGACCGGCGTTACGGAATCAAACGTGAATCCGCACTGCGCGAGCGCTGCCCGTACATCTTTTGGAAGCGTCGTGACGTCCTCGACGCCGCCGGCGAGTTCTTTGGCCGCCGCGCGGTAGATCTGTCTGAGCCGGTACGGCTTCAAATCGAAATGCGCAGCAAAATCCGCCACTCCGGAAAATCCGGCGCGGCGCACTTTATCGGTAAACCACACCCCTTGCGCGTCTCTCTCCACGGGCTGCACTCTATCATAGAACCCGCCGCAGCCGCTACGGGTTTAGGAGCGTGATCTGCTCGGGGGCAGGCGCCGGGTCGCGTGCCGGCGCGAGGGCGTCGAGCTTGGCCCGCACCGCCTTCAGGTCCGACCACACGTGGCGCTTGGTCTCCGTGAGCGCCATACCGCCTTGGCGCAGCACGTACGCGGGGTGAAACGTCACCATGAGCGGGATGCCGTTCGGACCCTCGTACCAGCGCCCGCGCCCTTTGGTGATCCCAAAATCGGCGCCTAAAAACGATTTGGCCGCCGGCGCGCCCAGCGCGAGGATCACGGCGGGCTGGATGATGTCGACCTGTTCGTCCAGATACGGACGGCAGTTTGCCATTTCGTGCGGCGTCGGCGGGCGGTTGCGCAACTTGCCGGATTCGTGCAGCGTCGGCCTGCACTTCACCGTGTTGCAAATGTAGACGTCTTCGCGAGCTAAATCGATCGCCGCGAGCATCTTCTCGAGCAGTTCACCCGCGCGTCCGACAAATGGGCGCCCCAGCAGATCTTCGGTTTCCCCGGGGCCTTCGCCGACGAGCATGAGCCGCGCACACGGATCGCCTTCGCCGTACACGTTGTTACGGCGGTCGAAGCCGATCTGGCACTTGCGGCATGCTGCGGCTACCGATGCCGCCTTTGCCAGCAGACGTTCGTGGCTCGCGCGCTCAGACAAGCTCATGCCGCATAGTTCTTCGGCGCCAAGCGCACCGCTTCGCCGGACGCGGCGACGATCGTCGAGCCGTCGGCCTGTTCGACCGCTTCGAAACGTATCTTGATGACGGCGTCGGCGCCGAGCGGCGCCGCTTTTGCGCGTAAATCTTCGAGCGCCTCCTCCCGCGCGCGTTCGGCATCGGTCAAGTACTCGATGGGCGCGAGACCGATAAAGGCGCCGATGGAGCGGAACGTCGCGCGCAGCATATTGTGCGGCCGGGACGCCGAACCCGTCACGCGGCCGAAACTGTGCAGCACCCGGAATCCGTCGGGCACGTCGAGGGTTACGAGGTTCTCTTTTGCAATCACCGTCTTGTTATGGCCGCAGATTCGCCGTCGGTGCTCCTCGTCCGTCTGGACGCGATCGGCGATGCCCTTACCCTGGTACCCGTTATCGCGGCACTGCGCCGTGATGGATACCGTATCGGCGCAATCCTGCGGCCGCATAACGCAGCGGTGTTTTCCCGCCGCGCGCTGGACCGCGTCTACGTCGCGCAGAGCGTTTCGCAATCTGCGCTTGCGGACCACGTTCGTGCCGATGCCTACGGCGCGGCGCTGATCGCAACGGAAAAGGCGCAGGGATACCGCTTGGCGCGGCGCGCGCGCATTCCGGTGCGAATCGGCTTTGAGAACGGGTGGGGCAAACCGCTCAAGACCATGTGGGTGCGCCGCATGTGCACCTCCACGCGGTTTCGAACGGCCGGGCTGGACCCGCGCGCCCCGCACGAGTGTGACGTCGTTTTCTCGCTCGCATCGCCGCTCGTGCACGATCGACACCCCGTGCGCGATGCACGCGTGCTGCGCCCGTACGTCATCGACGAAGAGCCGCAGCCCGACGAACGCATCGCGTTCCAGGTTACGGATAAATGGGTGCGCCTTGGCGCTTCACTCGAAGAGACCGCCGGACTCTCGCAGCGCTTGAAAACCGCGCATCCGATGCGATTCATCGGATCGCGTGCCGAAGCACCGTTCGTGGAAATGTTTGCCCAAGCGGCCGGAACCCGCGTCGAAATCTTCGACGCGTTGGAACCGTGGAAGAACGCCATAGCCGCGGCGCGAGCGATCGTTGCGCCGGACTCCGGTGCCGCTCACGTTGCCGGCATTGTGGGCACGCCGGTTGTGTCGTGTTTCGCGGACGCACACTTCGCACTGCAGACACGACGATGGGCTCCGTGGGCGGCGCCGCATCGCGTCGTACGCATCGAGCCGCCGTGGCCGCTCGCCGCGGCGGACGCGCTCGAAGATTTGCTCAGCGGCAGCCCGCAGTTTTCCTATACAGGGTGATGTTCCCGTCGCGCCGTGCGACGCGGTAAACTCCTGACTGCGATAGCCGTTTGACGAGCGCGCCCGATTCCACCAAGCGCGGAGAGTCCGGAAAATCGGTGTCGGTGAGGATCCAACACGCCGTTATCTTCTCCTGCGGCGTCTCCGGCAATAACGTGGCATGCGAATCGGTCGCGGCCAAATGCGTGTACGCTTCTTCTTGCGTGGCCACGTCGAACTGCGCGGGAAGAGTGGCCAAGAACCTATCGAGCGCAGTATCGCGCATGGACGGCCGCGGCAACATCGCACCGGGATGCAGCGGATCCGCTACGGCAAACTCCGTGACGCACAGCGCAATGCACCAATAGAGCAATCTGTGCGTCCGCGCGGGATCGCGCGCGTACAGCTGAGACAAGGCGCAACCGAACGCATAAAATATGTACCCGAGCCAGGCCCCCGCATAGTGTTGCCCTATGGTGTACGTTACCGGCGAACTCGAAGCCAAGACTTCCGCTAAAGGTAAAACGGCGATGAGCGCGCGCGGCGTTCGAAACGGCAAGAACAACAACGGCAC
>DAISWS010000013.1:5247-10003 GCA_036826275.1 Vulcanimicrobiaceae bacterium
ACGAATGCGAGTAGAATAAAGCCGGCGCGCTCTAGTAAACCGTTCGGGAACAACGCGTTAAGGTTGCCGCCGCCCCAGGAAAAAAACCGTTCGGCCCAATGCGGATTACCGCCGGCTGCATGCGGCTGAATTTGCAATAGATACGCCGCGGCAGCCACTGCCGATATAATTGCGACGGTCAGAGCGGCCGGCCCGCGCACCCGGTCCGTTCGATAGCGCAAATATCCGAGCAGTCCGGCGGCGATCAGGAAAAATGCCTGGTCCTCTTTTACGGAGAGTGCAAGCAGCGCGAAAATGATCGTGCCCGCAACAGACCCGCCGTCAAAGGCCCAAAGGAGCCACGCGACGGCTGCGGGCGCGAATGCGTTCTCGTAAAAATCTCCGAAAACCATTCCACCCAGCGGCGGATACAACAACGCGACGGCTGCGGCCAGACGCGCCGTTTTTCGATCGGTGTGCCGGAGAACCAATCCGTACACGGCGGGAACAAACAGCGCTCCGGCAATCGCTTGCAACGCAACCAGCGTCAGCGGCGACCGCCAGAGCTGCATAAAGGCACCGGCGAGATAGAGGATTGGCGAGAAATGATGCGCCCACTGGCTTCCGTAGAGCGGACTGCAGAAACATCCGAACGCCGAAGCGGAAATTTGCGAGAACACCCCGAGATCCACGAAATTCCGGTGCGCCGAGTAACGCCAAACGCCGAGAGCAAAAAAGAGTCCGGCATAAAGAATACACCCGGCCCATAGCCAGGCGTCCGCGAATTGCGAGCGCGCTAGACGATCGCGCGGCGCTGCTGCAGGTACGGCCAAATGAATGCGTCGATGTCACCGTCGAGCACGCCGGCGGTGTTCCCGACCTCGACGTTCGTGCGGTGATCTTTGACGAGCTGGTAGGGGTTGAGGACGTACGAGCGGATCTGCGATCCCCATTCGTTCGCGCTGCGCTCGCCGCGCAGCTCGGAGAGGCGTTGGTCGCGCATTTCCAGCTCCCGTTGAACGAGTTTCGCGCGCAAAATGCCCATGGCGACATCCCGGTTTTGTGCCTGCGAGCGCTCTTGCTGAGATGCGACGATGATGCCGGAAGGCTCGTGAATGATGCGCACGGCAGATTCCGTTTTGTTGACGTATTGACCGCCCGCGCCGCCCGACTTGAACGTTTCTATGCGCAATTCTTCGGGTTTGATCTCGACCTGCACGTTCTCGCCCGCTTCGATTTCCGGGATAATGTCGACGGCCGCAAACGAGGTATGCCGGCGGTGCGCCGCATCGAAGGGGGAAATGCGCACGAGGCGGTGCACGCCGCGCTCGCTCTCGAGCATGCCGAACGCGTTGCGCCCGCGCACGAAGAACGTCACGGACTTCAGTCCGGCTTCTTCGGCGGGAGACTCGTCCACGACTTGCGTCAAGAATCCCTTGGAATCGGCCCACCGCAAATACATGCGTGTAAGCATCTGCGCCCAGTCGGCAGCGTCCACGCCGCCTGCCCCGGCGAAAATACTGATGATGGCATTGTGCGCGTCGAACTCGCCGTCGAAGGTTGCGGCCATCTCCAGTTCGTCCAGCTTCGACTCGGCTTGAGCGATATTCGAATCCACTTCACCGAGCGCGGCGGGATCGTCGGGGAAAAGCGTAAGCAACTCCCGCGCGTCGTTGAGCGCACGGGAGATTGCGTCCATTGCATCCACATCGGAGCGCAGCTCGGCGAGCTGCTTCATGACGCGCTGCGCGGCGTCGGCATCGTTCCAGAAGCTATCGGTCCGAGAGCGCGAGTCGAGCTCGCTGATCAGCCGCGTTTTCCCCGCGTAGTCAAAGACGCTCCTTGAGCGTCACCAGACGATCGGAGAGGCGGGCAAGGCTGGTCAGCTGCGAGTCGCTCATCGAGCGCACGAGTTCGGGAATCACCCCGGGCGCCCTTTCCATGCGGCAGCTCGGACGTGAGTGTTACGCGAGAACACTTGGAGGTACGAATGACGAACGTTTACGAGCAGCGCAGCGCTGCAGCCGTCGCATTGCCGCAGGGCTTGGTGCAAAACCGCTTCGATACGGCAAGCGGACAAAGGCCGGACTCAGCCCTGCCCGCGCCGGGAGCCCGCGATCTCATCCGCCGCACGGGGCCGCAGTATTGGATGCCGCCGCAGCCGCCCGCGGGCAATCAAGGCGCCATGCCGAGCCTGATGGGAATCGTCTCTCAACTGCTCGGTCTGGTTCAGCAGATGATGTCCATGTTCGGCATGGGCAACATCGCAAACGGCATGTTCGGCAACCCGCAAGGGCCCGAGCAGTATTTTCAAAATGCGAGCGGCGGCTCGAACGGCGATCCGCACTTGAGCTTCAACGGATCGCACTTCGAGAGCATGACCGGCCATACCGATCTGCTTGATTCCGATTCGTTCGCCGGCGGATATCAGATTTCGACGAACGTGACGGCGCCCGGCGCGAACGGTGTGACGTTCAATAGCCAAGCGACGGTATCGACGAATTTCGGACAGACGCAGGTTTCGCTCGACAAGAGCGGAGACGCGAGGATCGCGCAAAACGGCATGAGCTTTTCGCTGGCAAACGGACAGAGCGTCCAACTCGGCAACGGCGAAACCGTAAGCTTCAACGGCGGCTCACTCGTAATTCAGGATACGACCGGAACGGGCGGCAGCATAGCGACCACGCTGAGCGAGAACGGACAAGGCGTCGACGTCAATACGCAAGCGAGCAACGTCGATCTCGGCGGCGATCTGGTCGCGCAAACGCAGCACCTGATGGAACCGATGCAGGGCGTGCGCGCTATTTAGACGGCGGCAGCCCCATGGCACTTCTTGTATTTTTTGCCCGAGCCGCAGGGGCACAGCTCGTTGCGGCCGACTTTGGGCTGATCGCGGTGCGCGGGCTTGGCGGGTTCTCCGTCTTCGCGGTTGGTATGCAGCTGCTGCGGACGGCGTGGCGGCGCAGCTTGCGGAAGCAACTGACCCGTCGGGATCGCCTCGAATGCCGGCGCGCCTTCCGGAACGGGGGCGACCTGCATGGGCGGCGGCGCAGCCTGATGCTCGATCACCACGCGGAACACGCCCTTGATCGCCTCGTCCGCGATATTGTTTTTGAGATCCTCGAAGATGTCGTACGCTTCTTTTTCGTACTCGACGCGCGGATCGATCTGTCCGTAGCCGCGTAGGCCGATGCCCGTCTTGAGGTGGTCCATGATGTAGAGATGGTCCACCCACATGCGGTCGATAATCGGCAGCAGCAAATAGCGCTGCTCGACGACGCGTAAAATTTCCGGCGTTACCTCGCGTTCCTTGGCTTCGTACGCCTCGCGCGCGGCGGCCTGAAGAATCCGCCGGATCTCTTCGCGATCTTTTTTGTCGAGATCTTCGACGTTGACGCGCTCTTTGACCGGAAAGATGATTTCGAGCTGATTGAGCATCTCGTCGAGATCCCAATCGCTGGGGTGCGCGTTCTCCGGCGCATTCTCTTGCACCGCGGAATCCACTTTCGCCTCGAGAGTCTGCAGCATGAACTCGCGAGAGTCGAATTCTCCGCGCAGAATCGCCCGCCGATCGCCGTAGATCACTTCGCGCTGCTTGTTCATCACGTCGTCGTACTCGAGGACGTGCTTACGAATCTCGTAGTTGTGCGCCTCGACCTTGCTCTGCGCGCGTTCGAGTGACTTTGTCACCAGGCCTGACTCGATGGGCGCTTCGTCGCTGAAACCGACGCGTTCCATGATGTTATTCATGCGCTCGCCGCCGAACAGGCGCATCACTTCGTCTTCGAGCGAAACGTAGAAGCGCGAACTGCCCGGATCGCCTTGACGGCCGGAACGGCCGCGCAGCTGATTGTCGATGCGCCGGGACTCGTGCCGCTCCGTGCCGATGATCGCCAGACCGCCCAGGCCCGCGACGCCGTCGCCCAATTTGATGTCGGTGCCGCGCCCCGCCATGTTGGTCGCGATGGTCACCTGGCCGCGTTCGCCGGCGTCTTTGATGATCTGCGCTTCCTGCTCGTGGTATTTCGCGTTGAGTACGTTGCATTCGACGCCTTTGCGCCGCAGCATCGCCGCGAGCATCTCGGACCGCTCGATGGAACGCGTGCCGACCAGAACGGGACGTCCCTTTTCGTGCTCCTTGATGATCTCGTCGACAACCGCCGCGAATTTCGCGTTCTCCGTCTTGAACACGATGTCGGACTGATCTTTGCGGATCATCGGCATGTTCGTCGGAATGACGACGACGTCCAAACCATAGATGTCGCGGAATTCGCGTTCTTCGGTTTTTGCGGTACCGGTCATGCCAGCGAGATATTCGTACAAGCGGAAATAGTTCTGAAACGTAATCGTCGCGAGCGTTTGGTCCTCGCTGCGGACCTTGATGCCTTCCTTGGCCTCGATCGCTTGATGAATGCCGTCGGAATAGCGCCGCCCGTACATCAAGCGTCCGGTGAACTCGTCGACGATGACGACTTCGCCTTCTTTGACGATGTACTGCTGGTCGCGATGGAACAGATTCCACGCCTTGAGCGCCGCGTTCAGCTGGTGCGCGAGCTCGATGTTGCGCTGTTCGTAGAGATTCTGGATGCCCAGCATCTTCTCGACCTTGGCGACGCCGGCTTCCGTGATCGGCACGGCATGCGCTTTCTCGTCGACTGTGTAGTCCTCGTTTTTTTTCAAGCGCGGAATGATCTGCGCGAACTTCTCGTACAACTCGGTGGGCTCGGTGCCTTGACCGCTGATGATGAGCGGCGTGCGCGCTTCGTCGATCAGAATC
>DAISWS010000013.1:10013-30921 GCA_036826275.1 Vulcanimicrobiaceae bacterium
GCTTCTCTTCGTCCACTTCGTAATCCGCGTCGCGGATGAGCGATCGGGCCACTCCGGCGAACTGGTAGTAGAGACGCGCCGACTCGGTGGACGGGCCGGAGATGATCAGGGGGGTTCGGGCTTCGTCGATCAGAATCGAGTCGACCTCGTCGACGAGCGCAAAATACAGCTCGCGCTGCACCATGTCTTCGACTTGCCACGCCATGTTGTCGCGAAGATAATCGAAGCCGGCTTCGTTGTTCGTGACGTACGTGATGTCGCAGTTGTACGCTGCGCGCCGCGCGGCCGGCTCGAGATCGTGCTGGATGATGCCGACGCTCAAGCCGAGCATCTCGTAAATCTGACCCATCCATTCGGCGTCGCGACGCACGAGATAATCGTTCACGGAAACCACGTGCACGCCGTGTCCCTCGAGCGCGCGCGCGTAGACGGGAAGCGTTCCGACGAGGGTTTTACCTTCGCCGGTCTTCATTTCCGCGATGCGGCCTTCGTACAGCACCTGGCCGCCCATGATCTGCACGTCGAAATGACGCATTCCCAGCGCGCGTTTACCGGCCTCGCGTACGACCGCGAAAACTTCCGGCAACATCGAATCGAGCGATTCGCCGCGCTCGAGGCGATCGCGGAATTCCGCGGTCTTTCCGCGGATCTGGTCCGTAGAAAGCGCCTCCATCTCTGATTCGAGCGCGTTGACTTTCTCTGCGGTCCGGCGCAAACGTGCGATCTCTCGCTCGTTGCCGTCAAACAGCGTTTTTAGGAATGCCATATCTTTTTACTACTACCGTTCGCCTAGGCTGAAGGTTGCTCCGTGCTCGTCGAGAGCGGAAGCGTTACCGTAAAGGTACTGCCTTCGCCCTCTTTCGACTGAACGGCGATGCTGCCGCCGTGCGTCTCGACAATTTTCCGGCTGACGTACAAACCGACGCCCGAACCCGAGATACCCTTGCGCCGCGCGTTCGTCGCCCGCCCGAAGCGCGAGAAGACCGTCCCCAATTCGGAGGCCGGGATGCCTATCCCCCGGTCGCTGATCGCAATCGTGGCGTTGGCGTCTCCCCCCGTGATGCGCACGTGGATCTCGTCCTGCGAGTACTTCAGCGCGTTCATCAGGAGGTTGTCGAGCACGTGATTGAAACGCGCCGGGTCGAGCGAAACCATGACCGGCTCCGGCGCCGCGATGAGCTTGATGCGTTCGTCGCCCCGGTTGTGCGCTTTCACGCTCTCGGCCACGACCTCGCGAATATCGAGTGAAGCCCGTTCCAACGAAAATCCGCCCGCCTGCGTCTGTGCGAGCGCCACGGCGTCTTCCGCAAGCCGCACCAGCCGTTTAGTCTGCGAGTAGATGGTCTGCAGCTCTTCCTGCAACTCTTGCGGCGCGTTTTCCAGCAGCAGTTCGCAGTAGCCCGAAATCACGGTCAGCGGACCCTTGAAATCGTGCGCAAGCATCGCGAGCAAGTCGTCTTTGAATTCGTTGCTCTCCGAGAGCGCGCGCGCGAGCTGCTGAATGCGCTCGAAACCAAGCGCGCCGGCAAGCGCGAGTTCCAAATGCGAAGCGAGCATGTGAAAATACACGCGGCGTTCCGCATCGGTCCAATCGTAGACGTTCGGCGATGCGGAAAAGACGACCAGGCCCCACAAGTTTCCGTCGATGCGTAAACTCGCCACGACGCCTTCGCTCGCTGCGAAGAGCTGACGGCGCAGCCGTTCCGCAATGGAAGAACTTTGCAGAATGTCCTCGCGCTCGAGCAGCGGCATGAGGTGCGCGACCTCAACGCGCTCAGGCAACCCGTCGCGTGCCGATTCCACGGTCCGCATCGCCCGCCGCACAGCAGCGAGGCCTTCGAATTCGTACACGCCGCACGTGAGCTTGACCTCGTGCGAAACCGTCACGGCGAACACGAGCAGCACTTCTTCCATCGTCTGCGTGTCGCGCAGCATGCGCACGACGCGTTCGAGCGATTCGGCGCGCGCGCGGCGCAGCCGCTCGAGATCGTACAGTTGCACGTTTGCCAGCGCGAGCCCGACGTGCGAAGAAACGGAGCGCAGCATTACCATGTCGATCTCGTCGAACGCGTTCGCCTTGGTAAAGTGCAGCGCGATGGCGTTCTCGACTTTTCCGTCGATCACCAGCGGAACGACGAGCGCCGACCCGGCGCCGACCGACCATAAGAACCGGTCACGCTGGCTCTGCTCGACGATCTGATCGCGACCGACCACGGCTCCGGCAAACGCGCGGTCCATCCACGTGTCGGAGAGTTTAATGGTTTCCGGCAGCGGCGATTGCGCTTCCGCCGATTCCGCGTTCGCGATCACGCGCACCAATTCCGGAACCGCCGGATCGCGCGCGAAGATCGCACACCGCATGGCTCCGAACGATTGGCGCACGTCCTCGGCGACTGATTGCAGAATGTTGCGACGGTCGAGCGATCTGCGCGCGCGCTCGTTGATAAGTGCGAGGAGCGCACTTTGTTTTGCTTCGCGCTCGGCCGCCGAGACCTCGCGTTCGTGCGCAATCATCCACGCGGCGATGTCGGCGAACACCCGCAAGCTGCGCACTTCTTCATACGTCGCGCGCGTGGAAACGTCGAAGACCAACGCTCCGACCAGTGCGTCGGCGGTCTCGAGCGGCAATATCAACAGATCCGCGGCGGGCACGTAATCCGTGATCGCGCTCAGCGAACGGGCTGCGTCGTGCGGGACGTAAAAGCCGCCCGGAACCGCAAATTTGCTCAGCGCGGGAAGAAAGAGCCGGCGCAAGCCGCGCGTGCCTTCACGCAGATAAAAGCCGTCCGCCTCAGGCGTGCTGACATACTGCGAATGCTCGTCCGTAAAGACGACGACGGTCGTGCGGGTGCACGCCGTCGTTGCATACGCCGCTTCTGCGAGCGCGCGGCTTTTATCTTCGAGTGACGGCAGCGACGGCAGTCGCGTCAACAGCGCAAAGCGATCCGCCGCATGCGACGGCGCGTTGCTTATGGAGATAGCGCCAACCCCGTCGAGGTGCCTGCGGGCAGTGCGATCGCGCTCGCCGGTGCCACGTTTCCGCTTGCCGTTGCCGGATAGATGAGCAGCATGCTCGTATTCGGGCCGTTCCCTGCATCCACCACGTAGATGTTGCCCGCGGCATCCACGGCTACGTCGGTCGGATACACGAGCTTCGTATTGCTGCCCGAGATGAAGCGCGAAGGCGTCAGGCTCAGGGTGCCGCACGGTGGGGTCCCGCAAGCCACCTGCGCCGCGGTGAATATATAAATCGCCGGCGCTGCACCGGTATCCGGGTCCGTGACGTAGACGTTACCGGAACCGTCGAGCGTGAGGCCCGTCGGTTTGGTCATGCACGGCGAGGGCATTGCGCCCGCCGGCGTGCACGCGATCGTCTCGATCGGCGCGACGTTATTCGAAACCGGCGTCGGGGTCGGCGACGGGCTCACGGACGGCGCGCCGCTCGGCGTTGCCGTCGGAGTCGGCGTCGGCGTGGGTGATCCGGACGGTGTCGGGGCCGCCGACGGCGTCGCGTACACCGTGATCGTGCCGTTGCCGCTGTTCGCGGCATAAATCTTCGTCTTGGAATCGACGGCTACGCCCACCGGATTATTCAGCCCGGTGTTGCTGCCCGCAATCGTTGCCGTGATGAATGACGCCCCCGTCGTGAACGGGCTGTAAATGTTGAGCGCGTTGGTGAAGAACCCGCCTGCGAGCGTTTGCGCTACGACGAAGCCTCCGTTCGGGATCATCGCAATGCCGTGCGGCACCGCATTGGGCGCGAGCGAAACCGTTCCGAACGGCAACACATTGCCGGTAGCATACGTCTGAAAAACGAGAATCGACGAGATGCCGGTGGACGCACTGGCATTGCTGACGTACAGGCGCTTCGCAGAATCGAACGCCATGTACGTGGGCCCGTTGAGCGTCGTGTTGGTTCCGCCGATGGCATATTGCGGCGTAGCGCTGGACGCAGGCGCAGGCGTATAGATCTCGATCGTGTTCTGCGTCGTGTTCGAAACGTAGAGCGTGCCCGTGGAAAAGTTCGGGCCGTAGCCGGGTTGGCCGCCGCTCGTCGGCACAGTCGTATTTCCGGAACTGCATGCCGCAATCGCCGCAGCGCAGGCAAGAGTAAATAGTCCGAGGGTCAGGCGACGCAGCATGGATTCTCCTTGAAATGACGCCACACGATGCGTGGCGTCGGGTGTTCCGCAACGCTTACGACACGATGCGTCGTAAACGTTGCTGCACACCCCCGCGCAGACTTCGCCGCGCGGGTCCCCAACGGGGCCGGTGGCATCTGGCAGTGATGTGCCGCTGGGCAGGATACCCGCATGGCGATCTACTTTCCTGGCCCGGTGCCCGTGGGCTTGGGCGAGGAGAGCATCGGCTGGACTGCCGCCGAGGGCACGGCCTGCGGATGCGCCGGTTGGGCGAAGCGACCGTAAACCGCGATCGCCAGCAGGACCAGCACCACCACCACGATGGCCAGGACCACCCACGTGATGACCAGGCGCCGGACATACCGCGGGCGGCTCGTTTCCGTATCGATGATCGGTCTGGGCATGGCCCTCCTTAAACGGGGTGCTTGGCAGGATGGTTCACTTCCGCGGGGGTCACGGCCGCGAGCATCTGTCCGACCGTGACGAACCGGTACCCGTCAGCCTCGAAACGGGATACGACCTCGGGCAGCATTTCCACCGTTGCCAGTTTACCGCTGTGCAGGAGCACGATATCCGGTGCCGTGGCAAAGTGCTCGAGGTGCTCCACCAGGCGGGCCGGGGTGACGGTTCGCCAGTCCCCCGCGTCGTCCGTCCAAAGAATGGTCTGGTAGCCGAGGCGCTGAGCGACCTCCACCGTCTGGACGGTATACCGCCCGTGCGGGGGCCGGAAATAGCGATCGATCGACGGATCGTGCGCGATGCCGCGGAGTACGTCCCGCCCTTTCAAAATCTCCTCTTGCACCTGCGCCGGGCTCTCTTGGTCGAGATTCGGATGTGAGTAGGTGTGGTCGGCGATCTCGTTTCCGTACGCCTCGATGCGTTGCGCGAGCTCCGGCCACTGCTCCGCGTCACGCCCAATCAAGAAGAACGTCGCATGAACGTGCAACTGCGCTAACTGCTCGAGCAAGAGCGGCGTGAAAACCGGATACGGCCCGTCATCGAAGGTGAGCGCAATCAGCTTCGGCCGGTGCGATCGATCCGCGTACGTGATGCGCTCGTTGATGAGCCGCTTGATGTGCCCGGACAGGGAGGGCGATATTGCCTGCTGTGCGTCCATTCGCGGCGTCACGACGGCGGGCTGCACTTGACGCTCGTGCTCGAACAAGCGGAAGGTGACGTAAGAAAAAGCCGCGATGAGGACGATCGCGGCGGCGAACCAGCGCTTGCGAATCACGGTTGCGTGGAGGCCTGCTGCGTTATGGCGGCCGCGAGATCTTGGCCGACGATTACGGTCACGTCGCTCGGAGGTGAGGACGTGCCCGGGGTGGTGGGCGTTTCATCGACCGGAATCACCCGGGCGTTGGCGACGGTTTTGCCGAGTGCTTGCCGCACGCGGATTCCCGCGTACGTGATATGCGAATGTTCGTGCAATTCGGTTTCCGTAAAACTTTGCGTCGCGTTACCGACGGAGCCGATGGTGAAGCCTTGCTGTTTGAGCATCGTTGCGACGCGGCGTGCAACGCCCGGAATGCCCGTACCGTTTTCGACGTCGACGCGCACCGCCGGCGGCTGTATTGCGGCGATCGCCGCAGCGTCCGGCGAGGGCGTCGGCACCGGCGGATTCAGCAGCATCGAATCGACCATCTGCGCCTTCGCGGTTTCATTGGGGATCAGCACGTCGCCCGCGGATCCCAGATCTTGATCGGTCGTGTACGGGACTTGATTTGTCACAAGGCCATTCTTCGGCATGTCGATGAACGACTGCGCGAGCGCGAGCAACTCGGTTTGCGTCATGTTCGTCTGCACGTCGTTACGGAAGACCGCGACGAGATTTCCCATGTTCATGATCGTGTTCAGTTTGTTGCTCTTGAGCTTGCTCAGCGCGGCCTGAATCACTTGGTCTTGACGCATGATGCGGCATGGATCGCTGCACCAGTCGTGCCGGAAACGGCCATACGCGACCGCTTGCGCGCCGTTCAAGTGCTGCAGACCTTCTTTGAAATGGATGTGCAGGTGGCCCCACGTATCGTCGTAATCGATTCGGCCGCCCGTGCAACCGGTATGATACCACAGGCAGTCCGAGTCTTTGACGTAGACGTCGATACCGCCGATCGCGTCGATCAAGTCCTTCGTCGTGTTGATACGTAAGATGACGTACCGGTCGAAGCCCGGAATGCCCAGCCATTTCGAAATAACCGCTTCCGCTTCGGGAACGCCGCCGTCCGACTGTGCTTGATTGATCTTTGAAACTTCGCCGTTCGGCAGCGTCGCTTCCATGTCGCGCGGCACGTCCAAGATATAGATCTTGTGCGTGCGGAAATCTAAATCGACCGCCTTGATGACGTCACTGCGCGCTTGCGTAGAATACTCTTCGTCCTTGTCGTTGTAGTCGTAGTCCAATCCCTCGACGAGCGCGAGGATGTGGTCTTTTTGGAAGAGTTCTTCGGGGGAAGGCGTGAGCTGCAGCGTCAGAATCTGGATCGGCGTTCGATGAAATGCCACCGAAAATCCCGCGACGAGCGCGATGAAGCCGAGCACGACGATCCCGGCCGCCACGATGCCGATGCGGCGCCAGTCCATGCCGCCGCGCGGCTGCTCTTCCTGCGGATTCACGTGCTTATCCAACGCTTGCCAAGTCCTCTGATGCCAAATGTCCGAAGAAGTCGAACGCCCCGTTGCCGTCGAGCGTGACCGTAACGAAATGCCCCGGCTGCGCCTCACCGGTAAAATAGATACCGCCGTCGACGCCAGGAGCTTCGCCCATCGAGCGGCCGAACCAAGCCGACGGAGCGCCGAGCGCCTCGCGAAGCGGATCGGTCTTTCGCAGAGAACGCCGCTCTTCCACTAATACGCGCTCCGCGTGACCGATCCGGCGCGCGCGTGCGCGCTCCGATGCCACGCGTTGCGCTTCCCGCAAGCGTATCAGGCGCCGGCGCTTTTCGGCGGCGGCAACCTGCAATGGAAGTTCCGCGCTCGGCGTGCCGTCTTCGCGACTGTATTCGAAGAACCCGACGCGGTCGAGCCGTGCGCGCGCGATCCACTCTTCGAGATATGCGACGTGCTCCTCGGTTTCGCCGGGAAAACCGGCGATGAACGTGGAGCGCATGGTAATGCCCGGAACGCGCCGGCGGAAATCTTCGATGATCTCCAGATACCGCTCGCCGTTGCCGGGGCGCAGCATGCCGCGTAAAACGCCGGGGTGCGCATGCTGAAGCGGCATGTCCATGTACTTGCACACTTTCGGTAAACGCGCCATCGCCTCGATGAGTTCGCTGTCGACCGTTGCGGGATACAGGTAGAGTAAACGGATCCACTCGATGCCGTCGATTTCATGCAGCGCTTCGAGCAGATGCGAGAGGCCGCCGCGACGGTAGCCGCGATCGCGGCCCCACATCGAGGTGTCTTGCGCGATCAGGATCAGCTCTTTCGTCCCCGCTCGCGCGAGAGCGCGGGCCTCTTTGAGGATCGACTCCTCGCTGCGGCTGCGGAATTTACCCCGCAGCTGCGGGATAATGCAGAACGTACACGGATGGTCGCAGCCTTCCGCGATTTTCAGGTAGGCCGTTGCCTGCGGCGTCGTAACCAACCGCGGCAAGAAATCATGTTCCGGCTCCGCATCGAACTGCAGGCGCACGGGATGGTGTCCGGCACGGGCGTCTTCCAAGAGATCCACGATTCCGCCGTACGCACCGGTACCGACAACGCCGTCTATTTCCGGAACGAGCGACTGCAGTTGCTCGCCGTACCGCTGTGCCAAGCAACCCGCGACGATCAATTGCTGTCCGGGGCGTTTGCGCTGTGCCTGCTCCATGATCGCGTCCGTCGATTCCGACTTGGCGGGATCGATGAACGCGCACGTGTTCACGACGACCGTGTCGGCTTGCGCCGCATCGCCGCTCAATTCCCAGCCCGCCTCGCCCAACTTGGCGATCATCACCTCGGTGTCGACCAAATTCTTGGCGCAACCGAGCGAAACGAAGGATACCCGTTTCATCGATAATTGACGAACTGGAGCGGCAGATCGAAGTCCAGTGCTTTCAGATGCGCGATAACCGTTTGCAGATCGTCGCGGCTCTTGCCGGAGACGCGGATCTGTTCGTCCTGATACTGCGCGCTGACTTTGACTTTGAGCGACTTGATCGCCTCCATCAGCGTCTTGCTCTTGTCTTTTGGAATGCCACTCTTGAGCGTGATCGTTTGACGCACTGTGTTTTGCGCGGCCGGTTCCACCGTGCCGAATTCGAACGCCTTGATGTCGATGCCCCGCTTGACCGCTTTCGATTGAATGATGTCGACGACGTTCTTCATCTTCAGCTCGTCATCCGAAATCAGCGTTATCGCCTTCTTGCCGTCGTACGTAATCTCGGTCTTGCTGTTTTTGAAGTCGAAGCGACCGCCGATCTCTTTACGCGCTTGATTCAGCGCGTTATCGAGCTCTTGCTGGTCGATCTTCGATACAACGTCGAACGACGATTCGCTTGCCATTAGAGTGTAAAATTCTTCTCGACAACGTCGCCGGTAGCACCGAGTTTACCGACTGGTTTGCCATCGAGGGTAATCTCGACGCCGCCCGCGTTTCCGACGCGCACGAGCGCGGTCGTGCCATGGAAACTCTTGCTCGTTCCCGCCGGAAAAACGCCTTCGGCGCGCACGCTGCCGTCGACAGTGACGCGCAGCCACGAGGGCGCGGTCAGACGAATTGCGAGCGTCTTGGTTTGCGGCAGCGGCGAGGGCGAACCCGACGCGGAGCCCATGGGCGCCGGCGAGACGTTGCCGGGAGCCATGGTCGCGCTGCCGTTCGCCAGCGAAGGTGCCGTCGGCTGGCCCGCGGCAGTCGCCGCGAGCTGCTGCTGGCCGCCCCGCGTCGGCGTCACATAAAGGTAGATGACGAAGCCGATAAGCGCCACGGCTATGATGCCGGCGATCCAAATCAACGGGGTCAAACTGCCGCCGCCCGGCCGCGCTTGGTATCCGGAGGCAGCCTGCGGCTGCCCCAGAGGCGCCGGCGGTCCCTCGGCGGCATTGAACTCGGCGACCGCGTCCTCGGGGTCCAGACCCAGAAAGCGGGCGTATGTCCGAAGAAAGCCGCGCGTGTAAACCGGCGCGCCGATGGCCTTCCAATTTTCCTCTTCGATTGCCGCGAGGTAGACTGAGCGGATGCGTACCTGCTCCGCAACCTCAGAAAGCGTCAGGCCGCGTTGCTCCCGCGCGGCGCGAAAACGTTCTCCTAGCGACATTGGAGCTTCTGTTTGCGCCGCCGTCCTGTTATCCTGTCCCTGCGTGGTTCGACACGCTCACCATGACAACACGAAAGACGCGCGTTATCGCCGCGATGAGCGGCGGCGTCGATTCGGCGGTGGCGGCAGGCCTGCTCGCGCGGGCAGGTTACGACGTCATCGGCGTAACGATGAAGATGTATTCACCGACACGGGCGCCACATGCGAAGAGCTGTTGCGGCATCGACGATTTCGACGATGCTCGGCGAAGCGCGGCGGTGCTCGGCATTCCCCATTATGTGCTGAATTTCGAAGAAACGTTCCGCCGGAGCGTCATCGAGCGTTTCGCGGGCGATTACGCGAACGGACGCACCCCCAATCCGTGCGTTTCGTGCAACAACTTCGTCAAACTGGGCACGCTTCGCAAATATGCGGATTCGGTGGGCGCGACGCACATCGCGACCGGACACTACGCGCGCCTCGAGCATCGCGGCGACGGGCCGCACCTCTATCGCGGGACGCAGGCGAAAGATCAGGCGTATGCGCTCGCGCAGCTCGCGCCCGCACAACTCGATCGCTTACTGCTGCCGTTGGGCGAACTCGATAAGGCGGCAACACGCGAGCACGCGCGGCATCTGGGCTTGCCGGTGCACGACAAGACCGAATCCCAGGACATTTGCTTCGTCGAAGGCGGCGATTACCGTGACGTGCTGGCGCGCGCGCGAACGCAGCGTGAAGCGGAGGGCGACATCGTTACGGGCGCCGGCTCGGTGGTCGGAAAACACACCGGCATTTCGAATTTTACCGTGGGCCAGCGGCATGGGCTGCCGGCAACGAGCGACGGACCGCGTTACGTCACGCGCATCGACGCCGCACGCAACACGATCGTCATCGGACGTGAAGAAGAATTGGATGCGGCCGGACTTACGGCAAACGAAGTGAATCTCATTCGTCCCGAGCGCTTTCGCGCCGCGAGCGCACCCGTGCTCGCAATGGTGCGGTACCGCTCGACGCCGGTGCCTGCGTTTGCCACTCTGAGCGGCGAAACGCTGCGCGTAGAATTCGAACAGCCCGTGCGCGCCGTATCTCCCGGGCAGCTGGTCGCGCTCTTCGATCGCGACGGGGATGAGGTGCTCGGGGCGGCGACGATTACTGCTGCGACTTGAACGCGTAAATGCCGGCGGAACGCTTGCGAAGCCGGTCGTTCAAGATGCGCGTCAGCACGTCGCGCTTTTCCGGCGGCGCGGCAACCGCATAGCGGCGGTACTCCTCGCCCAGCAGTTCGCTCAGACCGCTTTCGACTAAATGCCGCGCTTCCGGCGAGGCCGGATCGCCCGCGCCGGCCGGAGAGAGCTCGCCGTCGAGCTTATTCGTCTCCAGCAACCGCAATATCGTGTACTCACATGCCGTGCGGCGGTAAACGTTTCTGCGCGAACGCGATTCCGGCAAGCTCTCGCGCGAGCGCACGAAGAAGCCATACTCTTCGAGCACCGCGATCGATTCGAAGACCATCGTCGTGCTGAGCAGCCCGAGATCTTTGCGGATTTGTTCTATCGTCGGGTGACATGCGCCGCGCTCGTCGGAAAGCATGATGAGGTACACGTACATGCTGACCTGGCGCGGATTGAGAATGTGAAATAAGAAGCCGCTCCACCACGAAGGAATTTGAACGAGCGGTTCGCAGTTGCCCAAACTTCCATCGCGGGAAGCGGGGTGTTGGACGACGTTGGCATCATCCAATGAAGAAAGACCTCGCGATTGAAAAGCGCAGCAAAACTAGAATGCGTTTTCAAAAGCCGTCGATATGTAGCCTGTCAGACCAAGCATACAATAATTTGGACTATTGGAGAAGTCCGCTCGCTTACAATTCGGGCGAGCGCTGAACTTACGCGGTCGCGAGCGCTACGTCAGACCGTAGATTCCAATATGTGTCGCGGATAACGGGCGTAAACCCGGCACTTCGAACGATGTGCTCCAAATCGCGGCGCGTCGCTTCATTCGTCGAACCGGCATCGTGCACGACTTGCTCTTCGATAATCGTTCCGCCCATGTCGTCGCATCCGTAGAACAAGGCAAGCTGGCCCATTTTCAGTCCGGGGGTCAGCCAAGAGGCTTGCAGATGCGGAACGTTGTCGAGATAGAGGCGCGAGATTGCAAGGACGCGCAAATAATCCAGGCCCGTCGCTTCTTTTCCGCGCAGCGGCGTCTTCCACGGCACGTAGTACCACGGGATGAACGCGGTGAAGCCGCCCGTCTCATCCTGCAGCTGGCGGACGACTTCGAGATGCTCGATACGCTCCTCGAGCGTTTCGATCGATCCGAACATCATCGTCGCGGTGGTCGGCATGCCGATCAATTGCGCCTCACGCATGACGCCGATCCACTCGTCCGGCTTGACCTTGCGCGCGCTGATGCGCTTGCGCACGCGTTCGACCAGTATCTCCGCGCCGGCGCCCGGAAGCGACTTCATCCCGGCAGCCTTCAATCGCTCGAGCACCTCGCGAACCGGCATATTCTCCACGCGCGAAAGCCCGATCACTTCGGACACGGAAAGCGAATGAATGTCAACGTTGGGAAATTCGACCGCGACGCGGCGGAAAAGCGCTTCGAACCAATCCAATCGCAGCTCGGGATTCACCCCGCCTTGAATCATAATCTGCGTAGCGCCCTGACCGGCGGCATGTTTGACGCGCGCGAGCACCTCGTCATGCGACATCGTGTAGCCTTCTTTGTGTTTCTCCGGGCGGAAAAACGCGCAGAAGGTGCAGTGCACGTTGCACACGTTCGTGTAGTTGATCGTGGTGTCGATCACGTACGTGACCGTATTGCCGGGATAGAGCTGCATGCGGCGTTCGTACGCCGCCGCGCCCAAATCGTGAAGATCTGCCTCTTTGTACAGACGCACGCCGTCCTCGAACGACAGGCGTCCGCCGGCAGCAGCCTTCTCGAGCAGATTATTGAGCGACACCGATGACCTCCGGAACGTACGGCGGTATCGTTTCGATCGCGCCGATGGCTTGCAACTCGCGGCAATAGGCGGCAAGGCCGCGCTGCGCCGCAGTGTGAAACGTGAAGTTGAGTTTTCCGTAATAAATCTCGTAGAAGCCGGGGGGCCGCGGCTTGGGCGATTGCGCCAGCGCGATAACGCGATTGCGGTTGGCGCGTCCCCACGAATACGCGTCCGTCAATGCGTGCAGACACTGACGCACCTCATCGATGCGCGTGTGGAAGATCTCGCGGCGCGCAACCCAGACCGCGGTGATGGATTGTTCGCCGGTCCAGTCGCGCCAAAGCGTTCCTAAATCGTACACTTGCTCGCTCGGAAATTCGAATGCCGCGTCTATGGCCGCATCGCCGATGACCATTGCCGCCTCGCCCGCGCGCGCGTGCGCGAGCGGATCGTCTACCTCGACGAACTGCGCGTGAACGTGATAACGGCGCTCGAGGAGCACGCGAAGCAGATTGCGCCCGCTGGCGGATTCTTTCGTCGTTGCAATTTTCGCGCCGTCCAGCAGTGCCGGCGGAGTCGTCGAAATCAGCAGCACGGACACGATCTCTTCACGCGCGCCGATACACAAATCGGGAAGCAGCACGTAGCGGTCGGCATCGACCGCATATTCGTATGCGCTAACCGGTCCCATATCGAGCTCGCCCGCGCGCATTAGGGCGTTCAAACGCGCCGGCACGTCGGCGACGAGCGTTCCCGGATACTCGACCACGCCCTCATCGAACGCCGCGTAAATCGGCAGATCGTTGACGTAACGCATGCGGCTGCTGCGCAGACTCATACCGTTACGGCGTCGCTTTTCTCGTCATGGTGAGCTTGTCGAATCACGGGCGGCGTCCAGTCGAAGGGAAATTCCTCATACGTGCTGTTGCGGCGCACCGGCACGTAGCCGGCTTCCTCGATGAGACGCCGGAATTCGCGATCGTCGACGTACTGCCCGGAGCGCGTTCCCGCACTGTGATAGATCATTTCGTCATCCGTGCTGCCGTGCGTTCCGTCCATGTCGTCCGCGCCAAAATGCAGCGCGACCTGGCAGACCTTCAACCCCTGAATCATCCAATACGCTTTGACGTGGTCGAAGTTGTTCAGCATGAGGCGCGCCACGGCAAACATGCGGATGTCGTCCAATCCGGTTGTCCAGCCGCAGTCGTTCAGGTCGTTGCCGTCGGGATGGAACGCGAGCGGAATGAATGCATTGAAGCCGGGCGAACGCTCCTGCGATTCGCGCAACCGCACGAGGTGGTCCAGCCGGTCCTCGAGCGATTCGATGTGGCCGTACAGCATCGTCGCATTCGAGGCGATTCCCTGGCGGTGCAGCTCTTCGTGAATTGCGAGCCAGTTGTCGGCGCCCACCTTGTTCGGACAAATCTTCTTGCGCGTTTCCTCGGCAAAGATCTCCGCACCGCCGCCGTTGACGTTATCGAGTCCCGCCGACTTCAGCTCGGCGACGATCTGCGGATACGTCATGCGGTGCCGCTTTGCCATGTAGTCGATTTCGGCAGCGGTAAAGAGCGAGAGCTGGACGTGCGGCAAGCGTTCTTTGAACCGGCGCATCAGCGGAAGCCAGTAGTCGAGCGAGAGTTGCCGCGGATCGTGACCCCCGACGATGTGAATTTGATTGAAGTTCTCGCCCGTCTCCATCGCCTTGGCGAACACTTCGTCCGCCGGCATGCGCACCACGCGCTCTTTTTCTTTGAACTCGTCGACGGCAAACGAACAAAACTTGCATCCGGCATAGCACACGTTCGTTGAATTGATGTAGCGGTTGAGAACGTAATAGACGTTCTTGCCGCTCTTGCGTTCCTTCGCGGCGCGCGCCATGCGGCCGAGCGTGTGAATGTCGGGCGTCGCAAAGAGGGTGAGTCCGTCCTCAATCGAGAGCGGGATGCCTTCCTCGACTTTGCGTTCGATGAACTTTAGCGCTGAATCCATGGCCCTGCGAGCGTTCGAGCCGTCCGCACCAGCGCCTCCGCCAGCAGGATGACGACCGCCCCGAGCACGGTTCCCCCTATGACATCAGTCGGATAGTGCGCGGCCAGCGCAAGGCGCGACCAGATGATGCCGAGCGTCAGCGTGGTGAGAAGCGCGAACGCCGTCCAACGCAACCATGCCCTCGCGTGCGCGCGCAGGAGCGCCAAGCCCCAATAAAAGTAGAATGCCGTGCAGATCGCCGCATGCGAACTGGGATACGAGAACGCGTGCTCGTGGCGGATGAGCCAGTCGTGGCGGCGCGGCCGTGCGAAGTCGTGCTGAAAGTAATCGGCAGCACCCCATGCGACCAGCCCCGCTCCGACGATCACGAGCGCCGGCACACGCCAGCGACGGCTGAAGATCGCAAGCAGAATGCACAGCAGGTAGAGCGGCGCGAGTACGTACGCATACCCCGCGTTCGTCAAAACCCACGCGGCGGCGACTGCGTGACCGCGCACGTTCTGAGCGAACGCCCAGAGCGCCGGCGGTTCGCCGTGAGGCGTGACGTCGTAGCCTAGCCAGAGAAAACCCGCTAAAAGAACGATTGCCGGCAGCAACAGTGCGAGAAGGCCGGCGGCACCCGGCTCGCCGCTGCGGGCGTCAAGATCCGGTGGCGAAGAGATCTTGTTGCCCTCCGTCGCCACGCCCCAGGCGCGGTGCAATCTGCTCGAGCTCACCCAGACCAAGGATGATCCGCCGCGGCTTGGTGCCTTCGTGCGGACCGACGACCTTGAAATCTTCCAACTGCTTCATAAGGCGCACCGCGCGCGGATGACCGATGGAAAATTGCGATTGCAACGCTGCCGTGGACGCATAATTGCTCTCGATGATGAACTTGGCCGCCTCGTAGCAGAGTGGATCGACGTCTTTCTTTCCGTTGCCGTCGTCGTCCGAGATCGGCACGACTTCGACGTCGAGCAGATTTTCAGGCCGCCCCTGCTTGGCCCAAAAGTCGACGAGGCGGTTTACCTCGCCGCCGGTGATCAGCGCACCCTGCGAGCGCACCGGTTTGGGCGCGTCGATCGGCAGATACAACATGTCGCCGCGTCCGAGCAGCCGTTCGGCGCCGGCCATGTCGAGAATCGTGCGCGAATCGACTTGCGAGCTCACGGCAAACGCGATGCGTGACGGAATGTTCGCCTTGATCAAGCCCGTGATCACGTCGACCGAAGGACGCTGCGTTGCAACGATGAGGTGGATGCCGGTCGCGCGTGCAAGCTGCGCCAGGCGCATGATCGTCGTTTCGACCTTTGCGGGTGCAACCAGCATCAGGTCGGCGAGTTCGTCGATGACGATGACGACGTACGGCAATTTTTCGTCCGGAAACTTTGCGTTGTACTCCTCGATCTTGCGTACGCCCGCTTTCGCGAAGCGCTCGTAGCGCGCGTCCATCTCCTTCGTCATTTCGAAGAGCGCGCCGGCGGCCATGCGCGCATCGGTGATGACGTCTTTGATCAGATGCGGAATACCATTGTAAACGGTCAGTTCGACGCGCTTGGGATCGATCATCAGCAGCTGCACTTGGTCGGGCGTCGCGCTCACCAGCAGCGAGGCGATGATCGTATTCAAGCACACGGATTTGCCGGAGCCCGTCGCGCCGGCGACCAGCAAATGCGGCATTTTGCCCAGGTCTCCGAACACCGGGCGGCCCGTGATGTCTTTGCCGAGCGCCATCCACAGCGGCGGCACCACTCCGCGTTGCGGCAGCGATTCGAGAATCTCCCGAATGGCGACGACCGAGATCGTCTTGTTCGGAACTTCGATCCCGACGGCCGATTTGCCGGGGATCGGCGCTTCGATGCGCACGCTCGTTGCGGCAAGCGCAAGCGCGATGTCGTCGGCGAGCGAGGCGATACGGGAAATCTTTACGCCGCGCTCGGGCTTGAGTTCGTAACGCGTTATCGACGGGCCGCGCTCGATGTGGACGACTTTCGCGCCCACGCCAAACGATGCGAGCGTATCTTCGAGCACGTGCGAGCGCGTGGAATCGTCTGCGACTTGCGCTTGGGGTGGATCGAATAGCGCGAGATCCGGCAGATGATAAACGACGTTTCCATGCGTGGCAGAAGGCGGCTCGTATTCGTATTCGCCTTGCGCCCGTTCTTCGATCGCGTCTTCGTCTTCGTCTTCGTCGCCGTCCGGCTCGACCTCATCATCGGCGTCGTCCGCCTCGCCGTCGTCTTCGATGACGATCGTCGGTGCGGCCGGCGGAATGAACGCTTCAACCGGTACCAAATCCAGTGCTTCAGACGTCTTGTTTTCGCGGCGCGGCTGCGCAGCGGCGCCGGGCAGCGCGAACGCGTCTCGCAAATTTCCGTGTCCTTCAGGCAACGCGACCTTCGGCATGCGCGGCGCGCGCAGTTTCGAGAGCGCGAGGATGAGCCAGCCGATGACCTTTTTGACCGAAACGTTCGTAATCCAGACCGCGAGCAGCAAGGCGGCCAAGCCGATCACGATGCGCGCCCCCAGCACCCCGGTGAGCGCCTGCAATCCGCTCCAGAGCGCATCGCCGATCCACCCGCCGCGGCGTCCGAACGCGGCGTCAATTAAGAGGAAGTAACACAGTGCGGCCGTGCCCAGCGTCGCCATCATGCGCGGCACGTTGATCTCGAGGAAGATGATTCCGCCGAAGAGCGCCACGAGAACCGGGAAAAGCGGAGCGGCTCCTCCAAACAGGGCGCTCAGGCCCGCAGCCGTCGCGCCGAGGGCGATGCCCGCGCGGTGCGCCGGCAAGGCCAGCGCGACTCCCAGGAGAACCGCCAGACCAATCGCCGCAATACCGGCAATCTCGAAGTTCAGTCGCGTCTTCGCGGTCGCCTTACGGCGTACGCGTGCCATGGAATAGATTCTTTCGTCATTAACATAGGAGTTCATTTGAGCGAACACGATGTGCGCCATTGTCGCGCCACAGGATGTGGCCGGCGGACGCAGTCCGACGAACCGCGAAGCGGTGCGAGATGACCCCCCAAGCGATCGTCGTTCTCGAAGGCGACGAAACCGGACAAGAATTACTCGTCGAAGCGCTGCGCGTGCTCGACCGCTCGGTCATCGACGTGGAGCTCGCGTTCGAGCGCTACGATCTGTCGCTCGAAAACCGGCGCGCAACTCAGAACGCAATCGTGCAACAAGCCGCCGAGGCGATGAAGCGCGCGCGCTTCGGCTTGAAAGCGGCAACGATCACCCCTGAGAACAAGGGCGACGTCGGATCGCCGAACGCGATTCTGCGGCGCGCGATCGACGGCAAGGTTATCGTTCGCACGGGACGCCGCTTGCCCGGAATCCGTCCCGTAGCCGGCATTCACGCGCCGATTTCGGTCGTGCGCATGGCCGTCGGCGACGCGTACGGCGCGAAAGAATGGCGCGAGGGAGAGGGTGCGAATGAAGTCGCGCACCGTACGGAAACGATCGAACGCAGCGTTTGCCGGTTCGTGGCAGAATACGCATTTCAGCACGCGGAACGCATGCACGCGAAAGTTTTCGGCGGTCCCAAGTACACCGTCAGCCCCGTGTACGAGGGAATGCTCAAAGAAGAGATGGACGCAGCCGCGGCGCGTCACGCCAACGTGACGTACGAACCCCAGCTCATCGATGCAACGTACGCGCTGCTGCTGGGAACGGACGGCGACGTGCCGATGGTCATTCCGTCGCTCAACCGTGACGGCGACTGCCTTTCGGATCTGGTCATGCAGCTGTTCGGCTCCATCGCCGGCGCCGAGTCCGTCCTGCTCTCGTTCGACGATCAGCTCCAACCGTCGGTGGTCATGGCGGAAGCGCCGCACGGCACGGCTCCGCGTCTGTTTGGAAAGAACGTCGCCAACCCCATGGCCATGATCCTCGCCTGCGCCGCGCTGCTCTCGTATATGGATGATAAACGAGCGCAAAACGCTTCGCGCGCGATTTATGAATCGACGCTCGAAGCCGTGCACGAAGGACTGAAAACCAGCGATCTGGGCGGCCATGCCTCGACGACCGATTTTACGGACGGCGTCATCGAGCGCGTCAAGCGCAAGCTGGACGTGTGGTCTACGTTGTAAGATAACGTCATGCTGAACTGGTTGAAACGGCCTGCGAGCACATCCGCCGCTCCGAGAAACGGGCGCGCCGGGTATCGCCAGCCCGTCGATCTACCGGTTCAGCTGACCGTGACGGGAATCAGGCTCCCCGTCAATGCGACGATCGTCAACGTCTCCGTAATCGGGTGCCGGCTACGCTCGTGGATCGCGATCGAACGCGATGCGAAGATTGCATTCGACTGGCCGCGCGGAGGCGTCGAGCTGCGTCTGACCGGAACGATCGCGATGCGGCAAGCCTCCGATGAAGGCGCCGCGTTCGAATACGGCATCGCGTTCGAAGGGCTGGTGCCGGCGCAGGCGGATCTGCTCGCGCGCGAGATTCACGAAGCACAGCGCCGCGAGGCGCTCAACCGTTCGATGCAAGCTAAAGCGCTGCAGCTCAAGACTGCCGACGTCAACAACCGGCGGACCGCCTACCGCGCGCATGCGGAATTTCCCCTGGAATTGACGTTTGAAGAGCCGCGCAAGGCGACGATCAAGGTACGCGCGATAGACATCAGCTCCGGCGGGTTACGCGTCGTGTGCGAAAAAGAGCTCACGCCGAATGATGAAGTCACCGTGCGCTTCCGGCTGCCGGATGAAGTGCTCAAAATTTTTCCGGCCGGCGTGCAGGAAGAGATCCTCAATACGCCGTTCGGACCGCGCAAGCACACGCGCAACCGGCGCCGTCCGTTCGAAGAAATGCGCATTCGCTCGCGCGTCGCCGCGCGTCTGGAAGACTGTGACGGCAAGCCCGCATACGGCATAGCGTTCGTCGAGCTCGAGGTTTATACGCGTGAAGAGATCGCGCGCTTCATCCATGCCGTGCAGCTGACCGAGTTACGGGAACGTAAAGCGCGCAAGTAAACACAATATTGACGCGTAGCGGTACCTATTTCACTTCTCTCAAGCAACCTAGCCATAGTACGCTGGCCTGGATGGCTTGGCTTGGGAATAAACCGGGGACGGCAAGCGCGAAAACGCAGCCTGTCAGCACCCAGACATTCGACGTACCGGTAAAGCTCCGCGTGCGCGGCGTTGCCGAAGCGGTTCAGGCGACGCTATTGCACATCGCCGTCGCGGGATGCCGGTTGCGTTCGTGGATGCAGATGGAACGCGGCACGGCGCTCAGCTTCGACTGGCGCCTGGGCAGCGGCAAAGTACTGAACATCTCCGGCGTCGTGGCAACGCGTTATGCGCCGCGCAACGGCGGCGTGGGCTTCGAGTATGCCGTCGCCGTGGATGAATTGCCGCATGCCGACGCCGACGCGCTCGCGAGAGAGGCCGCGATGCTCGCCCGGCGCTCCGCTTCTGCGCGCAGCTACGATACCTCGCTCGTCGACATCTCGCAATTTACCGGTTACCGTGTCCCCGACGACTTTTCTATCGCCTACCGCAGCGACGATCCGCGATCGGTGAGAAAACGCGCGCACGCGTGCGACGTTTCCGGAAACGGCCTTCGGCTGCGCTGCGAGGAGCATCTACACGTAAACCAATCGCTCGTTTTGTACTTCACGCTTCCGTCACACGTTCTGCACGTGCACGGCGGGAAAGACGACGAATGGGTCGTCGGACCGTTCGGCCATCGCCGCATGCCGCGTAAATATTTGCGGCGTCCATTCGCCGAGCTCACGTTCAAAGCGCGCGTGGCGGCGAAAGTACGAGATTCGCGGCGCCGCGACGCGTACGAGCTGCAGTTCCTGGACGTGGATGGCCTGGGACGCGAAGAGCTCGCGCGCTACATTCACGCATCGCAGCTGGCCGGCATAAAACGCTAGCGCGCGATCAGCGCAACGCCCGCGAGTGCCAGCGCGACGCCGGCTTTTTGCACGTTTGCCAGACGCTCGCCGAGCATGAATCGCGCGAGAAAGACCGTGCTCGCCGGATAGAGCGACGTGAGCACCGCCGCGATCGACAGATAGCCGGCATATACGGTCAGCACGTAAAAGACGTTTGCGCTCATGTCCACGACGCCGGTCACCAGCACCAGGGCAATTGCTGCCGGTGCCGGGGTCACGGAGCGGCGCAGTGCGAGCGCAACGATCGCGAGCAGCACGCTTGCGCCCAAGCGCGCGGACACCAAGGGATACAGGCCTGCGCCTTTTCCACAGAGCGCTAGAAAAATGTAAAAGCCCCCGAGAAGCACGCCCGAGGCCGCCGCTTCACGCACGCCCGCGATCGAAAACTCGACGCTCCCATGCGGTTCGGTTGAAAGCGAAATCAACACGACCGCGACGAGCGCAATGCCGATCCCGGCAATCTGCCACGCGCTCAAGCGATCGCCGCGGATCACGCCCGTGATAACGGGCAACGTCGCGGCAAGCACGGCGGTGATCGGCGAGACCACGCCCATTTTCCCGATCGCGAGGGCGTGATAGAGCAGCGCGATGCCGGCGCCGCCGCACACGCCGGCGAGCAGCCCGTACATCGCTGCCTGCCCGGTGAAATGTCCTGGAAACAGCGGCGCGATGCCCAGTAACAACACGAAACCCACGAACTGCGAGCCGATCGCGACGGCGA
>DAISWS010000013.1:30931-38034 GCA_036826275.1 Vulcanimicrobiaceae bacterium
CATACCGCTACGGCGCGTCGCCAAACCGCCGCAAAAATCCGCGGCGCCGTACAGCGCCGCGGCAAGCAGTCCGAAGAGCACCGGCATTTTTTACGTATGCAGCGTTGGGTGCTGCAAATGAAACCGCGTGCGCGCTTGATAGGCTTTGGCAATCTGCGTGAGCTGCATTTCGCCCCAGGCGCGTCCCATCAATGCAAGGCCGGTCGGTAAGCCGTGCTCTCCGAGTCCGTTCGGCACGCTGATCGACGGCAAACCCGCCAAATTTCCCGGGCTTCCCATTTCGATTTCGCCGGAGTACTTGTCCGGATACGCCTTGTCGAACGGAATGCCGACGGGATATGCGACCGTCGGCAGCGTCGGATAGACGACGGCATCGTACGGCGCGAGCGCACGCGTCAACTCTTCGTTCAGCAGTGTACGCCGGCGCATACCGTCGACATAATCGACGGCTAGGGACCCGTACACCTGATAACCGCCGATGCGATCGTCCACCGATTGCAGCTCTCTGGAACGTCCGCTCTCGATGAGATCGCGGAACGCGGACGCGCATTCGCCGTTGAAGACGGCACCGAACACCGCGCCGTACGGGCCCTTCGGCAACGCAACGTCCGAAACGAGATCGCAAAATTCGCCGAGCACGCGCAGCGAGGCCTGAAAATTCTTGGCGATGGCCGGCATCGTTTTCGCAGTTGCGTTCTTGACGATGGCCACCTTCGGCTTGCGCCCGCGAACGACGGGGAACGCCTCGTCTCGTGACGTCTTGTCGTCCGGATCGCGTCCGCTGATCGCGCGCAGAACCGTTTCCGCATCCCGTGCCGAGCGGCACAGCGGGCCCAGTTTATCCGACGTCCACATCAACGCCATCGCACCGTGGCGGCTCACGCGGCCGTACGTCGGGCGCAAGCCGCTCACGCCGCAAAACGCCGCCGGAACCATGATCGAGCCGTTGGTTTCCGAGCCGATGGAAAAGCCGACGAGTCCCGCAGCGGTTGCGGCACCGGGGCCGCTCGACGAACCGCCGCTCCAATACGCACTGTTCCACGGCGTGCGGCCGGGACCGGTGAACGACGCGTCGGCGTCGTTGTAACCAAAACCGCCCGCGAGTTCCACCATTGCGAGCTTCGCGCAGAGCACCGCTCCTGCAGCCTGCAGCTTCTTGACGACGGTGCCGTCGTAATCGAAAACTTGATCTCGGTATGGCGCCGCGCCCCACGTCGTCGGAGCGCCCACGGCGGCGAGCAGATCTTTCACGCCGTACGGCACCCCGTGCAGCGGGCCCCGGCCGCGGCCGGCGGCAAGTTCTTTATCCGCGGCGCGCGCCTCGCGCAGCGCGCGATCGCGCATGATCGTCACGACCGCACCATACGCAGCGCCGTAGCGTTCCAGCCGCGAAAGATAGAGTTTGGTGAGCTCGACCGACGAGATCTTCTTTTTGGCGACGAGCTGCCCGAGCGCGGTCGCGTCGGAGAAGGCAATCTCCTCACTTGTCATGGTGAGCCTGTCGAACCGACGGTACCTCGAAAACCGTAACCGGTTCGTTCCAATTTTTCAGGTACGTGCCGTGCGGATTGACGCGCGCGCCGGTCTTGAGATTGTCGTCGATGCCGGCGGCAATCTCTTCGAGTTGCTTATCGGTCAGGTTCGCATCGAACGCGCGCATTTGCTCGGCAAGCGCTTTTGCGGCTTGCGAAATTTGGCGCGGTTTTGGCGATGGCGTGGGCGTCGATGCCGGCGCCGCTTGCGGCGCCGGCGCCGCCGCTGCGATGAGCGGCACGCTTGCGGCAGCCGCGATGAATTGTTTACGCGTACTCATGTTTGTCTACTCCACTTTAGACTTCCATGACGACCGGGACGATGACGGGACGGCGTTTGTAGCGCGTGTGGATCGCCTTGGCGAGACCACTGCGGATATGTTCTTTCACCGTGTTGACGTCTCGAATTCCTTCGACCGGCACCTCTTCGATGAGTGTCACGAGTTCGGCACGAAGATCGTCCATGACGCCGTCGGACTCCGGCACGTAGAAGACGCCGCGAGAGATCAGATCCGGTCCCGCGATAACGCGCGCTTCTTCACTGTCGATGGTGACCACGACCATCATGAAGCCGTCCGCGGCCAGCAGGCGCCGGTCGCGCAGCACCGCTTCACCGACGTCGCCGACGCTCGAGCCGTCGACGAGCACGTGGCCGCCATACGTTTTGCCGATCTTGTCACCGTACTCGTGCGTGAACTCGAGGACGTCGCCGTTCTCCACCACGAACACGTTCTGCGGATCGACGCCGGTGCGCGCCGCGAGTTTTCCATGCTGCACGAGCATGCGGTACTCTCCGTGCACCGGAACGAAAAATTCCGGCCGCACGAGGTTGAGCATGAGCAACAGTTCTTCTTGCGATGCATGCCCCGAGACGTGCGAACGCCCGTCGGTTCCGTGCACGACCGTCGCGCCAAGACGGCACAGGTTGTTAATCGTTTTGTAGACGCCTTTTTCATTTCCGGGAATCGGCGTCGCGCTGATGACGACCGTGTCTCCCGGAACGATTTTGAATTTCGCATGATCGCGCACCGACATGCGCGTGAGCGCGCTCATCGGTTCGCCTTGGGAACCCGTCGTCATGACCACGACTTGCTCGGGCGGATACTCGTCGGCTTCCTCGATGCGGATCGTACGATCGCCCGGCACTTTCAAATAGCTCAGTTCCGATGCAAAGTGCACGACGTTCATGAGCGAGCGTCCGAGAAAGGCGATCTTCCGGTTGAAGCGCAGCGCCGTATCGATGACCTGCTGAATGCGCGGCACGTTCGATGCGAACGAGGCGACGATAATACGCCCTTTGGCTTGCGAAAACACGTGGCCGAACGCTTCACCGACGATGCGCTCGGACTGCGTGTGTCCGGGCCGTTCGGCATTGGTGCTGTCCGAGAGCATGCACAGCACGCCTTCGTCTCCGACCCGCGCGATCGCGGCAAAATCGGCTGGTTTGCCGTCGATTGGCGTTTGATCGAATTTGAAATCGCCGGTGTGGAAGATGGTGCCGACCGGCGTGCGCAGCGCAAGCGCGCACGCTCCCGCCACGGAGTGGTTGATATGCACGAACTCCGCTTCGATTTGTCCGTAACGCACCCGATCGCCGGGCTGCACGGTGACGAATTCCGCTTCGCCCATCATCTTATGGTCGCGCGCCTTGGCTTTGATGAGCGCGTTCGTGAGGGGCGTTCCGACGACCGGAACGTTGAATTCGCGCAGCAGGTACGGAATGCCGCCGATGTGATCTTCGTGCCCGTGCGTGACCAAAACTGCGCGGAACTTTTCGCGGCGCTCGCGGATGTACGTGAAGTCGTTGATGACGATGTCGACGCCGTACATCTCTTCGTCGGGGAACATCAAACCGCAGTCGACTGCGACCATGTCCTCGTTTGTCTCGATGAGCGTCATGTTGCGCCCGATTTCACCGCAGCCGCCGAGCGGTACGATTCGCACGTACGGCTCGGCCGGGGGGTCGACGACGACGAGCGGACTGGCCGGTTTGAGCATCTAGCGGAAAGCGGTCTGGTCGTGATTGAGAAGCATGGCACCACGTTACCTCGCCGCCTTGGCGCTGACCTTGGCTCTCCCCGCGGTTCTGCCGGCGGCCGCAAGTCCGGCACGCCACCGTCACGCCGAGCGGCGGGCTCCCGCTCCGGGCGCCGCCGTGGACGCCTCGGCTCTCTATTCGCGCCGTGCGCTGCGCCGCGCAAGGATCATCCTCGAACTTAAGTTACTAGAATTACGAAGCGAACGTCTGGAGCGCGTACGGGAGACGATTGAAAAGCACATTCCCCTGGACGACCTGCTGAAGACGCCGTAAAAGGCCCGATTTCCGGGCGCCTTGAAACAACCGCGTGCCGCAAGCGTATGTGTGTCTGCGGCACTTGCTTTTGTGAGGAGGCTTTTATGGGTGTTTCCGTGCCTGCTGCGGCTAACGCAAGCGGTCTGTCCACCGTTATCGATACCATTGCGTCGCCCGCCGACGCGTTCGAACGTCAACGCAGCATGCCGACGTGGGGATGGGCGCTGGTCATTGCCCTTGCTCTGCTGCTCGTCGGCGCCTACTTGCAAGCGCCGGCGGGGCGCCACGTCGCGGTCATCTCGACACAAAAAATGCTGGCAACGAGCACGCTCGTCGCCAACATGAGCGACGCGCAAAAACAACAGGCGGTGGAGCGTGCCGGAAAGCCGTCGATCTTCACGTACGTCGGACCGATCGTGGTATTGTTCCTAGCGGTGTTTTTTAATACGATCATTCTGCTGCTCGGCAACGCGATCGGACGGGGTCAGGCGGATTTCAAACGACTCTGGTGCGGCTCGATGAACATCGCCGTTCCCACGCTCGGACTGGGCGCCGTCGTGTTGGGTATCATCACGATGGTTCGCGGAGCGGATTCGTTCGACAGCAGTTTGTCGCTCGCGCGCGCCGTTCCGGGGCTTGCACTTTTGGTGCCGAACGGAAGCGCCGTGTTGATTGGGTTCCTGTCGAGCATCAGCATTTTTACGATTTGGGGCTTCTTCTTGAACGCCACCATGATGCGCGTGACCGCGAAGACCTCGCCCGCCGTGGCTTACACGTTTGCCGCAGTTGTGCTGCTGCTGGGCGCGCTCCTTGCAGCCGGCGGCGTCGCCGTCGCGCATAATTTCGGGGCTGCTTAATGATCCTTGCGGCCGCGCTTACCCTGGCGGGTGCAGTACAGTACGCACTGTCGCATAGTCCCACGATCGCCAAGCAAGTCGCCGTCGTTTCGGAGCTGGAGTCGGCGTACGTCAAAGCCCGTTCGCAAACGCTGCCGGGCGTCGCCGGCCAGCTGCAAAACACGATGTCCAAGTCGGCAAACTACAGCGGCGCCTATTCCGTCATCGGCGCCTCGCAGGCATCCGTCTTTTCGCAAAACACCGCTTCGCTCGGCACCTCGTACACGTTCAACGGCGGGCTCTCGCAGTATCTTGCGCTCGCGGCCAGGCAGCAATACGAACAAGCGCGGGCGGATCTGCGACGGACGCAGCAGCAAGTCACGAATGACGTTGCCGACGCGTATTTCTCGCTCGCGGGGAAGAACGAAGCGGTTCGCCTCGACCGTGGCGACTTGCGCTATCAACAAACGCTCGTGTCGGTCGCGCAAGCGAAGGAACATGCCGGCGTAGCCGCCGGCGTCGACGTGCTCAGCGCGCAGGCCGCCGAAGAGAAAAGCCGGTACGCGCTGGCGTCCGCTCAAGCGGATTCGCAAAACGCCTCCGAACTGCTCGCGCAGACCATCGGCGCGGCGCTGACCACCGCGTTCGACGTGCCGGAGCAGTTGCCGCAGCCCAAGCTGCCCGCGCAACCGGTTGACGTGCTCGTCGGCATCGCGCAGCAGAACCGGCCCGACGTCGCATCCGCTGCGGACGCGGTTGCGATAGCACAAACCAACCGGCGCTCCGCCGACACGGATCTCTTTCCGCAGATTCAAGCGTTCGCCAATATCGGCAATCAGTTCTCACCCACGCTCGCCGTGGAACAAGCGAAGTTCGGACCGGTCAGCCGGGGAAATCTCGGGTTCTGGAACATCGGCGTCAATACGACCGTCTCGTTACCGTTCGTCGATTGGGGCGCGCGACGCGCCAACCACCGCAACCTCAACGAACAAATCGCCGCCGCGGAATCCAATCTCGGAGCGGCGCGAACGCAAGTCGCGATCGACGTGCGACAGTCGTACCGCGCCGCGCAAACGGCGCTCGCGCAGCTGGCCTCGGCCCAAGAAGAAACGCGCTATGCTTCCGAAGCCGCGCGCATCGCGCAACTACAGTACGCGCACGGCGTCATCGGTCTGGTTGACGTACAGCAGCGTCAGCAAAGCGCACTTTCGGCTCAGGTCGATTTATACAACGCGCGCGTCGCGTACGTGAACGCCGTCGTCAAACTTCGCGTCGCTCTCGGCCTCGCTTCGCCCGTGCAAGCCGTAGCGGATCTCTAGGAACGTCTACATGAAACGAATTCGCAATCTCGTCATCATTATCGCGGTCCTGGCCGCGGTTGTCGTCATCGCCGTGTTCTCGTCTAAACGCGGACCGGACGCCGTAGCGGTCAAGACGTTTGCGGTCAAGGCCGGATCGTTCCAAACCAAACTGCCGGAAAGCGGTGTCGTTCAGCGCCCGCAGGTCGTAACGGTTCCCTCGCTCGTCGCAGGAAACATCGGCAAGATTTACGTGCGCGCCGGGGATCGCGTCGCTCAGGGCGAGGTCCTTGCCACGATCGAGAATCCGGCGCTCGAGTCGAACGCGGCCAGTTCGCAAGCCGACTACGATTCGGCGGTCGCGAACATACAGACGGCACGCGTGCAAGAACAGAACGCCAAAGTGACCTACGAAGCGCAGGTTGCGACGGCGAAGTCGAACTTGGACGAGGCGCGGCGCGTCTACGATGCGGATGCCGCGCTGCTCGCCAGCAAAGCGATTCCGCGAAATCAGGTCGACACCGATCGAACCAAGCTGATCCAGGCGCAGGTACAGTACGATCAAGCCGTCCGCCAACTGCGGCTCGGAGCGGTCACGGGGTACGGCGAAAACAGCGTGCAGTACGCGCAGGCCAACGCGCAAAAGGCGCAGATCGTCAACGAATCCAACCAGCAGCAGCTCGGCTTCACGCGCATATCGGCCCCGTTCTCCGGCGTCATACAAACCATCGCGACGCAGCCGAACGATCCGCTCACCAACCTGCGTGAAGGCGACGCCGTCACGCAGGGCCAAGCGCTCTTCACAATCGCCGCAAGCGATGCATACATCGTCAAAGCGCAAGTCGACGAGCAGGACATCATCAACGTGCGCGTCGGTCAGCAAGCGGATATCAGCGGCGAAGATTTTCCCGGTCAAACCCTGACCGGACACGTGGTCGCGATTTCACCGGTCGCGATAAAGTCGACGGATGCATCCAGCACCGCACGCCAAATCGTCACGACCATACGCCTGGATCGATCGCCCGCATTTTTGCGCGACGGCATGACGGTCGACGTCGACATACTGACCACCAACGTAAAGGGGGCGCTGGTTATTCCGAGCGCCGCGATTCAAATGGACGGCAAGAATTCTTACGTCTACGTC
>DAISWS010000014.1:0-36381 GCA_036826275.1 Vulcanimicrobiaceae bacterium
GACCTCCGCCGTGACAGGGCGGCGCTCTAACCAACTGAGCTACAGCGCCATCGCCGTTTTTTGCCGGCGAGCACTATTGGCAGCGACACGGCCGCGGACCTTTCAGGCGCCTTCGGAACGTCAAAGCCCCGGCCGAGTACGACCGGGGCTTTGTTAATGGCGACGCTGGTGGGGCTCGAACCCATGACCTCCGCCGTGACAGGGCGGCGCTCTAACCAACTGAGCTACAGCGCCATCGCCAATAGGCCGGCGAGCGTTATTGGCACCCGCCTGGACCCGGACCTTTAACCGCAAATGGTGGGCACGGTTGGGATTGAACCAACGACCCCCCGCGTGTGAAGCGGATGCTCTCCCACTGAGCTACGCGCCCATTCTCTTGTCCGGGACCGGGGTATTTTACGCTAGGCATGAGCCCCCTGTCTACTACCGGAGCCGCCCGAAGCATGAAAGCGCAGACTGCCGGATATACAGAAAAGGTGGAACTTTTGACCTTCGGTCACGGCACGCTCACGCAAGACGAGATAGCGGCGCTCATCCGGAGTGCCGCCATCGCTCGCGTCGTGGACGTGCGTACCGTACCGAAAAGCCGCACGCACCCTTGGGTGTGGAGCGACAAACTGGCGGTCTGGGTTCCCGCGGAAGCGGGCGCGGAGTACGTCTGGGAGCGCGACCTCGGCGGCTTCCGCACCCCGCAACCGACCTCGCATCACACGGCTCTGCGTAACGCGTCCTTTCGCGGCTACGCAGACTATATGGAAACCCTACGCTTTCGCGATGCACTGAACGCGCTCGTGGAGATGCTCGCGCATCGCAAAGTGGCAATCATGTGCTCGGAGACGCTGTGGTGGCGGTGTCACCGGCGGCTCATCTCCGATGCGGCCGTGCTGCTGCACGGGATAGACGTGCGCCATCTCATGCCGAACGGGCGCACGCAGTCGCACGCGCTCACGCAAGGCGTGCGGCGCGAAGGCGATACGCTGCGCTACGACGGCCAAGCCGCGTGAGCAGCGCAGAAACGTTGTCCGATCCCGTCGCTTCCGCGAAGGCGGCGGGGCTTCGCTACGTGAGCGATGAGATGCCGGGCATCACGCGCGTCTCGCGCGGCAAGCATTTTGCATATATTGCGCCCGACGGCAAAGAGATCGCCGAAGAAGGACAACTCGCGCGCATCAAAGCGCTCGCCGTCCCGCCCGCGTACACCGACGTGTGGGTCTGCCCGCTCGAGAACGGGCATCTGCAAGCCACCGGGCGCGATGCACGCGGCCGCAAGCAGTACCGCTATCACAAACGCTGGCGCGAAATTCGCGATGAAAACAAATACGGACGCATGATTGCGTTCGCGCAGGCGCTTCCCAAAATGCGTAAGCGCATCGAAGGGGACCTCGCGCTTCCCGCGCTGCCGCGTGAAAAAGTGCTCGCAACCGTCGTGCAGTTGCTCGAGTCGACTGCAATTCGCGTCGGCAACGACGAGTACGCAAAAGACAACGGTTCGTTCGGCCTCACGACGCTGCGCAACAAACATGCAAAAGTCGATGGCAGCACGGTGCGTTTTTCGTTTCGCGGCAAGAGCGGCATACGGCACGCGATTGATTTGCGCGACCGGCGCCTCGCGCGGATCGTCCGAAAATGCCAGGACCTGCCCGGACAGCAGTTGTTCGAATACGTCGACGAGAACGGCGTGGCACACGCCATCGATTCCTCCGACGTGAACGACTACATCCGCACTATTTCGGAGGACGATTTTTCAGCGAAGGATTTTCGCACGTGGCTGGGCACCGTGACCTGCGCGACGCTGCTCGCGCAGCAAGAAGAAGCGCAAACCCAAACCGAACGAAAGCAGCGTCTGGCCGCGGTGATTAAAGACGTCGCAATGCGTCTGGGCAACACGCCCGCGGTCTGCCGCAAATGCTACGTGCATCCGGACGTCGTGGACAGCTATCTCGAGCGCGGCGCATTGACCGCGCCGTCGAAGATGCGCCGTGCTGAAGGACTTCTGCCTGAAGAGCTCTTCGTTCTTGCCCTGCTGCGCGAGCGGGCGAACGAAACGGATTCTTCACGCGCGGTCCGGCAATTAAAGCAATCTCTGAAGGGGCGCAAGAAGAAAGCGGCGTGATAGCCGCCCTCGTTCTGGTCGTCGCGGCCGCGGCATACATACCCGCCGCTCACCACACCGTCAGCACTGCCAATCCGCGAGCGCAGGCCGCGTTCGACCGCGGCTTGGTGTTGCTGTACGCGTACAACGGTGATGCCGCTTATCAAGCGTTCAACGAAGCCTTGCGAGACGATCCCCATCTGGCAATGGCCGCGTGGGGCGAAGCAATGGCTGCCGGGCCCGACTTGAATACGCCGATTACGCAGGCGCGGTTCGAACGCGCGCAGCAGGCGGCGCAGCAAGCACAGGCGCTGGAGATCTACGCGAGCGCCACGGAGCGTCTGTACATCGATGCGATCGCGCTGCGGTACGCCGGAACCATCGCGCAGCGAGAAGCAGACGAAACGCAGTATCGCGCCGCAATGGCGCTCGCGGTCAACCGGCTGCCGCTTGACGACGATGCCGCGACCATCGACGCGGAAGCGCTGCTCGAGCACACCGGCGTCGAAAAGCCTGATCCACAAGCCATGGTACTGATCACGCACGTGTTGAACCGCGATCCGTATCATATGTTCGCCAACCATTTGTGCATGCACGCAGAAGATTATGCACGTGACCGAAGCGAGGCCGTAGTTTGCGCAGATCGCGTGGCTTCGTGGTCGTTCGATCCCGCCGAGGAACACTTGGCCCACATGCCGGCGCACACATATACGGAAATCGGCGACTATGCAAAAGCGCTGGCGTCCAGCGAGACGGCATGGGCGTTGCGCGAGCAATGGAACGCGCAGCCGGATCGGCCGTTCGAATTGCGCTACGGGCCGCACGACGCGTACACCGGTTGGACCGATGCGTTGATGCTCGGCAATCTAGAAACCGCGTTGAAATGGGCGCAGCGCGTCGGCCATGAGTACGACGGCAGCGACGCGTGGGCCACATGGGCGCGGTTCGGCGCGTGGCAAAAGATCGCGGCATCCTCTTCTGCGAACGAATTTTACGCGCCGCTCTCACGCGGTCTGGCCGATCTCCATCTCGGTTCGGCCTCGCACGCGCGCGCGATGCTCGCGCTCTACGGCAACATCGATGCGGACTACCGCTGGCTTCTTGCCGCGGCGGTTGACGAACACGATGGCCGCATCGCCGATGCGATAGAAGCCCTGAATCGCGCAATCGCGTATCAAGCGCGTGAAGACGGCGCGGAACAACTGCCCGTTTTCCCCGCCGGCGAGGCGCTGGGCGCTCTGTACTATCGTCACGCGCGTTACGATGAAGCGGTGGCCGCATTCAGCGCGGCTCTGGCTCGCTATCCGAACGACCCGCGCGCGCTGTATGGCCTGGCTCTTGCGCAAAAGGCGCTGGGTCAAGCAGTAAGTTCGCAGCAGACGCTGAAGAGTTTCGCAAACGTATGGAACGCTCCAACGCCGCCGGATCTCGAGGATCTGTGACCGAACCACCGCGCATCACCGCGGCACTCGTGGACTTTGCTTTGCATGTGGACGAACACACCGAGGTACGGCTGCTGCGCGCCGAAGATGCCGACTCGCTCTACGACGTCACGATCCGCAACCGCGAACATCTCGCGCCGTGGATGTCGTGGCTGGACGGCGTGATCGACGTCTCGGATACGTACGCATTTTTGCGCAATGCCGAAAAGCAGGCCTACGAGCATACCGCGTTCACCGCCGGCATTTGGCGGCACGGCACGTTGATCGGCGCGATCGATCTGCATCAAATCGACTGGTCGAACGGCAACGCCCGGGTCGGCTACTGGCTCGACAAAGAGCACATGTGCCACGGCATCATGACGCGCGCCGTGCATCTGCTGGTGGAATACGCGTTCGAAGCGCTCGATTTGCACCGCGTGGAGATTCACGCGGCGACGGAAAACCATCGCAGCCGCCGCATAGCCGAGCGCCTGGGCTTCACGCTCGAAGGCGTGCTGCGTCAGGTGCAGCGGCTACGCGGTGCGTACTACGATCACGCGCTGTACGCGCTGCTGCGCGACGGCGAACTCCCGCATTAGGTCGTCCGCAGCCGCTGCGCGATCTGCGCGAGTGCATCGCTTGCGGCTTGTGCGCCGTCGGCAATGCGGCCGCGAATGCTGCTACTTCGGCCGCTTTCCAGCATCCGGATGATGCGGGCGTGAGCGGCGTCGGCGTACAGTTCTTCGCGGCGCTTCTGGATATGAACGTGAATCCAGTGATCCATGAGAACGCCTTTCGTGAGCGTAAAAGTGAATTTAAAAAACCTCCGCGTGCGAATCGCGGAGGCTTTCGAATGCTCGTTCCGGCAGCAGCTAAGGCGCCGAACCCCTACTCGAAATGACTCCGCGCGGCGTACCGCGTCCGTTCGGACTGACGGCACAAATAGACGCGCATATCAGGCGCGAACCACGCATCGATGTTTGATTAGCGGTAAAAATCATAACGGCCGTCACTCCTTTCTTCGGTTGTGTAGTTGCGCTGACAGGAAAAGTTTCCTTACATTATCATGCGCTCGGTTGTGTTGTCAAACTCTACGGGAATTACATAAAGAGCCGCACGTCGCGCCGCGCGGCGAACACAAAAAGTGAGGTAGTTCTCGTGAACAATTCGACAACCACAACCCGTCCGCCGCGGCAACAATGGACCGAGGGCGGGCCGGTAAAAACCGTCATCGAGAGCACCGAAGTACAGCGCCAGGAAGCCACGAGTGAAGCACGTATCGGCGACCCCGGCGCGATGGGGCTCTTCGGATTTTGCGTGGGCACGACGGTAATCGCTTGGGTACTTTCCGGGTGGGCCGCCATGCCTGCATCGTTGATTGCGGCTGTACCATCGCTGCTGGTCTTCGCAGGTATCGGTCAATTCATCGCAGGCTTATATGCGCTCTCACGCACCAATTCGTGGGCCGGCACCGCGATGTGCTCCTACGGTGCGAACAACGTCATCGTGGCGATGTTCGTGTGGATGCAGGTCGGCGGACTCATTCCGCGCACGCCGAGCAACATGTTGCTGCTCGCCGTCGACCTCTTCTGCATGGGCTACATCTCGCTCGCACTCATGGTCGGCGCGCTGCGCCTGAATCTGACCTACGTGCTCATCGCCGGCTCGCTGATGGTCGGCTACACGCTCCCCGGCATCCAATTCCTGGGTGCGGCCCGCGAGCTGGGGATTTTGGGCGGCTACTTCCTGCTGGCAGCAGCGTTCTTTGCGTTCTACGCCGCAACGGCGATGATCGTCAACAGCGCTTGGCAGCGCGAGATGCTCCCGCTCTACTCCTTACGTAAATAACCGGTAACGCGCGCCGGAAGCAGGCCCCCCAGCCGTCGAGGCAAAACCGTTTGACGGCCGCGGGGGCCTTTGCTATACTCGCCCGGTTCCCGCAGTGACGCGTGCGCGTAGCTCAGTGGGAGAGCACTACCTTGACACGGTAGGGGTCGCTGGTTCAATCCCAGCCGTGCACACCATTTCCTACGCCGGCGTTCCACCGCCGGCGTTTACGTTTTTCCGGCGTGTCCGGCGAGCGCGGAATGCACGAGCTGCCGCACGTGGCGGTTCGGAATCACGCTCGCGCCGTTAATCATCTCCACTTCCGCAATAGCCAGCGCTTCGGCGATTGCGAGCGCCGCGCCGGGCGAGCGCGATAATCCGGCGTGACAGTGCACGACCAGCGTGTCGATTCTCTGTGCGTTGGCATGAACGAACCGGGCCACTTGCTTTGCTTGCGCTTCCGAAAGCGGACACAGGGCGCGGCCGTTAAAGTCCGGAGCGCCCGGAAGGCAATCGTCGGCGTGAATGACGAGGTGCTCCACCAAACCGTCGCGCCGCGGAATGCGCGGCACTTCGACGCCGACGTCAATAAATGAAAGTACGGCGTACCGTTCGCCCGGGGCGGGGTTGAACTGCTGGGCATGCTCGATCGATCCGACGACGATCCGTTTCATACGTCTTCCGCTTTCACAGCGCACGCTCAGGACCTGCGTGCGGTTTTCTGCGTTTCTTGCGTGGAGGGAGCAGACTCATGTCATCTATTCGTCTTGGTCTTGCCGCATCGCTCGTTATCGCGCTCGCGGGATGCAGCGGCGGCGGTCTCGGCAGCATTCTCGGCCCGATCACCGGCGGCAACGGAAGCGCCGGCTTCCAATGCGACACGGGCACATCCGTACAACTCGCAAATCCGGAGCCGAATCAAACGGGCGTTTCGCCGGGCATCGGGCAGATCGTGATCGTCGCGAACGGCAAAAACAACAACCTCTACAACACGTACAACCAGTGGAATATCACGCTTTCCGATCAGTACGGCGATACCATAACCGGAAGCAATCTGCAGCCGTACTCATATCCGGGCGGCCCGCAGCCGTATCAGTCGGACTACTACTACTACTCGCAGATCGGACAACTGCCGCAGGGCGTCACCTGGAATGTGTCGCTCGGCGAGCCAGGGGCAAGCTGCTCGGCTGTCCCGCTGAACTCGTTCTCGACGTAAACATCCGGCGCGCCAAGGGGGGCCGTTAGAGAAAAAGGGGTAAAATGCTAGCCCCCTTGGAGGCACACCATGCAAGGCAAAGCCACGTTAGCAGACCATCCGATCCACCCGATGCTCGTCAGCTTTCCAATCGGCTTCTTCGGTGCCGTGCTCGTCAGCGACGTGATTTCGATTTGGGGAAATCCGGCATTTTGGCCGCATATGAGCGTGTGGCTGATCGCGTTCGGCGTGGTCGGCGCGCTGCTTGCGGCGCTTTTCGGCTTCGTCGATTACTTCACGGCGCCGATGTCGCCGCCGGCGAAACGCACCGCAACGACGCACATGATTCTGAACTTGACTGTCGTCGTGCTGTACATCGCCGCCTTTTTCGTTCGCTACAACGATCCGGTCAGCACGCTGGGCTATATTCTGACGTACGTCGGGCTTGGCTTACTCGTCGTGTCCGGCTGGTACGGCGGACATCTCGTCTACGTCGGACTCGTCGGAACGAAGGCGACGGACGAAACAACGGTCGAAGGCCGAATCGCCGATAGCGTGCGCAGGCCGACGCAAACGCGCTAAGCCGTAACCAGCACGCCCCTTTTCGCCTTCGTGCGTGTCGAACGGCGCGGCGCGCCTGCGCGCGGCGCCCGCTTAAATGAGCGAAATTTCGCGCGGCATCGTGAAGATGATCTCGGGCTCGGGCGCGCCGAACTCCTCGATGTCGAACGCGCCGAATTCCCGAAGCCGCGCGACGATTGCTTGCGTGAGGTTTTCGGGCGAGGATGCTCCGGACGTAACGCCGACATGCTGCGCGCCTGCGACCCAGCCGGGCTGCAGCTGATCCGGATCGTCGACGAGGTAACCTTTGTTCCCGAGCTGCTGCGCGAGTTCGCGCAAGCGCAGCGAATTCGAACTGTTCGGTGAGCCGACGACGATCATGACCTCGCACTGCCGCGCCAATTCGCGGACCGCGTCTTGGCGGTTCTGCGTCGCGTAGCAAATGTCGTCGCGCGCCGGCGTGCGCACGTTCGGAAACTTGCGGCGAACCGCATCCATGATGTCGCGCGTCTCGTCGACGCTCAGCGTCGTCTGTGTGATGACGGCGACGCGATCGGGATCCGGAACGGTCACGTGGTCGACGGCATCCACGTCTTCGACGAGCGTGATCTGATCGGGAATCTCTCCCATCGTGCCGATCACTTCATCGTGATCGGCGTGACCGATGAGCAGCACGTGCAGCCCCGCCGCTGCAAACTTTTTCGCTTCGTAATGCACTTTGGAAACGAGCGGGCAGGTCGCATCGACGACGCGCAGCCGCCGTTCGGCGGCTTTGCGGCGCACTTCGGGCGAAATGCCGTGAGCGCTGAAGACGAGAATCGAACCCTCGGGCGTCTCCTCGACTTCTTCGACGAACACCGCACCGCGCGCGCGAAGCCGCTCGACGACTTGGCGGTTATGCACGATCTCCTTGCGCACGTAAATCGGGCCGCCGTGCTGATCGAGCAGCTGGTCGACGACGGCAATCGCACGGTCGACGCCCGCGCAAAAGCCGCGGGGGTTCGCCAGAAGCATGTGTTTGGAGCTCACGAGCTCCGGTGTTCGTCGTCCCGACGGCCGCCCCTAGCGGCGCGCCGGATACGGCCGCTGCAGATCCTCGGACACCTCGCCGCGCCGCGAGGCCGGCGACTCAGCCGGTTTGCGGCGTGCCTCGTTCGCGCGCGTAATTTCGGCGCCGAACAGCATCAGCTGCGCCGAATAGTAAATCCACAAAAGCAGAATGATGATGCCGCCCGCCGCTCCGTACGGCGCCGCCGGATGCAGCTTCGTAAAGTATAACGACAGGGCCGCCTCGCCGACGAGCAGGATCACGGCCGTAACGGCAGCGCCCGTATACGCGCTGCGCCACTCGATAGTGCACTGCGGAAGCACGCGATACACGACGGCGAGGAAGATCGTCAGTGCCGCCATGTTGATGATGCCGGTGCCGATTTCATACGCAGGCCCCGCGAACATGCCGCCCATCGCCGTCTGCATCGCGCCGCCTACGACATTCGCAATCGCCAGTGCGAGAATTGCGATAACGGCGAGTGCCGCGATGGCAATGAGCGCGTGCAGCCGCAGAACGACGAGTTGAATAACTCCGCCCTTGTTGTCGGGATGAATTTCGAACACCTCGTCGAGCGCGTTCTGCAGCGCCATGAAGATGCCGATGGCCGAGAACAAAATCAGCGCGCCGCCCACGATCAGTGCGATCGTGCCGGTGCCGTGGTGATTGGCGCCCGCGATGAGCACGTTGATCATCTGCATGCCGTCGCGTCCGACCATCTGCTGTATCTGACCCGCAACCTGCGTCTGCGCGTTGCTCTTTCCGAGGAACAGCCCGAGCAATGCGATGACGACGAGCAGCAGCGGAGCCAGGGCGAAAACGGTGTAGTATGCGAGAGCTGCCGCTAAACGTCCGTCTTGATGGCGCTGCCACCCGCTAAACGCATCACGCAGCACCTGCCAGGCGGTTCTCATGACGCGCTTGTACCCGCGTGCCGAGCCACAGTATCGCGCAGAACGAGATCGTGCTGCCGATGAAGATCGTGCGTTGCACGCCGCTCGTGGTTGCGAGAATTCCGCCGAGCAGCGACCCAACCGGGAGCGTCGCCCACGTCACCGCGCGGAACGCCGCGGCAACGCGCCCCATCAGCGGTTCGGGAATAAACGCGACGCGATACGTCGTCTGCGTCACGTCGTACATCGGCCCCGCAAACGTAATGAGCAAGCGGCCGAACAACACGGCGCCGAGCGGCGAAAGATTTGCCGCAAGATAGAGCAACTTGCCGATGCCGGAAATCAGCACTGCGCTGCCGAGAGTGCCCCGCTCGCCGAAAAACTTTTGCAGCGGTTTGGCGGTGAACGCGCCGATCATGCCGACGTTCGCGACGCCCATGATCACGCCGACCGCCTCGGGCGGCAAATGCAATTGGCGGTAGATGAGAACCGGGAAAACCGCCGTCACGATCGAGCCGCCCAGATAATTTGTAGCCGTCATCAGCGCAACCATACGCAGTGCGGGCTGCTCCCAGACCTCGCGAAACCCGGCCAGCGTTTCCTTTGCAAACGTCCGCAACGTGTGCTCGCCCGGCGCCTCGTCGCCGTGCTTCGGCTCCTCGTGCCGCATGCGCCAGAGCGTGGTGAGCGATATGACGAACGTCAGTGCGTCGGCGAGCATTGCGAAGGGCGCGCCGAGCATCTGAACGATGGCGCCGCCCGTGGATTGTCCCACCGCCTCCGCCACCGACCCGGTCATCGAAAGTTTGGCGTTCCCGTCCGGCAGGCGATCGGTGCCGACGAGCGATGGAACGAGCGCCTGGTACGCCACGTCGAACATCACGGAAGCGGCACTCGCGATGATGGCGCAGACGAACAGCTGGGCGATCGTCAGTTTGCCCACGCCGAACGCGATCGGAATCGTGAGCATCGTCACCAGACGCACGGCGTTCGTGACGATCATGATGTACCGGCGCCGATGGCGATCGGCGAGCGCGCCGGCGATAACCGCGACGATGGAGATGGTCGCGAACTCGACGCTTTGCAGCGTCGCTACTTGCAGCGCGGTAGCGTGCAATACCAGAATGGCGATGACCGGCAGTGCAAAAATCGAGAGCTGGCTGCCGAAATCACTGGCGAATTGACCGGACCACAATAAGAGAAAATTGCGGTCTCGCATAAGCGATCCCGTGGTTTGCATTCCACCTTATACATCGTGTGCAATTGCGAAAACGTTAGCGCCGCGCGGTAAAGCTTGAGTAGCGGTTCTCCGCGGTTCGCGGGCGCTTATCGGGGTAATCAGCCAGGGTGAAAAAACGCGGGGATCCCCGCACGCCGCCATGGCGGCTGCTTGGACCCGGGATCATTTCAGGCGCTTCGGACAACGATCCGACAACAGTCGCAACGCTCGCCGTCATCGGCAGCACGACGGTATACGCGCTCGGCTGGCTCGTGCTGCTCGTCATTCCGATGCTCGCCGCGGTGCAGGCAATCAGCGGTCGCGTCGGCGCGGTATGCGGCGAAGGTCTGGAAACGATTCTCAAACAGCGCTACGGACGCGTTGCGGCGCTCGTCGTGCTCGCGGCGGTCTTCGTGGTGGATCAAATCACGCTCGCAGCCGACTTGGAGGGCGGCGGTGCGGCGCTGCAAGTGCTCTCGGGGTGGGATTACCGGTGGTTCATGATACCGCTGGCCGTGCTGACGGCATGCATGCTCACGTTTGCGAATTACAACGCGGTTCGCCGCTATCTCATCTATATTCCGCTGGTGTTTTTCGCGTATGCTGCGGCCGCGTTCATGGCGCATCCGAACTGGCACGGCGTGCTCTATCACACGTTCGTGCCGCATATCCATATCGATCGCACGTTTTCGTCCGGCGCAATCGCGCTGATGGGAACCACCCTTACGGCATACGCGTACGTGTGGGAAACCATCGAGATGTCTGAAGAGCGCCCCAAACTGATGCATTTAGGGCTGGTGCAAGCGGATGCGGCACTGGGCACCGTCATTGCCGGAATCATCTTCTGGTTCATCGTTATTGCAACGGGCGCAACGCTCGGCTTGCAGCACCACACCGTGCAGACCGCGCAAGATGCGGCAAACGCGCTGGCACCGCTCGCCGGACGCTGGGCGTCGCTGCTTTTCGGCATCGGCCTTTTGGGATCGAGCCTCATCGCGTTGCCGGTGCTCGCCGGAACGAGCGCGTACGTCGCTGCCGAGATGTTCGGCTGGCGCAAAGGTATCGACGCGAAGTTCCAACAGGCGCCGTTCTTCTACACAGTCGTCTTCGGAACGCTGGCAATTGCCGTCGGCATCACGTTCGCAGGCATTGCGCCGATTCCACTGCTCTTCTCCGCGTCGATAGCCGGCGGACTGGCAACGCCGATTACGCTTTTCTTCGTTTTACTTGCAGCGGGCAGCACGCAGCTGATGGGCTCGTTTCGTTTGCCGCTCTGGTTGCGGATCGCGGGATGGCTGGTCTTCGGTATCGTGACGTCCGCCACAATCTTGTACTTGCGGCAAGTGCTTTGAGGTCCGGCGGCGAAGACGCCACGCCCCCCATGAACGAGAATCTAGTGAACGAGCAACCCGCGCCCGAACAGCCGGTAGCGCAAGAACAGCCGCAAGAAGAGCCCCAGGCGCAGCCACAGGAACAGCCTGCAGACCAGGTCGTGGAGCAGCCGCAGGAACAGCCTGCCGCGCAAGCGGCGGACACGGCTGAGAAACAGCGCGTCGCCGAGGAACGCCGTAAGGCCGCACAGGCGAATTGGCAGCGGCTGGTCGACGCGAAGACCGACAATTCCACCGTTGAAGGCGTCGTCAAGACGCCGGTCAAGGGCGGTTTGCTCGTGGATATCTCCGGATACCGCGGATTTTTGCCGGCTTCACAAACGGGCGTCGCAACGGGCACGCCGCTCGACTCGCTCGTGAAGACGACCATTCCGCTCAAAGTGCTGGACGTGGACGAGGCGCGCAAGCGTGTCGTGGTATCGCACCGCCGCGCCGTGCAAGAGCAGCGCCGCAGCGAACGTCACGAACTCATCCATTCGCTCAAAGTCGGCGAAGAACGTGAATCGACCGTCGTGCGCCTCACCGACTTCGGCGCGTTCGTCGATCTCGGCTCGGGCGTCGATGCGCTCGTGCCCGTGAGCGAACTGGCTTTCGAGCGCGTCGAGAAACCCGCGGACGTCGTGCACGTCGGTGAAAAGATGAACGTACGGATCTTGCGCGTCGAGCAGAACGGCAAGAAGATCGCCGCGTCGCGCAAAGGCGCGCTGAGCGATCCGTGGCGCGAACACGCCGAGGTTCTCAAGCAGGGCAAAACCGTCGAAGGCAAAGTCATCGGCAAGGATCGCCGTCTGGACGTGGAGCTTGCACCCGGCGTGACGGGCAGCATCAGCGACCGCGAAGTGAATCCGGACGATTATGAAATCGGCGAAACGATCGAAGTCACGGTGCGGTCCATCGACTTTCGCAACCGGCGCCTGCGTTTGGGCAGTCCGCACACGGCCGCGGCAGCGCAACAATCGTCGACGTCATTTGCGCCGCTCGGAGCCGAACTCGGACTGAAGTAGCGCCTACTCGACCTTGATGATGCCCATCATTCCACGATCTTCGTGGAAGAGCATGTGGCAATGAAACACGAACGTTCCGCGCGGCACGTTACGGAAGTCGAGCACGACTCGCGTGAGCCCCGGCTTGATGAGCGGATAATCCGGATCGCGTTTATTCGGCAGGAATGTACCAACGGGCACCAGTACGGTATCCAGCATCACCGGCTGTGGCACTTCATCTTCCGCCGCAAACGCCATTTGATGGATGTGGAAGGTGTGCGGTTCGAGAGTAGCGTTGAAAAGATACCATTCCTCGATGGTGCCGCGCTTTACGACCACATCCGGTTGCGGCACGAGCGAGCCGTTCGCATACATAGCACGGAACGGACGCTCGTTGAAATGCACGTTGCTGGTCTGCGTAATATAAAATTCCCCGTGGCCGCCGTTTTTGCCGATGTTCGGCACTACGTATTCGGTATACGTAAACGCGCGGCGACGGATGCTCGCGCGATGCGTGCGGACGTACGAGAGCAGGCGCACAACCGGCGAGCCTTGCGCGCTCAGCGCGATTGAAGCAACCCGCGCCGGCCGGCCGGCAGACGGTCCGGCAGTAATCGTCAGCAGCGCATGCGCTTGTTGATGCTCGTTGAAAACGCTGAAGCAATTCGGCTCCGTCGAAAGCGTCAGCGATTGCCCGCGCGTGAGCGTAAGCACGACGTCGGCACGATTCGTCGGGGAGAGCTCGATGCTGCGCATCGCAATAAAGCGCGAAAGCGGACGCGCGGAGTCGCCGGAAAGCGGGACGCCGTCACGTCCGACGACGTTCAGCGGCACTTCGCCACCGGATCCGTCGAGCGCATGAACGCGCTCGAAGCTGTCGGCTGTCGCATTGAGCAGGCGCAGCAACTGGGGCTGGCCGGCCGGCACGGTAAGCGTCTGCGTTCCTGCCGCGCCGTTCACCCAGAGCAGCGAGTCCGGGAGAACGCCGCATTCGGGCATGACTGCCGTCCCGGCGCGGACGGCCCAAGAGCTCGGCCACGCAGGTGGATTGAAGGGATCGTACGCAACCGGCGCCGCCTGCGTGGCCTGCTGCTCGTGACGCATGGATGCAATTACGAACGGCTGCAGCGGCGGCAGCGTCTTGTCATTGTCGCTCGACACCGGAACGGCGTATTGCAGTACGACGTCGTGATGATTCTGCGGCGCGATTTGCGTTGATTCCGGATCGACGACCCACATCCCGGAAAGACCACCGCCGACTTCGTCGTTGGACATGCCGTGCGCGTGCGGATGATAGAAATACGTTCCAACCGGCTGCGTCTTCGGAATGGTTATGATGTATTCACAGGCATGCGCGGGCGTGCTCAGCGTGGAGAGAAAAACGTTCTCCTGTGAGGCCGGGCCCTGAAAACCGTGCAGATGCAGATTGACGTCGTCCGGCGTTCGTGCGGAATTGGCTTCGTAGTACTGCGTGTGGTTCAGATACCCGGCAGCGGGATGCGGGTCGCTCATTGCCATGCGCATCGGCGAACACGCCGCGAGCGCGTGCGCGGCCATCGTCGCACCACTTGCCGCGCCGCTGATTTCGTTCACCAACCGGATCGCGAACGTTTCACCGCGATGCACGTGAATGACCGGCGCGACCGTCTGCGCGACACCGTTCACCGTGTAGATGAAGCAGTAGCGGTCGTTATCGTGTACCACGCGCAAGATCAACTCGTGCCGTCCGAGGTCGTTCAGCGGCTGCGCGGACATTTCGACTTGCGGAAGATGCGCGAGTGTCCCGCCGGCAAGGGGCGCGCCGCAAATCGCGGCTGCTGGAGGCAGCGCGGGCATAGTCATGCACGTCAGTATACTGCCTGACGCCGGAATCTTTGTAGTCTGTAATACCTAACTTTCGCTCAGCGCATCAAATACAAGACACGTAACGCAGCCGTACAGGATCCGCGGGACGAAGTCCGCGATCCAACCGGAAACGCCCCAGGTGCGCGGATCGGTCTTGCCCATCGCCGTTGCGCTGCCTTCACTCAAAAGCATCGTAAACGCCGCGAGACCGGCACCGGCGATAAACCATGGGACATTGCGCATACGTGGACGCACCACGCTGAAAAGCACGCCCGTACCGAAGCCGTCCGCATAGCCGAGCAGCATGCTCAAACCTTGCGTGCGTCCTCGCGGCAAACGCCGCACGCCGCCCCAGCGCGCGAATTCCTTGACGACGCGTTGGGGAACTTTGCTCGGCGGCCGCGCACGAATCGCCATATCGGCATACGTCGTGGCGTTGAGCACCGCCGTCCCGGCAGCGCCTGCCGCTAAGCCGTACGCCAGCGCTTTGCCGTTCATTCGACGTAATTCTCGACGGTTTTGGCCGATCGCATCCGCGCCGTATCGGGGTTCTCGCCGAACTCACGCTTCGCGCGCCGCTGGTTGAGCAGATCGTAAAAGCGGTCGAGTTGCACGTTCAGCTCGTCCAGTCGCTTGCGTTCGTCCGGCGTAAGCGCCTTCTGGTCGCTGCGCCCATAGAGCGCTTCTTCTTCCGCGACGAGCTGCTCGATGTGCTGATGGATCGCCTTATCGTTCATCGTGCACTCCGTGATGCGCGCTAACGGGTTGCCGCAAACCCAGGCGCACCATATCCTCGTCGTTCAATTCGATGTTCGCCGCAGCGGTGTTTTCTTCTAAATGCGCGATCGACGACGTTCCCGGTATGGGCAAGATCGCCGGCGAGCGGTAGAGCAGCCATGCAAGCGCAACCTGCGTCACGCGCGCGCCGTGCGCTTTTCCGACGATCTGCGCTTCGGTATTGTCCGTTATTTCTCCGTCGCCCGCGCCGAGCGGGAACCACGGGAGGAACGCAAGTCCACGCTCTTCGCAATAGTCGACGATGCGTTCGTTATCGCCGCCGCGATGCATCATGTTGTAGCGGTTCTGCACCGATACGACCGGCACGATTGCTTCGGCTTTGCGCAGTTGGCCGAACGTGACGTTCGAGAGGCCCACGTGCCGGATTTTTCCCTCGGCGCGCAGGTCGCGAAGTGCGCCGACTTGCTCCTCGAACGGCACGTCCGGATCGACGGTATGCAGTTGATAGAGGTCGATCTGGTCGCGTTTCAAGCGCCGTAAGCTCTCTTCGCAGCAGCGTTTCAAGCGCTCGGGACGGCAATCGGGAACCCATTTCCCCGGGCCCGGCCGCGTGTTGCCGCCCTTGGTCGCAATGACGAGATCCGATGGATACGGATGAAGCGCCGTCGCGATCTCTTCTTCGTTCACTTCGGGGCCATACGCGTCGGCGGTATCGATGAAGTTGACGCCGAGTTCGACGACGCGCCGCAGTACGCGCAAAGCGTTTTCCCGATCCTTCGGCCATCCCCAGATGCCTTCGCCGGTCAACCGCATCGCGCCATAGCCCATGCGATTCACGGTGAGATCCCCGCCGATTGTGATTGTGTTCATTGCGTATCCTCGCTAACCGTTGATGATTTCGCCGCCGTTGACGTGTATCGTTTGCCCCGTGATGTACGAAGCGCGCGGGGACAAGAGAAAGATGACGGCCTGCGCAACCTCGTCCGGCTGCCCGGCCCGCTTCATTGGCACGTCTTTCCCGAAGCTCGCTACTTCATTCGCCGGAAACGTCGCGGGAATCAGCGGCGTCCAAATCGGTCCCGGCGCAACGGCATTCACGCGAATGCCTTGCTCGACGACCGCAAGCGCGAGCGAGCGTGTGAACGCCACGATCGCGCCCTTCGTCGCCGAGTAATCGACTAAGTGCGGGCTGCCGCGGTATGCATTCACCGACGCGTTGTTCACGATAGAACCGCCGTTCTTCGCAAGATGCGCGATGGCGGGTTTGGTCAGATAAAACTGCGAGAGGATGTTCGTGCGGAAGGTCTTCTCCAGATCGCCGAAGTCGATCTTCGCGAAATCTTTTTGCGGATGTTGCTCGCCGGCATTGTTGAACAAGCCGTCGAGGCGGCCGAACTGCCCAACCGTCGCGCTAACGATGCGTTCGCAGAATTCCGGATCGCCGATGTCGCCGGCGAACGTCAGACACCGTTGCCCGTGCGCTTCAATGGCGCCGATGGTTTCTTCCGCGTCGGTGGTTTCGTTCAAGAAGCTGAACGCGACGTCGGCACCTTCCATGGCCGCCGCCACGGCGACCGCACGCCCGATTCCCGAATCGCCGCCGGTAATGAGCACGACGCGATCGCGCAACATCTCCGACGGCCGGTGTTCCGGATGCACGTAGCGAGGCTTCGGCCGCATCTGCGCTTCAATGCCGGGCTGTCGCGCCTGATGCTGCGGCGGAATCTTTACCTGCGCCATGGCCACAGTGTACCCGCGGGCCGTGAAGGGCGCCCGAGGTATCGAGGGCTCAAAGGCAAAAAAGCCCCAAACCGTGACCACGACCGAGCACCGCACATCTCTGCCCGAGCTGCGCCACACCGCCGCGCACGTATTGGCCTATGCCGTTCAAGATATCTTTCCGGAGGCCAAGCCAACCATTGGCCCGGCCATCGAGAACGGCTTCTACTACGATTTCGATCGCGGTCAAGCGTTCACGCCCGAAGATCTCGAGCGCCTCGAAAAACGGATGAACGAAATCATCCGGTCGAATTTCGAAATGACGGGCGAGCGCGTCACGCGCGACCAAGCCATCGAGCGCTTCAAAAACAATCCGTATAAGGTCGAGCTCGCGTCGCAGATTCCGGAAGGCGAGCCTATCACGCTCTACACGATCGGCGAGTTCACGGACTTGTGCCGCGGCGGCCACGCGCACACGACCGGCGAGATCGGCGCAATCAAACTGATGAACGTCGCCGGCGCCTATTGGCGAGGCGATGAAAAGAACGCGATGCTGCAACGCATCTACGGCACGGCGTGGTACAGCAAGGACGAACTCGAGGCGTATCTTCATCAGCTCGAAGAAGCCGCAAAGCGCGACCACCGTAAACTCGGTCAGGAGCTCGATCTCTTTTCGGTCGAGGAAGAAGCCGGCGGCGGCCTCATCTTCTGGCATCCGAAAGGCGCCATCATGCGCGGCATCGTGGAGAATTTCATACGCGAGGGACTACGAGAACGTGGGTACCAGCCGGTTGTCACGCCGCACGTCGTGCATGAAAAGCTGTACGAAATTTCCGGGCATCTCGAGAATTACGGCGACAACATGTTCGGCCCGCTGGAAGTGGAGGAGCAGCGCTTCCGGCTCAAGCCGATGAACTGTCCGGGCCACATCCTCATTTACAAGAGCCATTTGCGCAGTTACCGCGATCTGCCGCTGCGCTTCTCGGAATTCGGCACGGTATACCGCTTCGAACGCAGCGGCGTGCTGCACGGCCTCACACGCGTGCGTGGCTTCACGCAGGACGACGCGCATTTATTCTGCACGCCCGGGCAGTTGCAGGGCGAATTCGAGCAGACGCTCGACGAAGCGCTGCGTCTCATGAACGCGTTCGGCTTCAAAGAATACGAATTCGTGCTTTCCAAACGCGAGGCGCACGTTCGCGGCGAAACCGACCCGATCGCCGAGGACGCTATCCGCAAGGCGCTGGAAAGCCACGACATGCCATACGACGTGGATGACGGTGGCGGCGCGTTCTACGGACCGAAGCTCGACATCATGCTGCGCGACGCGATCGGCCGCAAATGGCAGCTCGGAACGGTGCAGGTCGATTTCAACCTGCCCAAGCGTTTCGAATTGAAATATCGTGCTCCCGACGGCGACGAGACGCCGGTAATGATTCACCGCGCACTCGCCGGCTCGCTGGAACGCTTCTTCGGCATCCTGATCGAGCATTACGGCGGCAATTTCCCTGCGTGGATCGCGCCGGTGCAAGCAGTCATCACGCCGATCTCGGAGCATCAAGCGGAATACGGGCGCGAAGTTGCCGATAATCTGCACAAGCGGGGCTTCCGCGTCCATCTGGACGAGTCGAACGAAAAACTCGGCAAGAAGATCGCCGTGTGGAAGACGCAGAAAGTGCCGTACATCCTGGTCGTCGGCAAACAAGAGGCGGCGGACGGAACCGTCAACGTCAACGAACGCGGCGTCGAAGTCAAACGCACCGTACCGGCGGACGAGTTCGCCGCGGAACTTCAATCAAAGGTAGATTCAAAATCGTGAAACGTTTTGCGGCAGCGCTGGCCCTGCTTGCACTCAGTACCGCGTGCAGCGGCAACTTCTCCAGCGGAACGGGCATGCCGCAACCCGGCGGCAATATTCCGCCGATGGGCGGCACGCCGTTGCCGGAAGCCGATAAGAACGGCATCCCCGTCGGTGGAACGCCGCTTGCCAGCGCAAGTCCGGCCGGCGCCACGGGCACGGCAAGCTACCCGATCGGCGACGCGCAAAAAGGCTTCGCGTGTCCGTCGATGAGCGACGGCTACGCTTGCACGATCAGCTTCAATCTTCCGCCGCCGACGCCGACGCCTTCACCGTCACCGGTGTCGAAGAGAGGCAAAACAAAAGCCAAAGCGACCGCCTCACCCACGCCTTCGCCGACGCCGACTCCGACGGCAACGCCGTCGCCCAGTCCGAGCGGCAGCGCGTCGGCTTCACCAAAACCGACGCCGACGCCGGCGACGATCACGCTCACCGCGCAATCGATGCCCAAAGACGCGCCCAAGATGGTGCATATCCCGGCGAATACGCTCGACACCGTCGCGCTGACGCTCGTGCAACTCACCGCGAACGGCGACTTGGATCTCGACGGCTGGGCAAACGCGCAGTTCACGCTTCCGAAATCGGAAGTCGACGGCCGCGGTTTTGCGCTGCAATTGTTCCAAGTGAACAAAGCACGCAAGGGCGTGACGTACAAACCGATCTGGACGTTCGATAAATCGACGCTCACGGGCACGACGTTGACGTTCTCATTTCAGCCGCCGAAGATGAAGATCGCCAAAGGCACCACATACACGCTCGTGCTCTACGGCGACGACAAGTCGACGGCATCATCGCCGAGCGCATCGGGTTCACCATCGTCATCCGCGTCCGCGTCGCCGTCCGTCGCGCCCGCTTCGCCCAGCAACTGAGTGTACGGCGCGTTGCGCGCCGCGATCGCTGCAACGGGTATCCCGCAGTTCGCTCAGGCGCTCGTCGCCCCGAGTAGTCGAGGGGCCAAGCATGCCGGAATGGTATTCTCTGGGGCATGAGCACGACGAGCGCCTTCCGCGGTCTGACGCCGCAGCAAAAGAAAACGTTTCTCGCGAGCTTTCTCGGATGGACGCTCGACGCGTTCGACTTCTTCCTCGTCATCGTCACCGTCTCGTACATCGCCAAAGACTTTCACGCGGCAATCAAAGAGGTCGCGGTCGCGGTTACGATTACGCTCATGCTGCGGCCGCTCGGCGCGCTCATCTTCGGCTGGTTTGCCGACAAGTACGGCCGGCGCACGCCGCTGATGATCGACGTCGCGCTCTACTCGGTACTGGAGCTCGCTACCGCGTTCTCACCAAACCTCACGGTGTTCATCGTCATCCGCGCGCTGTACGGCGTCGCGATGGGCGGCGAGTGGGGTCTGGGCGCCGCGCTTGCGATGGAAGCGCTGCCGGCGGAAAAACGCGGACTTTTTTCCGGCATTTTGCAAGAAGGCTACGCGGTCGGGTATCTCATAGCGGCGCTGGTACTCGCGGTGCTGTTCGTGCACATCGGTTGGCGCGGCATGTTCGTGATCGGCGTGCTGCCGGCGCTGCTCATTTTCTACATCCGTTCGCACGTGCCCGAATCGCCCGCATGGCTTGCGGGGCAGGCGCAGAAGATTTCGGCGGGTCCATACCCGCTGTGGCGCGCATTCACTGCGCGCTGGCCGCTTTTTATCTATGCGATCTTGTTCATGGCCGCGTTCAACTACATGTCGCACGGCACGCAGGATCTGTATCCGACCTTCCTGACCAAACAGCACGGTTTTACGCCGCAACTGGTCGGCACGCTGACCGCAATCATGAACGTGGGTGCAATCGTGGGCGGCGTCGCGTTCGGCTGGTTCTCGCAACGCTACGGACGGCGCAGCATGATTATTCTGTGCGCTTTTCTGGGTTTGGTGCTGATTCCGCTTTGGGCATTCAGCACGACGGCCGTGATGCTCGCCATCGGCGGCTTCCTCATGCAGGTCGCGGTGCAAGGTGCATGGGGCATCATACCGGCGCACCTGAACGAGATTTCACCCACAGACGTGCGGGGAACGTTTCCGGGCTTCACGTATCAACTCGGTAATTTGATCTCGGCGAATGCACTGCAACTCGAGTCGGCGTTCGCGCAAGACAAGTTCCCGCTGCCGGGCGGCCATCCCGATTACGCCAAGGCGATGGCGTGGGTTGCCGCGGTGGTGTTCGTCGCAATAATCGTTCTGACGGCAATCGGCTATTTCGTTACGCCCGAACGCCGCGAAGAGGCATTCCTACCGCCCGCACCATAACACAACGGCATGAGACTTGCCGCCCGCTCTATCGCGAGTGCGTTCGCGCTCGCTCTATGTGCCGCACTTCCGGCATCCGCACTCAATTTCGGTTCGCTCGAATATCGCGCAATCGGCCCGGCGATTACGGGCGGACGAACGACGGTCGTCATCGGAAGCAATAATAACCCGCAGCTGTACTATGCGGGCGGCGCGGGAGGCGGCGTCTTCAAAAGCCAGGACGGCGGCGTTTCGTGGGAACCCGTTTTCGACAAAGCCGACGTTGCGCCGATCGGCGCAATCGCGCTCGCGCCGCACAACGACCAGGATGTTTGGGTGGGTACCGGCGGCCCCAACCCGCGCAACGACGTGGAGGGCGGCGACGGCATCTGGCATTCGACCGACGGCGGGCGCACGTGGAAACACGCCGGCTTGGACGATTCGGGCGCGATCTCGAAAATCGACATCGACCCGCGCAATCCGAGCCGTATCGCGGTTGCCGTGCTCGGACACGTTTTTCGCGACAGCGCAATGCGCGGCGTGTACACGACCGGCGACGGCGGCAAGCATTGGACGCGCTCGCTGTATGTTGGCCCGAGCAGCGGCGCATCGGATCTGGTGCGCGTGCCGGATCACCCGGACACGCTCTTCGCGGGCATCTATCAATTCCGGCGTAAACCCTGGACGCTCGTGAGCGGCGGTCCGCACGGCGGCATCTACCGCTCCGACGACAACGGGGCAACGTGGCGCAAACTTTCCGGCAACGGGCTGCCGGCGGGCGATACCGGACGCATCGGCATCGGCGCCGGTACGCATGGCCGCGTCTACGCCGTGATTCAATCAAAAGCGGGCGATTTGTGGCGCTCCGATGACGGCGGCGCGCACTGGCGCCTGATGCCGCACAGCTCGCTGGTCGGCGCGCGCCGCTTCTACTTCAGCCGCATTTTCGTCGACCCCGCCAACGTCAACAAGATCATCAACGTCGGCTTGATTCTTTCGATGTCGTCGAACGGCGGGCGCACGTTCAAATCGATTGCGAACGAAGGCGGCTGGGATTATCACAACATTTGGTGGTCCGCCGACGGCGCGCGCGTCGCGGTCGGTTCGGACGAGGGCGCACTGCTCTCGATGAACGGCGGCGAATCGTGGCGGCAGCCGTACGATCTGCCGTTCGCGCAACCGTATCACATCGGCTACGATACGCTCACGCCGAACTATCACGTGTGCATCGGCTTGCAAGACGATAACTCGTGGTGCGGTTGGGCGAACAGCCCGAGCGGCGTCGGCGTGCTCAATCGCGATTGGACGCAAGTTGCCGGCGGCGACGGCATGTGGACGCTTTACGATCCGAAAGACCCGAACTTTATTTGGTCGACATCGACCGCGAGCGACATCGGCCAAGTGTACCTGTTCGACGTGGCCAAGCAGCAAGTGTTTGAAGTCTCGCCGATCTCGCGTTCGACCGGCGGCGAACCCGGTTACGATCTCAAATACCGCTTCAATTGGGACACGCCCATTGCGTTTACGGCGGACGGCGCGGCGCTCGTCGGCGGAAACGTGATCTTCAAGTCGAACGATCGTGGGCAGCATTGGAGCGTCGTCAGCCCCGATCTCACGCGCGACGACAAAGCGCATCAGCAGATTCCGGGTGGCCCGATCGACGAAGACATGTCCGGCGCGGAGATGTCGGATACGATACTCGACATCGAACCGTCCACCGTCCAAAGCACCGTCATATGGGCGGGCACGGACGACGGCCTGGTGCAGCTCACGCGCGATGGCGGTGCGACATGGCACAACGTGACGCCGTCGGGGATGCCGCATTGGGCGCGCGTGTCCACCGTCGATGCGAGCCCACATTCCGCCGCAACTGCATTCGCCGTGGGCGACAATCACATGCTCGGCGACAACGGTCCGCACCTGTTCGCGACGCACGACTACGGTACGACTTGGCACTCCATCTCGAGCGACTTGCCGCGTAACGTCTTTGTGCGTTCCGTTCGTCAGGATCAAAAGAATCCGAATTTGCTCTACGCCGGAACCTCGCGAGGCATGTTCGCATCGTGGGACGGCGGAAACCACTGGCACTCGCTGCGCTTGAACATGCCGGCGACGGCGATTTACGACGTCGAGATCCAGCCCCAGTTCAACGACTTGCTGGTCGCGGCGCACGGACGCGGCGTGTGGGTGCTCGACGATCTCACGGCGGTTCAGCAATATACGCCGTCGGTGAACCGCACGCTGACGCTGTTCGCGCCGCGGCCGGCTTTTCGCTGGGCCCACTTCGCACCAATCAACGCGTTCCAAGACGGTTTGCCGCAAGGCGACTTTACCGGCCCGAACGTCGATTACGGCGTGCTGCTGACGTACGCGCTTCCCAAACCAGACAAACACGCAACGATCGACGTGCTCGATTCAAGCGGCCGCGTCATCCGGCATCTGGCCGGCAAAGACGTGCCGCATAAAGCGGGCATCAACCGCGCCGCGTGGGACCTCAACGTCGAAGGTCCGACCAAGTGGCACGACACGTTCGAATTCAACCAAGGTCCCAACGAAGGACCGGAAGTCGTTCCCGGAACCTATACGATTCGCGTGAATGCAAACGGAACCCACGTTGAGCAGACCGCCGTCGTCACGCGCGATCCGCGCGATCCGCTTACTGCCGAGCAGATGGAAGCCCGTTACGATTTCATGACGGAGCTGTTCCGGGAATACAGCATTGCCGATCGATGGCTGAACGAGATCGACAAACGCGTCAAAACAAGGCACTCGACGCCGGCACTGCTCGCCTTCAAACGCGAACTCACCTACAATCCGCGCAACGTCGAGGACCTCAGCGGACCACCGGGATTCCGCGATCGCTTAGGCGATCTAATGGGGCGCATGAGCGGCAACTACGCGCCGCCGACCGAGTCCCAAATCAACGAAGCAAACGCACTGCGCGCGATGTTTGACGATCTGCAAAAACGGCAACCACATTAGCCCTAAATCACCGCTTTTCGCGCCATTCCGCCAACCCAGCGGTACATCACGTACAGCAGTGCAATGAACGCGATGCCGCCGATAACCTCCGACGGTATGAGCCACGACGGCGCATTCGAAAACGGCATCGCCCACGGCGAGTCTGGGCCGTGGTGCGTCGTGGAATACACGATGACGCCCGAATACGCTACTCCCAGGAGGCTCTCGCCGACGATAAGCCCGGATGCGAGCAGAACGCCCAAACGCTTGGCCATCTCCGGATTGCGTCCGCGTGAAACGGCGCGATTGTAGAACCAGCCGATGACGGCGCCGACGACCGCGCCCGCGGTGGTCGAGGTCGGAAGATAGATTCCCAGGCCCACCGCAAGCGGCGGCAGTTTGCGTTCGCCCGTACTTCTCGCGCGCAACAGTTCATCGATCATAATCATGCCGATGCCGACCGCCACGCCGATGAAGATGAGATTCCACGGAATATTTCCGCTGATGACGCCTTTCGCGAGTGTCGAAATCAGCGTCGCTTGCGGCGCGGGCAGCGCGAGCGCGGCGTTTCGCAAATGCGGCATGCCGGCGAATCCATAGCCCGCTTGTAACCAGTTCAGGACGGGCGGAATAACGAGCGATCCGAAGAGCACGCCGACGAGCAGCGATGCCTGCTGGCGCCACGGCGTCGCATCGACGAGTTGTCCCGTTTTCAAATCTTGCAGATTGTCGTTCGCGATTGTCGCCGAACTCAAGACCACCGACGTGACGAACAGCGCGAACGCGACGAGCGCATCCTTCGCGGCGCCGGCTGCGCCGTGTCCGATGAACAGCACGATGAGCGAGATGCCGATCACCGCCAAGATTGCAAGTCCCGAAATCGGGCTATTCGAGCTGCCGATGAGTCCGGCCATGTATCCCGCCACGCCCGCTACGATAAACCCGATCACCGCGACGTAGATGACCGACGCGATCACCAGCGGCACCATGTACTGCGTAATCGCGCCGCCGTGCAAGAACACGACGAAGAGCGCGGCCATCGGAATCAGACATGCGATGCTGATAAGCGTCACCAGGCTAATCGGCATGTCGTGCTCGGTGCGCGGCATCAGATGCGCCTCACCCTGCGCGCGACGGCGCGATGCAGCAATCGCGGCGATGAGTCCGGTCCATACCGGCTTTGCCAACCGGCCCAGCGTCCAAATGGCGGAGATACCGATAACGCCCGCGCCGATGAAACGCACCTGATGGGCCCAAACCGTCGTTGCAACCGTTGCGGCATCACCGGCGGCCGGATGCATCGCCGTCAGAATCGGCACGAAGATACCCCACGAAATCACGAAGCCCGCCAAAATCGCCAAGCCGACGGCCAAACCGATCAGGTGTCCCGCACCGACGAGCGCCATCGAAAGCGAAAAACCGATGCCGCTCGCGGATGCGCCGGCGCGAAAGTAATAGTCGATTTCCGCTGCAAACGTTTTGGTTGCGACGACCGCTGCAAACGCCGCAGATACGATGCTGCCCCACACCACCGCAAGCAATCCGGCTTTGCCTTCTACCGCGCCCTCGCGCGAACCGGTGCCGACGCGCAGCACTTCTGCTGCAGCAACGCCTTCGGGATACGGCAGATCCGACGTCGTCACCAGCGCGCGCCGAAGCGGAATCGGAAACATCACGCCGAGCAAGCCGCCGACCACGCACACGCCGAACGCGGGCCAGAACGGAAATCCGCTCCACCAGCCGACCATCACCAAACCGGGAAGCACGAAGATGATCGAGGAGATCGTTCCGGCGGCCGACGCGACCGTTTGCACGATGTTGTTCTCGTAGATCGTACCGGTCTTGAACATTCGCAGAATTGCCATCGATATCACGGCGGCTGGAATTGACGATGCGAACGTCAGCCCGACCTTCAAGCCCAGGTAGACGTTTGCAGCGGTGAAGATCAGCGTGATTGCGGCGCCGAGCACCAGCGAACGAACGGTCAGCTCGAGACGCGCGTCGAGCGCGTCGGTCTTTACCGCGGCGGGCGCGGCTTCCGAATGCAGCATGGCTGTCCGTTAGCCCTACCGGGGCGTGGGCCCTACCGGCGGCCCCGCCTATTCCTCCGCATCACGCACGGCAATGTACGTGACGATATCCCAGGCGTTGTGAATGCCGATGAACATCAATAGCACGACTCCGGCCGCTAGCACAAACAGCGCCGGCTCGTGCGACGTCTGTGCCCAGAGCGAGCCCGCGCAGACCGCCCCGTATGCAAAGAACGGTAAGATGTTGTACCAGATCCAGTCCTCCAGATCGACGCGGTACTCGGTCAAGGTGTGCGTCCCGCGAATCACGCGCAGCATGTAGATAAGCCCGGCAATGCCGAGCAGCGCGATCAGCGCGCACGGCACGCGCAGCGAATGCCACGGCGCAAGCAAAAATGCCGCCACGAGCAGCACCGCACCGAAATGCACGACGGCCGGGGTCGTAAAGATGCCGATGGCGCGCGGGGTGCGCCGTTCGCGCGAGGTTCCCATGATGACGCCGATCACGACGAACATCAGTCCGGTCAGTGCGGCCGACGACGATCCGATCATCGTGTAGAAGGTCGTCCATGCGGAAAACGGCATGGCGCCACGTTCGCGCTCTAGGGGACGCCCGCCTCGATGGAACTCACCGCAACCCTTATGACCCCGTTGTAAACGTGCCGACGAATTGCGTGGTGGGCGCGCTGCACTGCGGCGGATTATTCGGATCGTACCCTATGATGATGTCGTTCACCGTGTACGTCGTCGACGGTGAGAGCGTCGGAACCGGAATTGCCACATACGGTGTGTTTGCTCCGTACGTCGGCGGTGTTGCGAAGGGACTCGGCAACGGCGATGGCGCGCTTGTCGGCGTGCCGAGCGGCACAGTCCCTGACGGCGATGTGATCGTGATTGGCGCCGGCGCACCGCCAGGCACGCCCGCGCCCTTCTCGATAATTTCGCCGATGCTAATCGAAACGTTGGTGCTTCCGCTCGGCGGATAATCCAGAAACGCGGGAATCGGCGGGGGGCCGGGCGATGGTGGCGGGCAGGTTGCCGCCGGAATCAACGTACGCGGTGTCGGTGTACCTGCGGGGCTGGACGTACCGGGCTGCGCACATGCCGCGAGCAACAACGGCACGGCGACGAATACAGCTGCATACGCAGCGGCGCTTTTCATGAGCCCGTCGTAAACGTGCCGACCAATTGCGTCGTCGGTGCGCTGCACTGCGGCGGATTATTCGGATCGTAACCGGCATACACATCGCTCACCGTGTATACGGTAGACGGTGAGAGTGTCGGCAAAGGGATAGCGATGTACGGCGCGATCATTCCAAAAGTTGGCGGAGGCGTTGCAAATGGCGTCGGAAAGGGCGAAGGTGCCGTCGTTGGCGTTCCGAGCGGCACATTTTCCGAACCCGATGCAACGACGATCGTGATACCGCCGCCGGGAACGTCTGCGCCCTTCTCGATGATCTGACCAATGCTCGTTGAAACGTTCGCGCTGCCGCTCGGCGGATAATCCAAGAACGCCGGAGGCGGTGTCGGCGAGAGCGGTGGCGGCGGACATGTCGCAGAAATTTTTGGGTGGTTTCCTCCAAACAACGAACCGCCGCCGCACGCAGCGAGCGCAAGTGCCGCGACTGCCGCAGTGGCTATACGAACCTTCCTCATCGCCAAAATACCCCCAAACGCGCGAGCGTAGGCACCGCCAAGACGGCGGGCGGTGAATTTTCGGTTTGCAGCGCTTCGGAGAACGTTAACGTTCCGGTCGATAGCGGCGTCGTATCCGCGCTCGTTGCTCCGAAAACATACGAAGCCTGCTGCAGCGCAACGTTCACGCACAGCACGCCGTCATGCGGATCGACGTACGCATCGCTCGTTTCGGAAGCCGTCCCGGAAAAGACGTCGAGCACCGTATCGACCGTTTCAATCAATTCGGCCGACGCCGGAAAGGACGTCGCGACGTTGCAAGTTGGTGGCAGCGCCACGACGCCTTTATCCGTCGTCGTTAGCGTTTCAAGCGGCTTTGACGCCGACGGATCGTAGGGATACCACGCGTATTGCGGATACGGTGTCGGCGTCACCGCGGGGCATGAACCCGGGCAGGGCGTCGGAGTCGGCGCATCGGGCGGCAGCGGCGCTTGTCCGAATGGCGTAATGACGACCGTAGTGCCCGACGGTGCGCTGAGCGACGCTCCGAACGGCGGCGCCGATGCGTTCGCGCCGGCGACCTGCGTTACGGAACCGGAAGCATCCGCGTTTTCGACGGCTACGATAGAATCGTACGGGAAAATGCCCTGCAGCTCAATCGTGCTATCTGTATATGAACCGTCCGCGTTCACGGTAAGCGTTCCTTGCTGGTTCCCCCACGCCGAGGTCATTGTACGCGCTGCGCTATTCGTCCACGTGCGCCCGGCCTGCATCGGCAACTCACCGGCGATCAGCCCATTAGGGCCGTAGCTCACAACGACGCTGCGCGGCATCCCGACGTACGTGGCGTAATTCACGGTCGACCCGGCCAAAACGATGATGGTCGATATATTTCCGCTCACCGCAAGCACACGGAAATAATCAGTTTCGGTGACGGTTTCGGGTCCGTCGGCACAGCCTTGGAGCGTGATCGTCGACGTAACCGCATACAGCCCGCTCTGGCCGTTGAACGACTGATTCGCCGCCCTCGTTTGCGAGATCGTTCCGGTAGCGCTCGCGGTACGCACCGTTTGCGGATCGGAACAGGTAAATCCGGGAAAGAGCGGAGCGGCTCCGGTTGACGTTCCGGTTGCCGATTGCGAATACGTCATTGCCGCCGGAGATGCGCCGTTTGTCGGCACGGGCACGAGCGGCGGCGCAGCGGTTGAGGGTGACCGTGCGCCGCCGCATGCTGCGAGCATCGAGGCAACGACGATGATCGAGCCGAGGTACGCGAGATTCATCGCGTGGTAAACGATCCGAGCGGAAGTGTGAGCGGCCCCGTGCATGCAGGCGGAATGCCGTTGAAATCCAGATACGTAAAGCTGAGCGTGTATGTCGTCGACGGCGCGAGCGTCGGAATAGACGCGGCGACGTACATACCGCCGCTCCCTCCAGGTGGCGACGGATACGGCGTCGGCGATGGCGACGGTGCGGCCGTATATGCGCCGACCGGAACGTTCGTACCGGAAGACGCGGTCATCGTAACCTTCGCCGTATCGTAGAAACCGATGGGATTTCCCGCAAAAACCAGCAAACCGATCGTCGTGCTGACGTTGGTCGATCCCGACGCCGGCGAAGCGAGCCACAAGAATGGATTAGGCACGGGCGGAGGCATACCACACGGATTCGGGGTGGGCGTCGGCGTGGGGGCGGCGCTCGTGCCGGCTCCGCGTGGAACCGGCGCGCCGCCGCACGCGCTGACGCCGCACACAAAAACAAACCCGAGAAGCGCGACGTACTTCATTGCGTCCCGAAGGCGATCCGCGCGATCATCCCGTCATCTCCTCGGAAGAGAGCCCACACCCGGTGTGGACACATTAGGCTACGAGCGTAACCTATTTGGGCTACGGCTGGCTAGTCCCTCTCGTGACCTTGACGATTAGGGCCGATCGGGAAGTGACGCCGAGCGTTTTAAATATGGCCTTGATGTGATTGCGCACCGTAAACGTACTGCGGCCCTGCGTCCGCGCGATTTCGTCGGTGCCGCGCCCTTCAAGCAAGAGCTCGAGAACGGCGCGCTGGGCGGCGGTCAGCCCCGATGCTTCTGCCGGGAGCGAAAGCGGCGCGGCAGCGCCCACGCGTTCGGTACGCGCGAGCCAGCTCCGCGGATACGCCTGCAACTCGTGCGCCGCACGCGAACGCCATTTCGCGGAATCGTCGATCTCCGCCAGTGCAAGCGCCGCGCGCGCGGCGCGCCAGGCGATGCCCAGGCGATCGTACGTCGACCACGCGCTCGCCAGCAGCCGTTTTGCTTCGGCTCGTTCTCCGAGCGCGAGCTGCACTTTGCCGAGCGAATACGCCTCGAGCGCCTGCACGCGCACGTCTTTGCTCGATGAAAGAATGCGCGGATAGCTCTTGCCCACGCTGCTGAACGTGGCGACGTAATTGATTGCGACCGACGGATCGCGTGCAGCAAACAGTTCGGCAAGCACCGGCAAGGCGAGTTTTTCTTCGCCTGCGACGGCTTTCCAATCGATGGACGACGCCAGTTCGTGCGCATCGCGCAGTTCTTGCGCCGCCCAGCGCTTTTCTCCCAATGCTTGCGCGAGGTACGCACGATCCGTCAGCGCCGCGACGCGCCATGCATCGGTCCGCGCCGCCCCCAGCGCCTGTTTCAGACGACGGAACGCATTGAACTCGTCGCCGTCGAGCGCATGCCGCCATGCGACCGCGCGAACGGCATGAAAATGCAAATCGCCGATATCCGGCGTCCATGCTACCGTGTCGAGGCGCGCGATCGCAGCGTCGCGCAGCTCCGCACTGGGCAACTCGACCGCAAGCGCGGCGATATGCGTAACGAGCATCGCGTACAGGTACGCCTCGACGTCTTCGCCCGTTCCGGCGCGCCGCAGCGCGTCGAGCAGGATGGCGCCTTGCGCAGGCAGATTCTCGCCGGCCGAGGCAACCGCTCCGCGCAGAATCGCCACGTGCAGATCCAAATCGGCGCTGCGCCCTTGCGGAACGCGCTGGAGCATCGCGCTCGCCCGATCCAGCCGGCGATCGATCCACTCGGCCGATGCCTGGTGATACGTCAGCTCGCCCGCCAGCGCATCGCCCTCACCCAGCAGCGACTGCGCGTTTTTGAACTGCGCGCGCGCGGACGCAGCATCGCCCAGACGCGAAAACGCAACGGCTTTGAGCATCGCCGCTTCGGCTTTCTCGTCGCGCTTCGCACTTCGCACGTGGCGTGTGAGCACGGCAAGTGCGCTCGACGGACTGCCTAACCGCAACTGCGTGCGCGCGGCGAGCAAAGCGCCGGCGGCAAAACCGGGCTCCTCGTCAAGCAGCGCGGCTAAACGCTCGGCGGCAAGCGAGAAATGCGCGCGCCGGAACAGCGCGCGTGCGTCGTCGACGGGCGAGATCCGCGGCCGCCGCTTCTGCCTCATGCCGCTGGAAATTCAACGCGGGCGGGAGAAGCCCTTATGGACCACGTATAGCCTGCTTGAGCCATGAAACGCGCGCTGGCCCCGCTGTTCGGTTTGCTGATGAGTGCCGCATTGTGTGCGGCGCTCTCGGCGTGCAACACGAACGGCGGAATTCCCGCGTCGCTGCCGCCGCCGGGCGGATTCCCCTCACCGGTACCGACTGCGACGCCGAGCGCCGCTCCAACCGCCACGCCGACCGTCTCACCGACCGCGAGCGCTACGGCAAGCAGCAGTCCCAGCGCCAGCCCAAGCCCGACGACAAGTCCGACGTCGAGCCCGGGTGCGACTCCGACGCCTTAGCGCATCAAGCTGCGGAGCGCCGCGATATCCGCCTGCGCTTGCGGCCGCAACTCGTGCCACGTGGACTGCTCGGCCGCCGTGGGCGGCTGATAGCCGATGTCCAGTTCGTTCATCAGAAAGGCCAGATAGTCGCGCATGCGAACTTCGTGCATCAGGTCGCCCTCACTGGAGCGGATGCGCATTTCGACGACGTTCGCGAGTTCGCGATCGAGCGCCGCGCGTTTTGCAGAAGGCAGATGCGCGCGCGCCGCGATCGCTTCGTTCACCGTCGTATTCAGGGCGCTCAATTGATCGCGGATCTCCATCGCAAGCGCTAAGCGTGCGGCCAGATCTTCGGTGGCCGGATGCAGCCGCGGATCGACGCTGACCGTAAACGATTGGCGCATCGTCTTCCCGCCGTATGAAAGCTCGACGGTATAGCTGCCCGGAACGATGGTCGGACCGTCGACGCTGTCCGAAATATCGTCCGACGTTGGAATGTGGTATCCCGTAATCTCCGTCGCAGGCGGATACCGCATGTCCCACTGAAACAGGTTCATCCCCGGATCGATGGCGGTTGCCTGTTTTAATTCGTACGCCATTTGATCGGCATGCGCCATCGCGGCGATCGCCATGTATGGTGGCCGCTTCTCTTTCTTGTTGCGCAGATGCAGGTTGAACGTGCGCACCGTTTTGCCGCTGCTGTCGAGAAACGTCAGCGTCGCGGGCGTTTTTCCGTTGTAACTCTTCGGAACGTTGAAGAACACCGCCGCCCCGTACGACGGGTTCTGACCCAGGTCCGAGCCGTACCCGGCGCGGCCATAGGCGTGTGAGAGCCACGCACCTTCCGGCCGGAAAAGCACCGCGTCATTCTGAGGCATCGAAGAACCCTGAGCCTGCCGAAGGGCGATGTCCTCGAGCAGCTTCAGATTATCGAGAATCCAGAACGCGCGTCCATGCGTCGCAAGGGCGAGGTCCCCTTGGCGGGCGTCTATGGCGATGTCGCGCACCTGAACGTTCGGCAAATTCTCTTGCAGCGATTGCCATGAATTGCCGCCGTTGAAACTGACGTACACAGTGCTGCGCGTACCGGCGAACAGCAGGCGCGGTTCGCGTGGATCCTGCCGGATCGCAAAAACGAACTGATCGTCCGGCAAGCCGGCGGTGATGGCGGTCCAATGCGCGCCGTAATCCGTCGTCTTGTAAACGTACGGATGGAAGTCGTCCCACATATAGCGGTTTGCGGTGAGATACGCCGTTCCGGCATCGGTGTGCGACGGCTCGATGCTGCTGATCTGCGCGGTTTGCGGAATTTGCGGCGGCGTGATCGATTTCCAGTGCGCGCCGGCGTCGGTCGTGATATGAACGATGCCGTCGGCAGATCCGGCCCACATGACGTTCGCGCTGAGCGGCGAGACCGCGAGCGCGGAGATATCCGGATACGTTTCCGCATTCGACTGATCGAGATCGATCGGACCGCCGCTGGGCTGCTCGGTGCGTTTGTCGTTGCGCGTGAGGTCGGGGCTGATAATTTGCCACGTCTGCCCGTAGTCGGTGCTCTTGAATACGACTTGGCTGGCAACGAACAAATCGTGGGGATTGGCGGGCGAGAAAAAGATCGGATGCGTCCAGCTGAAGCGGTATTTCGTTTCCATCGCCGACGCGCCGGACATGTATTTCGGCCACGGCGAGATGTTTTTGAGTTCGCCGGTCGGCGTGTTGAGGCGCGCGAGATAACTGTAGTACCCGCTGCCGATCGTCGTGCTCGGATCGTCCGGAAGCGGAGCGACGAACGTGCTTTCGCCCGACGTCACGCTATGCCAGAGCCCGGTGCTCAGGCCTTCGTTGGATGCGCTCGGTCCTTCGAACGCGCCTTCATCTTGCTGCGCGCCGTAGACGTGGAACGGAAATTGGTTGTCGAGCGTGATGTGATAGAACTGTCCGGTCGGCTGATTCAGCTCGGTGCTCCATGTCTTGCCGCCGTCCACGGTAACCGTTGCGCCGCCGTCGTCGCCTTCCAGCATGATGTTCGTGTCGTTCGGGTTCACCCAGATGATATGGTGATCGCCGGGCGGCATGATCGGCTTCCACGTTCTTCCGCCGTCCGTCGTTTTGAAAAAGCCGTCCACTTCAGGCAGGTAGGCCGTATTTGCGTTTTTGGGGTCGGCGAATATTGCCGTGTAGTAAAACGCACGCTGACGCAGATTCCACTGCGAATTAACGCGCTTCCACGTCGATCCGCCGTCGTTCGAGCGGAACACGCCGCCGTCGTGCGCCTGCACGATTGCGTAGACGACGTTCGCGTTGACCGGCGATACCGAGACGCCGATCTTGCCGAGCAGATCGCGGGCGAACCCGGGATGGCTCGAAATTTTGCTCCAGTGCGCGCCGCCGTCCGTCGTTTTGTAGAGCCCGCTGCCGGGACCGCCGCTCGTAAGACCCCACGGAAAACGCTGCGCTTGCCACATCGACGCGTACAGCGTTTGCGGATGCTTCGGATCCATCGAAATCGTCGCGGCACCGGTGTTGCCGTCGACGAACAGGATCTTCTTCCACGTCTTGCCGCCGTCGGTCGTTTTGAAAACGCCGCGCTCCGCGTTCGGCTTGAAGACGTGTCCCATGGACGTCGCGTACACGACGTCGGGATTGCGCGGATCGATCGCGAGCGCGGTGGTCATGTGCGTGTCGCGCAGACCGGCGTATTTCCAGGTCTTGCCTTCGTCCGTTGATTTATAGATGCCGTCGCCGGGCGCAAAGTCTTGGCGGATGTCCGCTTCACCCGTTCCCGCGTAGATGATTTTCGAATTCGACGGCGCTACCGCAAGTGCGCCGATGCCGTACGCATTGGACGGAAGTTTCCCATCCGTGATGTTTTCCCAGCTCTGTCCGTAGTTATCGCTGCGCCACACGCCGCCTTGCACGCCGCCCATGTAAAACGTGCTCGGTTTATTCGGAACGCCCGCGACGGCGACGACGCGTCCGCCGATGTACGGGCCGATGCTTCGCCACTGAAGTTTACTCGTGAAATGCGCTGCGGGCGCGGCACCCAGCAAAACGACAGAAACTGCGACGGCAATCAAGCGCTTCATATGAAGCGCCGTTTACACGTCGCGAAGCCGGGGCCTCTCTACGGGCGTCACGTTCTTCTCGATGGTCTGCGTGGCAAACCACACGAAGAGCATGCAAAGCAGTGACAAGAGCACGGCATCGTCGAGCAGTCCCAGCACGGGAATGTCGCCGAAGATGTCGAGCGGCGAGACGATCAAAAGCGCGAGAATCGCCGTGATCGTCTTGAGGGCCGCCGGCACGCGCTGGTCTCGCATCAGCGGCCAGGCGCGCTTGAAGTTTCGGGCGGCGGTAAAAAGCAGGCGCGGGAGTGCCATATATCCGTACTATCGTCGGGCATGACGGAAGTTTCACGACGAATCGCGTGGCGCAACGGCGGCGGCTGGACGAGGGTGCTTGCTCAGTCGGATGAGCAAGAGCCCTTCACCTGGCGCATCTCTCGCGCGGAGATCGAACGCGACGGCCCGTTCTCAAATTATTCGGGATACGCCCGCACCATCGTCTCCGAAGACGAGCCGTTCACGCTTGAATTCATCGATGGTGAGCGCGTCGCCGTCAAGGCGTTGCAACCGTTTTCGTTCGATGGTGAACGCGAGGTATGGTGCCGTCTTCACGGCAAAGCCGTCACGGCGTTCAACGTGATGACGCTGCGCGGCGCGTGCACGCACACCGTCCGCATCGTCGATGGAGAAATCGACGTGCGCATCGAACGCCGGGCGCCTGGAACCACTACCGCGTAAGCGTCTTCAGTCGCGCGATTCCCTTCATCGCCTCGCCGTGCAGCTGGCGGAACACCGCGTACTGCGCCGGCGTCGGCCGGTCATAGGCGTAATCGATATCTGATTGCAGGTACGCCAAGTGATCGCGCACGCGCGTGCCGCTCGAAAGCGGGCCTTCGCTGGAGTGCGTCTTCAGATTCACGAGCCGGTCGATTTCCGCATCGACTGCCGCGTTTCGCTTCGGTGACGCAAGCGCCGCATTGATTGCTCGATCCATCGCATCCAGGGTGTCGCGGATCTGTTTCTGCAGCGCGAAGCGCGCCGCAAGCGCGCCCGTCGCCGGATGCAGATTCGGATCCAGCGCAACCGTGAATGCCTTCGTATACGAGTGTGCGCCGTCGCGGAACGTGACGCGGTACGTACCGGGCGTGACGTGCGGCCCAATCGGAAAGTCGTTTTCTCCTCCCGCCGCTGCGGGCACGTAGAAGCCGTTCACGTCGGCCGCGTTCGGATACCGGAGATCCCATTGGAACCGGTTCATGCCAGCAACGATTCCCGTCGCCTGCCGATCTGCCGCCGCTTGAATTTCCGCGGGCGAGAGATTTTCGCGCTGTTCGGGCGTCAGCGTGTCCGCGTTGTTCTTGGGATGCAAGCGGAACGTGCGAATAACGTGTCCGTGCGCATCGCTGAAGGTCAGGCTTGCGGGCGTGCTGCCGTTGTAGCCCGCTGGTACGTCGAAGTACACCGTCGCACCGAACGGCGGGTTCTGGCCGCTGCGTTCGCGCGCGAAACCGCCGCCGCCGTACATGTGCGTCAGCCACGCCGTTTGCGGCGCAAAGAGCGAGCCGGACGCTCCGCGCGCGAGCTGCTCGAGCACGGTGAGATCGTCGAGGACCCAGAACGCGCGCCCGTGCGTCGCTATGGCGACTTGACCTTGACGCGAGTCGATAACCAGATCGCGCACCTGTGCGCCGGGAAGATTCAACGTTAACGGCTGCCACGACGCGCCGCCGTTGAAGCTGACGTGCACGGTGTTGCGCGTGCCGGCAAAGAGCAAATTCGGCTGATGCGGATCCTGCCGCACCACGTACACGTACTCGTCGCTCGGAATACCGCTGTCGATCGCGGTCCAATGGGCGCCATAGTCCGTCGTGCGATACACATACGGATGGAAATCATCCCACATGTACCGTTGCGCGGTCAG